>DAITPL010000065.1:0-14470 GCA_036833615.1 Rhodanobacter sp.
TCTTGATCCACTCCACCGTGTTGGCGTCCAGCACCTCGGACCAGATGTAGGCGTAATAGCCGGCCGCGTAGCCGCCCATGATGTGGCTGAAGTACGGCGTGCGATAGCGTGGCGGCACCGGCGCGTAATCAGTGCCGTTCGCCTTCAGCGCAGCCGCCTCGAACGCCATCACGCCATCGGCGGCCGGGATCTTGTCGGCGTCGACCTGGTGCCAGCTCTGGTCCAGCATGGCCGAACCCAGGTACTCGGTAGTGGCAAAGCCCTGGTTGAACTTCGACGTCGCCAGTACCTTGTCCAGCAACTCCTTGGGCATCGCCGCGCCGGTCTGGTAATGCTTGGCATAGTGCGCCAGCACGCTCGGCCAGTCGGCCCACATCTCGTTGACCTGTGAGGGGAACTCGACGAAATCACGCGGCACGCTGGTGCCGCTGAAGTACGGGTATTCCACATGCGAGAACATGCCGTGCAGCGCATGGCCGAATTCGTGGAACGCGGTGGTCACTTCATCCCAGGTCAGCAGGGTCGGGCCACTGGTCGGCTTGGTGATGTTGAGGTGGTTGGCGACGACCGGCAGATTGCCGGTCAATCCCGACTGCTCGACGTAGGAGTTCATCCATGCGCCACCGCGCTTGGACGGCCGCGCGTACATGTCGGCCAGGAAGATCGCCAGTTGCTTGCCGTCGGCATCGAACACGTCGTACACCAGCACGTCCGGGTTGTAGACCGGCAGATCGGTGCGCTGCTTGAAACTGAGGCCGTAGAGCTGGCCGGCGGCGTAGAACACGCCGTTCTCCAGCACGTTCTTCATCTCGAAATACGGCTTCAGCTGGCTCTCGTCGAAGTTGTATTTTTCCTTGCGCACCTTCTCCGTGTAGTACGCCCAGTCCCACGGCTCGAGCTTGAAGCTGGCTTCGCCCTTGGCCGCTTGTTCCTTGTCGATCATGGCCTGCAGCGCCGCGCCTTCGCGCCTGGCGTTGGCCACCGCCGGCGGCGCCAACTGCGTGAGCATGGCGTTGACCGCCTCCGGCGTCTTGGCCGTTTCGTCGGCCAGCACGTAGGCGGCGTACGTCGGGTAGCCGAGCATCTTCGCCTTTTCCGCGCGCAGCTTGAGCACCTGCGAGACGATGGCGGTGTTGTCGTACTGGTTGCCGCGCGCGCCGCGCGCAATCGAGGCCTTGTGCAGTCGCTCGCGCAACGCGCGGTTTTCCAGTTGTGCCTCCGGCGGCTGGCCGGTGGTGTTGAGCAGCGCAATCACATACTTGCCGTCCAGCCCCTTCGCCTTCGCGGCCGCGGCAGCGGCGCCAATCTGCTCGTCGGTGAGGCCGGCCAGTTCTTCCTTGGTGTCGACCACCACGGCGGAGTCGTTGACCTCGGCCAGCACGTTCTGGCTGAACTTCGTACCGAGCTTGGCCAGCTCGCCGTTGATCTCCTTCAGATGCGTCTTGTCGGCAGCCGAGAGCTGGGCGCCGGCACGCACGAAATCGGTGTGGTAACGCTCGACCAGGCGCACGCCCTCGGCGTCCAGGCCCAACTTGTCGCGCGTGTCATACAGCTGCTGGATACGCGCAAACAACTGCGGGTTCAGCGCGATCGCATCACGATGGGCCGCCAGTTTCGGCGCGTACTCGGCCTGGATGGCCTTGCGCGCGTCGTTGGTGTCGACGCCGACCAGGCTGAAAAACACGGTGGACGTGCGCTGCAGGATCTGCCCGGATTTCTCCAGCGCAAGAATGGTGTTGTCGAACGTGGGCGCGTCGGTCGCGTTGGCGATCGCCGCCACTTCCTGCAGCTGATCGGCCATGCCGCGGTCGAAACCTGGCGCGAAATCGCTGTCCTTGATCTTGTCGAACGCCGGATAGTGCAGCGGCAGCGTGCTTTCGGCGAAGAACGGATTGCTCGCCGCCGTCGCCGCCGTCGCGACAGGCGCCGGCGCGGGCGATTGCGCAGTGGCGCTCTTGCCCGAATCGGAATCCGCGCATGCGCCGAGCGAACCGGACAAGACGATGGAGAGGGCCAGCGCGAGAGAATGCTTCATCAGGTGGGGTCTCCACAAAGGTTGACCCCGAAGCCTACCCGATGCCCGTCGCCGTCGCCCGTGACGAAAGACACGGGTACCGGCGGACCCCTGCAATCAGCCGGTAGCCGGTTTCAGCCCCGGCCAACCTGCACGGCGCGAGCGCACACTGGCGGGGGTGTCGCTTGCTGCGACACAACCGCATGCGGACCTGGTATTCCCCTGGTGCAGGGTGCCGGACCGGGCGCGACCCGGCAACGCGCAAGTTACCCGCGCCGCGCCGGATGCAATAGACGATCTACACTCCACGGCCCGGCGCCCGCTGCGGACAGGTACAGGAATGCAAAACAGAACATCACGGCCAGGTCGCCGCCATTGAGCAAGGGCCAGAAATTCGATGGGCCATGCACCATGAAGTAGGCAAACGCCATTTCGCCGGCAAGGATGAACGCCACCGGTCGCGTGAAGAGCCCAACCACCACCAGCAAGCCACCAAAAAATTCCAGCGCCCCGGCCAGGCCCATCAACGACAGCCAATGCACGGGCGTGCCGCCCAGCAGGCCGAACAACTTTTGCGCACCATGTTGCATGAACAAGAGTCCGCTAACGATACGCAAGATGCTGAGCAGGTGCGGCGCGGCCTTGGTCCAGGCCAATGAACGATCGGTCATGCTGGTTCTCCCCGGTTGATGTGGCGCGGGCGACGCGGCGCGGAATCGACACGTCATCGATATCCTGCCGCATGACCCACCGGCGCAATCCTAAGCCAGCGCGCCCAGGCACACCAGAAGGCGGTGTCGGCGCAAGGCGGGGCGCTTGCCGGCAGCGGGCACAGCCTGGAATGGCCAGGCACCGGCGATGCGATGGTGGCCCGGCTCATCAGCCCCGCATCGCCGGCGGCAGGCAGGACGCCGGCCGCCATTACGGCACAACGGGCCAATGATCACCCCTGTACTTCTCGCGGTCACGCACCCACATTCAAGCCATGACTCCGTTGCAGCAATTCATTGGCCACCATCCGCGGCTGTTCGTGCTGACCGGCGCCGGCTGCAGCACGGATTCGGGCATCCCCGACTACCGTGACCGCGACGGCCAGTGGAAACGTACACAGCCGGTGACCTACGCCGCGTTCATGCACGAACCGGCGACGCGGCAACGCTACTGGGCCCGCAGCATGATTGGCTGGCGCCGTTTCGGCAGCGCGCAGCCGAACGCCACGCACCGGGCATTGGCGCAACTGGAACGGCGCGGACACGTCGAATTGCTGGTCACGCAAAACGTCGATCGCCTGCACCAGCGCGCGGGCAGCCAGCGGGTAGTCGACCTGCACGGCCGCCTCGACGCAGTCCGCTGCATGACGTGCGACCAGCGCGTCGCGCGCGATACGTTCCAGCACTGGCTGCTCGCCCGCAACCCGACCTGGGCGTGGCTCGACGCCGCCGATGCGCCGGACGGTGATGCCGAGCTGGACGGGCACGACTTCAGCCGCTTCGCTGTTCCGCCCTGCCCGCGCTGCGGCGGCATCCTGAAACCCGACGTGGTGTTCTTTGGCGAAAGCGTGCCACGCGAGCGCGTGGCCGCTGCCACCGTCGCGTGGCAAGCCGCCGACGCGGTGCTGGTGGTCGGCTCCTCGCTGATGGTGTATTCCGGCTATCGCTTCGTGCACGCCGCCGCGGCCGTTGGCAAACCCATCGCTGCGGTCAGCCTCGGCCACACGCGCGCCGATCCGCTGCTCACGCTGAAAGTCGACGCCCGCAGCAGCGACGCCTTGGCCTTTCTCGATCCGGCAATGGCCCGCGCGGGCAGTTGAACCTGCGATGCCGGCGCCTGGCACAGGCAACCGGGGACAACACAACCACGATAAGCTGCGTCTGTTGCAAAACGCCCCAGATGCAGCAAGCGGAGCCTCCCATGCATCCAGCCAAAGTTGTTCGCGCGCGGATCAAACGCCTGACCGACCTGCCCAATGTCGGTGCAGCCACGGCACGCGACCTGGTGCTCATTGGCATCGACGCCCCGGGCGATCTGGCGGGAAAGGATCCGTTGCAGTTGTACCGGGCACTCTGCCGCAAGACCGGAACACGGCAGGATCCCTGCGTCCTGGACGTGTTCATGTCCCTCACCCGGTTCATGGCTGGCGGCCCGGCGCAGCCCTGGTGGGCATGCACGGAAGAACGCAAGCGACGCTACGGCGCCCTGTAGCAACTGCAACCATGGCGACGAACTGACTGCCGGCCCTGCGCCGCAGCCAGCTTCGTGCCGCGCCTGAACCACAGACCATTGCGGTGATTGCGGGCCACCGACGACGCCATCCGGTGCGTCAGCGCCGCAGACGACCAGTGCGCCTGACGCGCTTACTTGCGCGCCACCAGCCCGAAATGAAACGGACAACAATCCTGCACATCGACGGCGGCCACATCACGGAATCCGGCCGTGGTCATCCACTGCCGACACTGTGCGGGGGTCGGGCGCAGCGCCAGCGGCGGACCGCGCGGAGTCGCGATGTCGCTCCGCCAGTGGATCACCGCCAACAGCCCGCCGGCCTGCAACGTTCGCTGCGCCTCGCGCAGCAAGTCCACTGGCTGGGCCAGGTGCAGCAAGTTGAAAACCAGCGCCTGCGCCTGCGAGGCAGTAGCCACGCCCGCACCCGCCGCGACAAAGTCCCGCACCTCGGCGTAAATGTTGCGCAGCCCGAGACGCGCAGCCTTCCGCCGCACACACGCGACCATCGCCGGTTCGATATCCAGTGCAGTCACCAGCCCCGTGGTGCGACGCGCCACCGGCACCGTGAAGCAGCCATAACCACAGCCAAACTCGATGACATCGCCGTGCCCGACTGCTGCTCCCAACAGCCTGGCCACGGTTGCCTCGCAGTCAAAGAAGCTGGCCCACTGTGCTTCGTCGGGCATGCCGCTTTCACGTATCTTCATGACGCTTCCACTTGACTGACGCCCCGCCATCCAACCGCAGCCACGGCCCTCGTTGCCCGCGCGGATGAGGGTCTGCCGCCACCACGCCCGAGGTGCCTGGCACCGCAACCATGCACCGCCGGCATCCTCCTGCGACCGTGATGCTCAGCCACCACTGCTCCACGGTACGGCTTCAGCGAGAAACGCCTGCAAGCCCGCTTCATCCAGGTTCGCCAGCAACTGCTCCGCCGCGTCGAGGTTGGCCGCCTCCGCATCCAGGGATTTCTGCAACACCTCGCTGCCCCCGATCCGGCCGAACACCAACACCACGCCGCCAAAGGAAGCTTCCATCAGGGCCGCCTGCCAGTGCTGGCCCTGGGTATCGTCAAAAGTACGCATGGATGCAGACTCCGGATGAAGATCGACACTGCCCGTGCCGGCTCGCGCCAAACACACGACGGCTGCCTCCGTGCCCAACCGCCGAACGGAATGCAGGGACCAGTTCACGTCAATCTACCGCGCATGGACTAAAGAGGTGGCACGAACGTGGCGTGCGCGTTATCGGCACTGCCTGGCGGAACGCCATGCGCACGCCGGTCGACCCGGGCGGCGGTGTGCGGCAATCGGCGGTTGCACCAACAATGTTCCCCACCTCGCGGTGCTTGAACGGGCGCCCGCCGCGCGGTCGAATCGTCACAAGCCGCCGGTGCCCGGCGCGATGCTGGATCGCTGCCCGTGCCCGCATGAGCCCCGGCAACCCGCCACGGCGCTACAACTGCGCGGCGGCTTGCGCAGAAAGCCAGTCGAACAGTCGCTGGCGCCACGGCCGCTCGCGCCACTGCGCCAGGGTCAATTCACGCGAGCGGTCAATGTCACCTTCGATCACGCCGGTCATGTGTGCGGCAAATGCGCGGTCATGGATGTTGAGGTTGGATTCGTCGTTGAGCCGAAATGAGCGATTGTCGAAATTGGCCGAGCCGCCTATCGTCAGATAGCCGTCCACCACCATCAGCTTGTTGTGGAACAGCGAGGGCTGGAACTGATACAGGCGCGCACCGGCACGCAGCAGTACGCCCCACTGCTGCTGCGAGGCGTTGCGCACCACGCGGCTGTCCACGTACGGCCCGGGCACGACGATGCGCAAGTGCACGCCGCGGCGCAGCGCATCCAGCAGCGCGGTCATGGCCAGCTCGCCGGGCACGAAATACGCGGCCTCCAGGTCGATGCTGTGCCGCGCACCGTTGATCGCCATCAGGTACAGCAACTGCATGTTGATGCTGCCGCCATCGGGCGAGCTGGCAAACGCCTGCACCGCGATGTCACCGGCGCGCGGCGTGACCGGATAGTAGGCTTCCCCCAGCATGGTCTCGCCGGTGGTGGTCAGCCAGTTGTCGGCGAAGATCGCCTGCATCTGCGCCACGACCGGGCCTTCCACCCGAAACTGCATGTCGCGCCAGTGATCGGGCCGGGTCGCGTTGCCGTCCCACTCGTCGGCGATGCCGGCACCCCCATTGAACGCGACCCTGCCATCCACGATCAGCAGTTTGCGGTGCGTCCGATTGTTGATGCGGTCCAGCGAATACCAGTGCAGTGGATGGAAATACTCGAAGCGCACGCCGCCGGAGCGCAGCCGGTCGATCAATGCCTGCTTCATGCGCGTGGAACCGAGCCAGTCGGCCAGCACGTGCACCTTGACCCCGGCGCGCGCGCGCTCGATCAGCGCGTCGGCGAATTCCCTGGCGATATTGCCGGACCAGTAGATGTAGGTTTCCATGTTGATGCTGTGCCGCGCGCCACGGATCGAGGCCAGCATGGCGGGAAAGAATTCCACGCCATTCTGGTAATCGGCCACCGCGTTGCCCTCCACCACGCCGGCACCGAGCAAGGCGCCGATCTCGCGCCGGAACTGGACGCTGTCCACCGCACTGACATGTTGCAGCCGATGCTGCAGCTGCTTCTCCTGCGGCCACACGTTGAGCAGGATGATGCCGATCAGGAACGCCACCAGCGCGCCGACTCCAGCCCACAGCACGCGTCGCCTGGTCTGCCTCGTCACCATCGATCACTCCCGCATGGTTTTCGCTACCGACCCGACCCCGGTTGATGCTGCGCCGGCACAGCGGCTGGCGCGATGCAGCGGTGGCGTGACAGCTGCGCACCACCAGCCAACCCCGGGTGCCGCCCGCTTCGGCGCGAAGCTGATGGCGGGCGTCAGCCATCATCAAGCCACAGTCACGTCGGCGCTGACGTGAAGAAGGCGGCTGTGCTGGCGCGCATCGGCCATGCGCGCCGGCGGCTCGCGCCCACGCGCAAGTGCGCGCAGGATCGCATCGCGGCGGATCGCCCGCCCCGGCGCCGAGCCATCACGAAGCCGTGGCCAATTGACGACCCGCGGTTAACCCCATCACGTCTAGGTTGTCGACTTCCGCCGAAATCGTGGACCAAGGTCATGCCCAAGGGCGACAAATCCTCCTACACCGACAAACAGAAGCGCCAGGCCGAGCACATCGAGAAGAGTGAAAAGGAGGAAGGGAAGTCGGAAAAGACGGCCGAACGCATTGCCTGGGCCACCGTCAACAAGCAGGACGGCGGCGGCAAGAAGAAGAAAAAGTAGCGTGCCGCAAGCGTGTGCCGACGCGATTGGCAAGCGACCCCGGTTGCCGGATCGGCGCAAGCCGGCGGACTCGATGGCGGCCAATCGCCTGCCCGCCATCGCAGCGCTTGCCGAGCACCGGCGCGGCTGCCGGATCGCGGTCAGCGTGTTGGTATCGGCACCATGCATGGGTCACGCGCCGTTGGACATGGCAAGCACGCGTCCACGGTGACCGCACCTGCCGTGCCCCGTATCCATGATTGGGGCCAGGCCAAGCGGATACGCATAGGACCGCACGCGCGGCAGGGCGGTCCGGTTCGTGGGCAAAAGCAACGGGCAATTCATGCGCCGACCACCCCGCGTGCGTTAGCGTGGACCAGCGTTCTGCCAACACAACCGGCCCACCCGCACTGCCATCCGCCAGCTGAAAAGGAAGCGCCATGGCCGCCACGCAGCGGACCGAGATCTGCGATGTTGCCGTGATCGGTGCCGGCACGGCCGGCCTGGTGGCGGAGAAAACCGCGCGCGATCACGGCGCCAGCACATGTTTGATCGACGAAGCGTTTGCCGGTACCACCTGCGCCAGCGTCGGCTGCATGCCCTCCAAGTTGCTGATTGCCGCCGCCGATGCGGCCCAGGCGGTGCGCGACGCGGCGCAGTTCGGCATCCATGCGGTACCGCAAGTCGATGGCGTGGCGGTGCTGCGCCGGCTGCGCCAGTATCGCGATGCGTTTGTCACCGGCGTGACCGACAGCTTTGCCCGGCTGCCCACCGGCACCTGCTTGCAAGGCCGTGCGCGCTTCATTGCCCCGGGCCAGCTGGAACTGGACGACGGCACCCGCATCGACGCGCGTGCCGTGGTGGTGGCGACCGGCTCCCGCCCAACGCTGCCGAAAAGTTTGCAGGCAGTGGAGCAGCGGATACTGACCAACCAGAACATCTTCGAACTGGAGAATCTGCCCGCGTCGATCGGTGTGATTGGCAGCGGCCCGATTGGACTGGAGTTGGCGCAGGCGTTCGCGCGTTTGGGCGTGCGGGTGGAAGTGTTCGACCGCAGCGATCGCCTGGCCGGCCTGCCGGCCAAGGTGAGCGCCGAGTTGCAGCGGATTCTGGCCGCCGAGCTGCCCATCCATCTGGGCCAGTCACCGCGCGCCGAATACGCCAACGATCAGCACGATGGCGTACGCCTGATCTGGAACGGTGGCGACGCGCGGTTTGACTGGCTGCTGGTCGCCGCCGGCCGCGAGCCACAGCTGGGCGCCCTCGCCCTGGACCAGGCCGGCCTGATGCTGGACGCCAACGGCCTGCCGGACATTGACCCCGCCACCCTCCAGTGCGCCGGCGCACCGATCTTCATCGCTGGCGATGCCAACGACCTGCACCCGCTGCTGCACGAGGCCGCGGACGACGGCGCAGTCGCCGGGCGCAACGCCGCCAGCTATCCGCAGTTGCGCCGGGCGCGCCGCTCCACCCCGCTCGCCATCACCTTCTGCCGGCCGGTAGCCGCGGTAATCGGCAAGCTGCCCGAGCCGGGCAACAGCGATACCGTGACCGGCAGCGCCGATTACGCCCGGCAAGGTCGCGCCAAGGTGATCGGCCAGGCCCACGGCATCTGCGAGCTGCATGGCGCGCGCGCCGACGGCAAACTCACCGGCGCCGCATTGTGCATCCCGGGCGGCGAGCACATCGCGCAACAGCTCGCCTGGGCCATCGCCGACGGCCTGACTGCCGCGCAGCTCCTCGATCGTCCGTTTTATCACCCCACGTTGGAAGAAGGCCTGAAAACCGCCCTGCGCCAAATTTGCCGGCAAGTTGCCAGCCCGGTTCCCTGGAACCACGCCGACCAGCCATTGCCGGGAGACGACCGCGAGCGTGGGCGAAAGGCGTGAGCTGCGCCAGGCCCGGCGGCAGCCGGAGCCTTTGCGGTCAGTACTTCGCCACGCTCTTCAAACCCTTGGCGGCGACACAGCGCGGGCGTGCACTTTCCCCGGCCGAGTGACTTCATGCGCGACTCGCAATTCTCCGAGCGGATCGCCTCATCCTGCACGAGGCGGAAGCAGCATGGCAGCGATCCAAGTCGCACGCTCCCATCCCAGGTGAACTGCCCGTGTCGGCGGCATCGCCCACTCTCTCGCGCCCTCCCGCAACACCATGCGCTGACTGGTGTTGCGCGCGCCACGGAAAAAAACGCCCCGGACCGGCCGGGGCGCTTCTTCGTCAACGCTGCATGGTTTCACCCGAGCCGGCGGCCCCGCAGCAAGCGGGCCGATCCGACCAGGAGCAAGCCAAACAGGAACATCACCGCAATGCGCGGTTCAGGGACTCTGAACGGAACAGCGTTGAACGCCACGTTGTCGAACTCGAAGGTCTGCTCTGAACTGGTCGCAATGACCTTGTCGAACCCTTCGGTCGAGTTGATGTTGACGTAGAAGGTGCCTTGCTCACCCTGGTCGCCATTCGCGAACGCGTTGATCTGGCCACCCGTGATCGTGCCGATCAAATTGCTGCCGTTGAAGAACGTCAGCGTGTTGTAAAGATCCACGGAGCCCCACAACAGCCCCATGTACCTCGCGGACGTCGGGAGTTCCAGCATTACCTGTGCACCTGGGTTACTGCCAGTGGACCCGGCGGCGAGGTAAGTGGTCGTGTCCGCACCGCTCACGCTGTTGTCACCGAACAACACACCGTTGCTGTTGGACAGGAAAGGTGCCGCATACAAACCGCTCGAGGCACCCTGTACGGCTTGGGCGTCCGGAGCGAAGGTCACGTCGATTCCGCTGCCGGTGAGGAACGTGCCGGTGTGCTGATTGAGCGCGAGCGAATCGAAATTCTCGTAGGTGTTGCCGGTGCCGACAGGAACGCCGCCAACCACGCTGATGATGGTCAACGGCGTGGCGTCCGCCACCGGAGCCAAGCCGAAGCCAACCGCCAGCACGCCGGCGGCAAACAGCGCTTGCAGGCGCCGAATGTGCAACTTTCCCTTTGTCTGGTTCATTTTGCTGCCCTTGTAAAGTGGAGCGGTTGGACGTGCGTTGGGATATGCCGCTGGAATGCCCAACTCCAGCGGCCCGTCTCACCAAGCACTTCGCATGCCAATTGGTAAGTGACTGTTTTGTCGCAACACTTTTTGGCGTCTTCAACCGGAGCGGGAAGTTTTTGTAAAGGAACCCGTCACACTTCGCTGACATTGCCTACACAGAACCCACATCTTTTTCTGCGTCAATGAAGATCAAACCGCCAACAATCGTCCGCAGAGCGCCATCGGTGGTCAGGACCGCCGGCGCCCGACGACCTTTCGCACTTTTGTAAAATTTTCCGACGAGCCTGGTGGCGCGGATCGAAACCGCCCGTGGCGCCAAGCGCGTCCTTGATTAGCGCGCTGCTACCGGCGTTGCCGCCCAAGGGAATGTCCGGTGCGTGATCGCCGTTGAACCGTTCCCCGCCCAGACCGGCCAGCGGGTCAACCGGCAACCGCCTGTCCCGGAACAAGCAGGGCCATCAACGCCCGCGAGTTGCCTGCGCCCGATCACCTTTAGTGGGCGCCAGCGGGCTGCCGGGCTGCCACTTCGGTGGCGCGTCGCCATCAGCCACCTGCGCCACCAGCGCATAGAAAAAGCGATTGAACTTGCCGGCGGCAGTCCAATCCATCGGCTGGCCCAGATCATCCTGCGGGCGGTGATATTGCACCTGGTACCAGTGGCGATAGCGCTGCTCCGATTCAGTGCCCAGGCGGTAACCGAAAACAAAACCCGTCGCGGGAATGCCCGCCTGGATAAACGGCCAGTGATCCGAGCGGTGCAGCAACTGGCGTTCCGGCTCGGGGTCGAGCTGAACCTCGATACCCAGTCCGGCAGCCACGGTGCGCACCGCGTCACCCAGCGTGCTGTCGTTGAGCGCGTGGACCGTCAGCAGGTCAAGCGGAAAAATCGGGCGGAGCTGATCGAGATTGATGTTGGCTGCGATCGAGCCGATCGGCACGGTGGGATGCGCCACGAACCAGCGACTGCCCAGCAGGCCCTTTTCTTCTCCGGTAAACGCCGCAAACAATACCGGGCGCTGAAACCCGGCGCCGTCCCGTCGCACCGCCAGCTGCTCCAGCAGCGCCACGTAGGCGGCATTGTCGAGCGTGCCGTTGTAGATGTCGTCTCCGTTCACCGGCTCGCCATGGCCGTAGCCGTCCAGATGCGCCGAAATCACCACGGTCTGGTGGCGCAGCGCGGGGTCAGTGCCCGGCAGCATCCCCAGGACGTTGGCGGAAGTGATGACGCGATGCTGTACCTGGAACCGGGCACGAAAGTGCCCCGGCACATCGAAGCGCGGCAGCGGCTTGCCGGCACTGCCCGCGGCGAGCAAGTGCGCCGCGTCACGCCCGGAACCGGCGATGATCGGCGCCAGCGCATCGGCATTGAGCAGAGCCTGCAGCAGCCGATCGCCCACCGGTGCCGGCGCACCCACGGGCGTCACCGCGCGCGCGTAGGCCGCTGGCCAGCGGGTCGGCTCTTCGGTAAACCCCGGATCGGCAATGTCGAGCACGCCGACGGCGCCCGCCTGGGTCGCCGCCCGCAGACGGTCGGCACGGCTGGTATGGCCGGCCCGACGCCAGCCGTAGCACAGCACCACCTTGCCCCGCACCTCGCCCAACGTGTCCGGCGCGCAATAGCCACCAAACACCACCGGCGCATCCAGCGTGGTCGGCATGCCCGGCGACAGCCGTGGAAGGATGTCATACAGCAAACGCAGCGAGTGTCGGCCCACGGCGATGTGCGTGCCTTCGGTGGTGATCCGCCGGTCATCCAGCTGGAACGGCTGAAACCACGTGCCGTCCACGCCTGCCGGCTGCAACCCGGCTGCGGCAAAGCGCTTGGCCACCAGGCGCGACGCGCGATCGTAGCCGGCCGAGCCGACGTCGCGTCCTGCCATCGCATCGTTGGACAGCGCCTCCGTTGCCTGCCACCACGCGCGTGTGTCCGGATCGGTGATCCCGGACAGGCGCGAGGCGACAACCTGCGCAGCCAGCGACGACGCCGAGGCAGCGAGCAAAAATCCGAACAGCACCAAGCTTGACTTCATTGCCGACTCCGAAGGGATAGTGTGTTGCCGCGAGAATTGTGATTCTGCTCCAAGCAAGGGCCGGCGGGCGGTGCCCGCCATGCAACAGCTCGCTACCTTGGATGCCCGAAGCAAGGGGCGGCGGGCAGTGCCCGCCCTACAACAGCTGCACGGCGGCAGTGCACGCCCAACAGCAGGAATTGTCGCGAGACCGCCAGCACCGCACCCGTACGGCAACGACCGGAACGGTCGCGAGACCGCCGAGGCCGCGCCCGTAGGGCGGGCACTGCCCGCCGGCTCTTGTCTTGGGGCGGTGTCCCACCACCGACGCGTGTCCAGGTCAGCGCGGCCGCGCCACCGTGCAGCGAAAAATCGACGCTGCTTCCTGTCGTGCTTGCCACCGCGCGTCGGCTGCGCCGCGCTGTCGTATCCTGATCAGGTTGAAGGGGGACGCCATGCCGCTCAGTTGGAACGAGATCAAGGACCGCGCGCTGCGTTTTTCGCGCGAGTGGCAGGACGAGTCATCGGAAGACGCCGATGAGCGTAGCCGTCTGCAGGACGGTGGAGTCGAAGTTCCGCCGCAACACCTCTCGGCCCCGGCCGCTGCCGCGGCCAACGTCGAAAGCCTGACCCGGACCCCGCTGAGCATGCCGCCCGCCCTGGTCAAGGCCCACCAGACCCTCGACCGCGCCGTCGACGCCGCCTACATCGCCGCCGAAAAAGCCGCCGCCCGCAAATCGCCCGAACTCACCACCGACGCCGACCGCGTCGCCTTCCTCTTCGAACGCTACCGGCACCTCACTTCCCTGCTGCCATCCGCCAAGCCCAAGCGCGCCCACCGTCGCAGCGCTGATAGCGCCGTCTGAAGTACACGCCTGCCGCCGCCCACCACGTCGATAGACCCTCCATGTACAAACTCAAATCCGTAGCCCATCAATTCACCGACGCCCTGTCGCAACTTTCATGGCAGGACTTCGAGCACCTGCTGGCGACGTATTACGCCGGCCAGGGATACCGCGTCGAACACGTCGGCACCGGTGCGTCAAAGACCCAATATGACGGCGGTATCGATCTCAAGCTCCACCGCAGCGATGAATACGTTGTCGTCCAGTGCAAGCACTGGAATACGGGCAAGGTCACCCATAACGCGATCCACGAATTGCTCGGCGTCATGCTGACCCAACGCGCCACCGGCGCCGTGGTCGTCACCAGCGGGGAGTTCACCCGTGCGGCTCTGGCCGCCGCAAGCGCAGAACCGCGTGTCCACCTGATCGACGGCGCAAGCCTGCGCGCCATGCTCGGCCCCTTGTTGCCGACGCAGCAGCCAAGCTCGGCCACAGACGCCACCTTCCGCTATGCGAACGCATTCACCAACGCCGCGCCCGGCCCCGCGAACTTCTCTGCACGCCGCAGACGCAGAGCGCGCGGACGCAACCCGCTGCCGGGCATCGCATTCGCACTCATCGTCGGATTGGCCGCACTCTACGTGGTGCGAAACGCCATCGGCACGTTCGCGGCAAAGTCCTCCCAGACTTCTGCGCCGGTGCTGGCACCCACCCCACCGGTACGGCAGGCACAGACGCCATCACTTCCCCCTCCGCTTCAAGCGATGCGCCAACAGCCGGCGCGTCTGCCAACCACGTATAGCTCCGTCCCGACGACGGACGCGGAAATGCAGGCGTGGAAGCGCAGAAACGCTGAGTCCATGAAGATCATCGAGAAGACCACAGCGGAAATGCCGCTGCGGTGAACCGCATGTTGGGCACCACGGTCAACCGGCGCGTTGTCACACCTTTTGGAATCACAGCTGACTCTGCCCACATAACGGGCTCTGAGATGGCCCGCGGGTGATCCCGCCCCCCCGCGGCGTCGCGCTGAAGATGCCGACCGGCGGCGCAGCCGAAA
>DAITPL010000066.1:0-14424 GCA_036833615.1 Rhodanobacter sp.
TCTTCCTTGTCGAACGCCTGCTCCAGGTCGTCCCACACCATCGAGCGCTTGGCCTTCTCGCGCGACAGCTTGGTCTCGCCGAAACCGTCTTCCAGGGCTTCGAGGGCTACCTTCACCTCGTCGCCAACCTGCACCTCCAGCACACCCTCCTCGTTCTTGAACTGCTCGATCGGGACGATGCCTTCGCTCTTCAGGCCTGCATTGATCACGACGACGTCATTGCGGATTTCCACGACGATGCCGGTGACGATGGCGCCGGGCTTCAGCTTGGAGATGGCCTGTTGGCTCTGTTCAAACAGTTCGGCAAAACTTTCAGTCATGTTGATTCCATAGTGGGAAAGGATCGTGGCCCCGCGAATTGTCGTGTTACGCGGAAAGCACACGTCCACCGGTGATGGGCATCGTGGTCATTCCCGCAGGAACCATCCACTTTGCCATGGGACAAATCCCCCGCTGGTGCAAGGGCGCAAAAACCGTCGCGGAGCCGCATTCACGGCCGCACGACGGCGAATACTTTCGCGACGACCTCCTCAATGCCCATGCCGGTGGTATCCACCAGCACAGCGTCGTCTGCAGGTTTGAGTGGTGCGACAGCCCGTGATGCATCGCGACTGTCACGCGCCTCAATCTCGCGCTGAAGGTCGGCGAGTGTAACGCCAAGACCCTTTTCCTTCAACTGCTTATAGCGCCTTTTTGCCCGCTCCGCAGCACTTGCGGTAAGGAACACCTTGAACGCGGCATCAGGAAAAATCACCGTCCCCATGTCCCTGCCATCCGCCACCAGCCCCGGGGCCTGGCGAAACGCCAGCTGCAGCTCAACCAGTGCCTCGCGCACCGAAGGCATGGCCGCAATCGCCGAGGCCGCGCCGCCAGCGGTTTCCGTGCGCAAATCGTCGGTGGCGTCGTGGCCGTTGACGATGACCCGTCCGGCCAGACCCGCCGGGTCCGGGCGAAACTCGATGCGCGTACCGCGGGCGCAGCGCGTGACCGCTTCGACATCAGACAAATCCAGCCCCGCCAAGCCCGCCGCATAACCCACAGCGCGGTACAGCGCGCCGGAATCCAGCAGTCGCCAGCCCAGCGCTTGCGCCACGCGGGCGCTGACTGTGCCCTTGCCCGAGCCGGACGGGCCATCGATGGTCAATACGGGAGCAGCAGCTGGCGCGTGACGCATGACGGATCCTGGGCAAAACGACAACCGACAAGTCTACCGCGTTGATCGTGTGCCAGAGCCTGTCAGCAGGATTGTCCCAGGTGTCGTCTCCCGTCGATGACTGCTTTGCCATGAATTCGCACGGCTGCCGAAACGCGCAAAAGCTCGGCAGCGCCTGCACCACACGCTATTGCAGCGGCCTGCGCACACCAACCGCCGCGGACTGTCGCTGGCTCAACCAGGGCTTCCCGATGTCTTCGGCATGGCCACACCAGAGTTCCGGGCGGCGGCGTTATCGGGCATTTCCAGGCACCATACCGGACGTCGCCACATTGAGCTGATGCGGAACTTTGCGCGCCGTGGCGTCGCAGCGTGACGCACGCGACGCTTGCTTTCCACCCGACAACACCGGCACATTCATACGACCGTTTGACTCAAAGTTGATCGCATGAACTATCCGCACTTGTTCGCTCCGCTGAATCTGGGACACGTCACGTTGCCCAACCGCATCCTGATGGGCTCAATGCATACCGGACTGGAGGACAAGGCGCGCGATTACGACAAGCTGGCCGCCTACTTTGCCGAACGCGCACGCGGCGGCGTGGGTCTGATGGTGACTGGCGGCATTGCTCCCAGCATCCAGGGCTGGCTCAAGCCGTTTGGTGGACGTCTGTCCATGCCGTGGCACAAACCGCGCCACCGGAAAGTCACCGCCGCGGTGCATGCCGAAGGTGGCCACATCTGCATGCAGATCCTGCATGCCGGGCGCTACGGCTATCAGCCATTGTCCGTGGCTCCGTCCAGGATCAAGTCGCCGATCACCCCGTTCACGCCACGCGCACTGTCCGCGCGCGGCATCGAGCGCACCATCGCGGACTTCGTGCACTGCGCACGAATGGCGCAGGACGTCGGCTACGACGGTGTCGAGGTGATGGGTTCGGAGGGTTATCTGATCAACCAGTTCATCGCCGCGCATACCAACCAGCGCGACGACAAGTGGGGCGGCGACGCGGTCCGGCGCATGCGGTTTGCGATCGAGATCGTGCACCGCACACGCGCGACGGTGGGCCGGGACTTCATCATCATTTACCGGCTGTCCATGCTTGACCTGGTGCAAAACGGGCAGGACTGGAGCGAAATCGTGACGCTGGCCAAAGCCATCGAGGCCGCAGGCGCCAGCATCATCAACACTGGCATTGGCTGGCACGAAGCACGCATCCCGACCATCGTGACCAGCGTGCCACGCGGCGCATTTGCGTGGGTCACGCGCAAACTCAAGGGTGAAGTGGGCATTCCGCTGATCGCCACCAATCGCATCAACATGCCGGACGTCGCCGAGCACATCCTGGCCAACGGGGATGCGGACATGGTGTCCATGGCGCGCCCGCTGCTGGCCGACCCGGCATGGGTCAACAAGGCCCGCGATGGCCGCGCCGAGCGCATCAACACCTGCATCGCGTGCAATCAGGCGTGTCTGGATCATGTCTTCCAGAACCGGCGCGCAAGTTGCCTGGTCAACCCGCGGGCATGCTACGAAACCGAGTTGAAACTCGCGCCCGCGTCCGTACGCAAGCGCTTCGCCGTCATCGGCGCCGGACCTGCCGGCATGGCGTGTGCCGCGGCGCTGGGCGAACGCGGACACACGGTGACGTTGATTGAACAGGCGCCCGTGATCGGCGGCCAGTTCAACTACGCCCGGCAGATTCCCGGCAAGGAGGAGTTCGCCGAAACCCTGCGTTACTTCGAACACCAATTGCGTGACATGAGTGTGGAGGTGCAGCTCGGGCGCAGCGCCGACGCCGCGTCGGTACTGTCCGGCGGCTACGACGCGGTGGTAATTGCCACCGGCATCACACCGCGGCGCGTGCATTTTCCCGGCAGCGATGATTCACGCGTGCTGGGCTACATCGACGTGCTGGCGGCACATCGCCCGGTTGGGGCGAAAGTGGCCATCGTCGGCGCGGGTGGCATCGGTTTCGACGTGGCGGAATATCTCGTGGCGGCGGCGCCCTCGCCCACCACCGACATCATGCGCTGGACCCGCGAATGGGGCGTGGACATGCAGCTTGCGCAGCGCAGCGGCTTGCAGCAACCCGCACCCGAGCCCCCCATGCGCGAGGTCTGGCTGCTACAACGCAGTGAGGGTCGACTCGGCGCGCGTTTGAACAAGACCACAGGCTGGGTGCATCGCGCCACACTCAAGTCCAAACAAGTGCACATGCTGGGGCAGGTCATTTACGAGCGCTTCGACGGCGCCGGCCTGCACATCAGTGTTGCCGGAATCGCGCAAACCTTGCCGGTCGACAATGTGGTGATCTGTGCAGGTCAGGAGCCGAACCGGCAGCTGGCCGATGATCTGTTGGCCGCCGGCATGGCGGTGTACGTGATTGGCGGCGCAGATGTGGCCGCCGAGCTGGACGCAAAACGCGCCATTGCGCAAGGGACCCGGCTGGCGAGCACCCTTTGAGCCCCACGCACGCCAACTCGCCTGGAGTGCGGTAAGGCCAAAATAGAGCGCCTCGCAGGGGGAACGCATCAACATGGGCTCAGGGGAGAGGCCAGATGTCGTATTTAGCGTCGCTGCGAGGCGAGGTCACCGCCTCCGTAAAGGGGGAGAGAAGGGGACGGGACAGGCGCAAGTCTAGGATCGACTTGACAGAGTATCCAATATATATTTGGCCCCCGACTTATTCGAATTCGCTATATGTTCGATCTCCGCCAGCTGCGTTATTTCATCGCCGTCGCCGAGGAACTGAGTTTCACCCGCGCGGCCGCGCGTTTGCACCTGTCGCAACCGCCGCTGTCGCAACAAATCCAGTCACTGGAGAAGGATCTCGGGGTCCGCTTGCTGGAGCGCAATCGACGCAACGTGGCGTTGACGCTGCCGGGCAAACTCTTTCTGGTGCAGGCACGGCAGATCCTGGCCAGTGCCGACATGGCCCGCAGCCAGGTCGTGGCCGCCGCGGCCGGTTACCGCGGCCAATTGCGCCTGGCGTACACCGTTTCCGTCTCATTCCACCCGACATTTCCGCGCACACTGCTGCGCTATGGGCAAATCGCGCCGGATGTGCGCCTGCAGCTGTGCGAGATGTACACGCAGGCACAATACACGGCGCTCCTGGACAACCAGATCGACGTGGGTTTCGTCCGCGACGCGCCAACTCTCCCGCAGGACGCACGTCGCCTGCGCCTGGTCGTCATCGCCCAGGAGCCACTGTTGATCGCAATACCAGCCGCCCACCCGCTTGCTGGCCGACCAAAGCTGCACTTGGCAGAACTGGCGCGTGATGCCTTTGTGTCGCAACCACGTGAGTTGGCGTCCACGTTTTACGACCGGCTGGTAAAGTTGGCAAACAACGCCGGCTTCGAGCCGGCCATCGCCCAACACGCGCAACAGCTCAACGGATTGCTGGCCCTGGTTGCCGCCGGGATGGGCATCGCCCTGGTGCCTGCAAGCATGCAGGCCGTGCACCTGGACGGGGTGCGTTACGTCTCGCTGGAAGATGCCGAGGCCTCCATGTCGCTGGCCGCGGCCAGCCGCGCGGATGATCATTCACCAGCTCTGCAGCACTTCCTGTCGACCGTAGTCGAAGTCGCCGAAGCGGCGCAGCTTGTCGGCTGAGTGCAATCTTGCTAAAATCGCCGACTTGTCTTTCGTCCTGCGCTTGGAGTTTGTCGTGAAGGTGCTTAATTCTTTGAAGTCCGCCAAGATGCGGCATCGCGACTGCAAGATTGTGCGTCGTCGCGGCAAGGTGTTTGTGATCTGCAAGAGCAACCCACGTTTCAAGGCTCGTCAGCGCTGATCAGCCGCTGCGACGAGTATCCAGAAGAGGCCACGCAAGTGGCCTTTTTTATGCCTGCATTGCGGGGTGCCATCGACACCCAAAGTGAACCGACCGGTACTCGGCAACACTCGGCAAAAAAACCGGAACGGACGCGGCGGTCTGGGTAACGAACCCCGAGAGGCGCCGGCGACACCGCAGGTGCCCATCATCGGCGCGGGCAATCAACCTCAGACGTAGCGCACGGCGATAATCTCGTAATGCTTGACACCGTTGGGTGCGGTGAATTCAAAGCTGTCGCCGGCGTGCTGGCCGATCAGCGCACGCGCGATCGGCGAGGACACGGCAATCAGCCGTTGTTTGATATCCGCCTCGAGGTCACCGACGATCTGGTAGGTCACGGCGGCGCCGGTGTCTTCATCCTCCAGGTCGACCGTCGCCCCAAATACCACGCGATCGCCCGGGTTCAGCTGCGAGACGTCGATGACTTCGGCAGTGGAAAGCAAGGCCTCCAGCTCGGCGATGCGGCCCTCGATGAAGCTCTGTTCCTCGCGTGCCGAGTGGTACTCGGCATTCTCCTTGAGATCACCATGCTCACGCGCCTCGGCAATCGCCGCAATGATGCGCGGCCGACTGGTGAACTTGAGCCGTTCCAGTTCAGCCCGCAGCCGCTCCGAGCCGACTTTGGTGATTGGCGCACGAATCATGCCTTCAACTCCTCGTGCAGGCGCTGCAAGCCCTGATGCAGTTCCTGCAGGCTGTGGACGGCGCCATCGCTGCGAAAGTCCATGGAACGGACCAGCGCACGTGCACCGGCGATCGTGGTGGAGTACGTAACGTGCCGCTGCAATGCTTCGCGGCGGATCGAGAACGAGTCGGCGATGGCCTGTTTGCCCTCGGTGGTGTTGACGATATAGACGATTTCGTCGTTCTTGATCAAGTCCACGATGTGCGGGCGACCTTCCATGACCTTGTTGATGCGCGCGCACATCAAACCGTGACTTGTCAGGTAGCCGGCGGTCCCTGCAGTGGCCACCAGGCTGTAGCCGCGCGCGATGATCTCCCGGGCAATCGGCAACAACGGCTCCTTGTCGCCATCGCGTACCGACAAGAACACCTTGCCCAGCACGGGCGGTTTGATCCCGGCAGCCTCATGCGCCCGTGCAAACGCGGAACCGAAACTGCGCCCAACGCCCATCACTTCACCGGTGGAGCGCATCTCGGGACCAAGAATGGGATCGACGTTCTGGAATTTCAGAAACGGGAAGATCGCCTCTTTCACCGAGAAGTAATCCGGAATCACCTCCCTGGTCATCCCGAGGCTGGCCAGCGTGTGACCAGCCATCACGCGCGCGGCGATCTTCGCCAACGGCACGCCGGTGGCCTTGGACACGAATGGCACCGTCCGCGATGCGCGGGGATTCACCTCCAGGATGTAGACGGTGTCACCCTGGATCGCAAACTGCGTATTCATCAGGCCGACGACTTTCAGCTCGCGCGCCATCGCGGTGACCTGACGCCGCATCTCGTCCTGGATGGACTGTGGCAACGAGTACGCCGGCAGCGAACACGACGAGTCGCCCGAGTGCACGCCGGCCTCCTCGATGTGCTCCATGATGCCGCCGATCAACACTTGTCCAGCGGCATCGGCAATGACGTCGACATCGACCTCAACCGCATGATCCAGAAAGCGGTCCAGCAACACCGGGGAATCGTTGGACACCTTGACCGCATCGCGGATATAGCGTGACAAGTCCGCATCGTCATGCACCACTTCCATCGCCCGGCCACCCAGCACGTAGCTTGGGCGCACAACCAGCGGATAACCAATCTCGCGCGCCAGGGCCAGCGCCTCGTCGGCATTGCGCGCGGTGCGGTTGGTGGGTTGGCGCAGGCCAATCTTTGCGATCATGTGCTGGAAGCGTTCGCGATCCTCCGCCAGGTCAATGCTGTCCGGGCTGGTGCCGATTATCGGCACCCCGGCGGCTTCCAGCGCGCGCGCCAGTTTCAGTGGCGTCTGCCCGCCATACTGCACGATGACGCCCTTGGGCTTCTCCACGTGGACGATTTCCAGCACGTCCTCCAGCGTCACCGGCTCGAAGTACAGGCGATCGGAAGTGTCGTAATCAGTCGACACCGTCTCCGGATTGCAGTTGACCATGATGGTTTCATAGCCGTCCTGGTGCAGCGCGAGCGAGGCATGCACGCAGCAGTAATCAAACTCGATACCCTGCCCGATCCGGTTGGGTCCGCCACCGAGCACCATGATCTTGTCGCGATCGGTGGGCGCCGCCTCGCACTCTTCCTCGTAGGTCGAATACATGTACGCCGTGCCGGTGGCAAATTCACCGGCACACGAGTCCACCCGCTTGTACACCGGACGGATGCCCAGCGTGTGTCGCACATGGCGCACGGCAGCCTCGTCGGTACCCAGCAACTCGGCAATACGCGCGTCGGCAAACCCGAGCCGTTTGAGCTCGAACATGCGCGGCGCGTCCAGCCCGGTGATGCCCTGGGCGGTGATCTCGGCCTCGGCCAGCACGATGTCTTCGAATGCAGCCAGGAACCACGGGTCGATCCAGCTGAGCTGATGGATCTCTTCCAGCGACAAGCCGGCACGGAACGCGTCGGCCACGTGAAACGCCCGCTCCGGACGCGGCTCGCGCAATTCACGCTTGAGCACCGCCAGACCATCCGGCGTCGTGAAATCCAGCCCGGTTGGATTCAAGCCGGTCTTGCCGATTTCCAGCCCGCGCAGCGCTTTTTGCAACGACTCATGGAAGCTGCGGCCAATGGCCATCACTTCGCCCACCGATTTCATCTGGGTGGTCAAACGCGCATCGGCGGTCGGAAACTTCTCGAACGCAAACCGCGGAATCTTGGTGACCACGTAGTCGATCGATGGCTCGAATGAGGCCGGGGTCAGGCCGCCGGTGATGTCGTTCTTCAACTCGTCCAGCGTGTAGCCAACCGCCAGCTTGGCTGCGACCTTGGCGATCGGAAAACCCGTCGCCTTCGACGCCAGCGCGGAAGAGCGCGACACCCGCGGGTTCATCTCGATGACCACGACGCGACCGTCTTCGGCATTCACCCCGAATTGCACGTTGGAGCCACCGGTATCCACGCCAACCTTGCGCAGCACCGCGATCGAGGCATCACGCAAACGCTGGTATTCCTTGTCGGTCAGCGTCTGGGCCGGTGCCACGGTGATGGAGTCACCGGTATGCACCCCCATTGGATCGAGGTTTTCGATCGCGCACACGATGATGCAGTTGTCCGCCGTGTCGCGTACCACCTCCATCTCGAACTCTTTCCAGCCCAGCACCGATTCCTCGACCAGCACCTCGCCAACCGGCGACATCTCCAGGCCATGCTTGACGATCGCCTCAAATTCTTCGCGGTTGTAGGCAATGCCGCCGCCTGTACCGCCCAGGGTGAAGCTGGGGCGGATGATCGTTGGATAGCCCACCGTGGCCTGTACTTCCAGCGCGTGCTCGAAGGTCTTGGCAATGGCCGCCTTCGGGCAAGTCAGCCCGATCTCGCCCATGGCAATGCGGAACAGCTCGCGGTCTTCCGCCATGCGGATCGAATCGCGGCGCGCACCGATCAGCTCGACGCCGTACTTCTCCAGCACGCCGTGATCGGCCAGATCCAGCGCGCAATTGAGGCCGGTCTGACCGCCCATGGTTGGCAGCACCGCATCCGGACGCTCCTTGGCAATGATCCGGCCGACCGTCTGCCAGTTGATCGGCTCGATGTACACCGCATCGGCGGTGTCCGGATCGGTCATGATCGTGGCCGGGTTGGAGTTCACCAGGATCACCCGGTAGCCCTCCTCCTTCAGCGCCTTGCACGCCTGCGCGCCGGAGTAGTCGAACTCGCAGGCCTGGCCGATCACGATCGGGCCGGCACCGATGATGAGGATGCTCTTGATATCAGTGCGCTTGGGCATCTTGGCGAGCCTCCTGCATCAATGTGGCAAAACGATCAAACAGGTAGCCGATGTCGTGTGGCCCCGGGCTCGCCTCCGGATGCCCCTGGAAACAGAATGCCGGCCGGTCGGTCAGCGCGAAGCCCTGCAACGTGCCGTCGAACAGGGAATTGTGGGTCACGCGCACGTTGGCCGGCAGCGTTGCCGGATCCACGGCAAAGCCGTGGTTTTGCGAGGTGATCAGTACCCGCCCGTCGTCCAGATCCTTCACCGGATGATTTGCACCGTGATGGCCAAACTTCATTTTCAGGGTCTTGCCGCCGAGCGCGAGCGCCATGAGCTGGTGCCCCAGGCAAACGCCGAACAAGGGAATCCTGGCGTCGAGCAAGGTACGCGTGGCGGCAATCGCGTAATCACACGCTGCCGGATCACCCGGGCCGTTGGACAGCACGACCCCGTCGGGATGCATGGCCAGTACCTCGGCAGCGCCGGTCTGCGCCGGCACCACGGTGATGGCACAACCGCGCTCCGCCAGCAGGCGCAGGATGTTGAGTTTGGTCCCGAAGTCATACGCCACCACCTTGAAGCGCGAAGTTGGCGTGTTGTACGCGGCGCGATCGAGGTCATACAAACCCTGCGTCCATTCGTACGTGTCGGGCGTGCTCACGACCTTGGCCAGATCCATGCCGTCCAGACCAGGAAAAGCGCGTGCCGCAACCAGCGCAGCGTCTGCGTCGATTTGGGGCCCGGCCACGACGCAGCCGGCCAAGGCGCCTTTGGCGCGCAGAATGCGGGTCAGGCGCCGCGTGTCGATGCCGGCGATCGCGACAGTGCCATTGCGGACGAGGTAGTCGGAGAGGCTTTCCGTGCTGCGCCAATTGCTCGCACGGCGCGGCACGTCACGCACGATCAGCCCGGCAGCATGTACTTGCGTGGACTCGACATCCTCGGCGTTGATGCCGGTATTGCCGATGTGCGGGTAAGTCAGGGTGACGAGCTGACGCGTATACGAGGGGTCAGTCAGGATTTCCTGATAACCCGACATGGCCGTATTGAACACCACCTCACCAACAGTTTGACCAGTCGCACCCACGGCGTGACCGTGAAATACGCTGCCGTCTTCGAGGGCGAGCAGAGCAGGATTGGGCATACGGGAAACCGCCTTTTATGGATACAGCAAAGTCCGCAAGCCGCAGGATTGCTGGCTTGTGAAGCTCGAAAAGAAGAGTCAGGGCGGGTGGAAATGATAGGCGGCGGCGCCGTTTCTGTCCACCGTACCGAACATGAACCAGGCACGGCGGCGACCGCCTGCGGCATCCCGACCGGGTTACAATAACGAACGTTCAACGGAGCTGAATGTAAATGCGTTCGCCTGTCCTGCTCGATCCCGCCCGCCTGGAGCGCGCGGACACCACGATACAACGGGAGCCCTTCCCGTTCATGGTGGCCCACGGACAATTGCCGCGCGAGGCACACGCCGATCTGGATCGCGATTTCCCGCGTTACAGCAGCGCCGGATTCTTCCCGTACGACCCCAGTGATTGTGGCCCGGCGATCAACACCCTGATCGGCAACATGACCTCGCGGGAATTTGCCAGCGTGATCGGTCAACACCTCGGCATCGACGACCTGGGTACGTACCCGACGCTGGTCACCTTGTGCCGCCTGCTCAACAAACGCCACGGCACGATTCACACCGACAGCCGCTCCAAGATCGCCACCGCCCTGATCTATCTCAACACCCGGTGGCCGGACACCAGCAACGGTTGCCTGCGCTTTCTGCGCCAGATCGACGACATCGACAGCATGATCGCCCCGGAACTCACGCCACTTTACGGTGAGGTCGCCGCCTTCAAGCGCTGCGACAATTCGTTCCACGGCCACCTGCCCTACGAAGGCGAACGCCGGGTCATTCAAGTCGCATGGCTGGTCAGCGAAAACGAAAAGCTGCGCAAGACCCGCCGCGGGCACTTCTCGCGTGGGTTCAAGAAACTGTTCGGCGGATTCGACACCCGACTGGGCGCCAATCGCGATCGCAACGCCTCGCACCCGGACTGAGTACGTTCACGCGTGCAACAGATAAGCGAACGCGAACGTTCGCCCTCGGACCCGGCGTCACATACATGGCGTCGCTCGGTGCAACACCAACCGGGGTGAATCTCGCACAGGTGCGCAACGACTCCCGACATCTCCCCGTCCGCACACACGCGACAAGGTTCGCGGGGCGGCACTGCCCGCCGTTTTCCTTGCCGCACCGTCCGCGCTTGCTGCCAAGGGCTGGCGAGCAGAATCCGCCCTGTAGTGCCTGATCGTCGGCGACAGCAAGGCTTCGGCAACTTCTGGCAAATGCAATTTTTATCCTGCAGGCCGCAACGCCGGCAAAACACTGGCCTGTCTCGGGCCGCGATGTCGTCAGGCGTCAACCCGCGGGTTGGCCAGAACATCCTCGAGCGTCCATGCACCGGGCGCACGCTGGCTTAACCAGTGCGCGGCATGCAATGCGCCGCGCGCAAAAATTGACCGGTCGGTGGCGCGATGCACCAACTCCAGACGTTCGCCCTGCCCGATCAACATCGCCGTGTGCTCACCCACGATGTCGCCACCACGCACCGTGGCAAAGCCGATGCTGCCTTGCTTCCGTTCGTCCGTCAGACCTGCGCGGTTGTACACGAACGAAGTTTCTTCAAACATGTGACGCCCCTGCGCGATGGCATCCCCAAGCGCCAGCGCCGTGCCGGATGGCGCATCCCGTTTGGCGCCGTGATGCGCTTCCACAATCTCCCCATCCCAGGCCGGCAACGCCGCCGCCGCTTCACGCAGCAAACGCGTCAGCACCGCGACCCCCAGACTGAAATTGGCCGCGCGCAACACGGCGATGCGCGCACTGGCCGCGAGCAGGCGCGCATCCATTGCCGCATCGCACCCGGTCGTGCCAGTGAGCAGCGCGGTGCCACCGGCCAGACAATGGGCGAGCGCCGCTCCAAGTCCAACCGGTGTACTGAAATCAATGACCACATCCACGGTGGGGGCGTCGCGCCAGTCACGCGCGCAGCGCAACGCACTGGGGTTGTCCGCACATACGGGCGTGCCGACGCGCGTCGAGTCCGGTGCAACGACGGCGTGCAGCAACGCGAAACGTGCATCCCGCACGAGCAGCGTACACAGCGCACTGCCCATGCGGCCGGCAGCACCATTGATGGCAACGCGAACAGCATGAGTCATGGGCGCACGCTCAAGGGAAAGCATCAGGCTGGAATGTACAACCCGGCTGCGATATCACGCGGTAACACGTGACCAGAACTGGCGTACACCGTCCACCCAACCTTTGGCGCGCGGTGTATGGCTGTCGGCATCATCCCCTTGAAAGGTCGCCTCCAGCGAAGTCAGCAATTCGCGTTGCTGCCTGGTCAACCGCACTGGCGTTTCCACCACCACGCGGCAGATCAAATCGCCATGCCGCTTGTTGTGTACCGAGGTGACCCCGCGCCCGCGCAGGCGAAATTGCGTGCCGGTCTGGGTTTCCGGCGGGATATTGACCGGGACCTCGCCATCCAGCGTGGGCACCGGCAGCGACACGCCGAGCGCCGCCTGCGAGAAACGGATCGGCACTTCGCAATACAGATCATTGCCCTCGCGCTGGAAGATGGCGTGCTCGCGCACTTGCACCTCCACGTACAGATCGCCGGACGGCGCACCCGCCGGACCAGCCTCGCCCTGCCCGTTGAGGCGGATGCGATCACCGTTGTCGACCCCGGGCGGCACTTGCACCTCCAGCGTGCGGGTCTCTTCCAGCCGCCCCTGGCCGTGACATTTCCTGCACGGCTTGTCGATCACCTGGCCGCTGCCGCCACAGGTGGGACATGTCTGCTGAATCGAGAAAATGCCGTTTTGCATACGCACGCGGCCGTGGCCGCGGCAGGTGGTGCACTGGCTGGCCTTGCCGTCTTCCGAACCGGTGCCATTGCAATGCTGGCAGTTGACCTGGGTGGGAATCCGGATCTGCCGGGTGACGCCAAACACGGCCTCTTCCAGGTCCATCTGCATCATGTACCGCAGATCCGCACCACGTTGCGGACGTCCACGACTACCGCCATGACGTCCGAAAATATCGCCAAAAATGTCACCAAACACATCACCGACGTCACCGAAACCAGCGCCGCCGCGACCACCTGCACCGTTCTCGAACGCGGCGTGACCATACTGGTCATACAACGCGCGCTTGTGTTCGTCACCGAGGATTTCGTAAGCCTGTTTGGCTTCCTTGAACTTGTCCTGTGCGGTCGGATCATCCGGGTTGCGGTCGGGGTGAAACTTCATGGCGAGGCGGCGAAATGATTTCTTCAGCTCAGCCGCCGACGCGCCGCGGCCAACTCCCAATACCTCGTAATAGTCACGTTCGCTCATCGCCCCACCTGCGGTCTCTCGTTCACCCACGGCACCGCAAGTTTGCGGCCCCGTTCCAGCAAACAGCCCGCGCCGGGTAATCCGGCCACGGGCTGCCTGTTCGGCATCGCCTGAATCGGCAGCCGCTTACTTCTTGTCGTCTTTTACTTCGGTGAATTCGGCGTCGACCACATCATCGGGTTGTGCCGACCCACCGGGAGCCGCCTGTGGACCACCCGCGTCTGCACCCGCTCCACCCTGCGCCGCCGCATACAGCGCCTGGGCAACCTGCTCAAGCTTCGTCAATTTCGACTCAATGGCAGCCTTGTCGTCAGCGTCCTTGACCTTTTCCAGGTCCGCCAGCGCACCTTCGATGGTGCTCAGCTGATCGGCCGGTACCTTGCCGCCGTGTTCCTTCAACGCGGTGCGTGTGCTGTGCACCAGCTGGTCGGCCTTGTTGCGCGTAGCCACCAGCTCGCGGAATCTCTGGTCGTCTTCCTTGTTGGTCTCGGCGTCCGCCACCATGCGCTGAATCTCTTCCTCGGACAGACCCGAACCCGCCTTGATCTCGATCTTCTGCTCCTTGCCGGTCTTCTTGTCCTTGGCTGAAACATGCAGGATGCCGTTGGCATCGATGTCAAACGTGACTTCGATCTGCGGCTGACCACGCGGCGCCGCATCAATCCCGGACAAATCAAACTTGCCCAGCGACTTGTTCGCGCCAGCGCGTTCGCGCTCGCCCTGCAGCACATGCACCGTCACCGCCGTCTGGTTGTCGTCGGCGGTGGAGAACGTCTGCGCCGCCTTGGTCGGGACCGTGGTGTTCTTTTCGATCAACCTGGTCATCACGCCACCCATCGTCTCGATCCCGAGCGACAGCGGAGTGACATCCAGCAGCAGCACATCCTTGACCGTGCCGCCCAACACGCCGCCCTGAATCGCCGCGCCCACGGCAACGGCCTCGTCCGGGTTGACGTCCTTGCGCGGCTCCTTGCCAAAGAACTCCTTGACCGCCTCCTGCACCTGCGGCATGCGCGTCTGCCCGCCGACGAGGATCACCTCGTGGACGTCGGACACACGCAACCCCGCGTCATTCAACGCAATGCGGCATGGCTCGATCGTGCGCTTGACCAGATCCTCGACCAGCGCCTCGAGCTTGGCCCGGGTAAGTTTGA
>DAITPL010000067.1:0-14381 GCA_036833615.1 Rhodanobacter sp.
TCGACATTTTCCAGACCGGCTCGGGCACCAGCACCAACATGAATGCGAACGAGGTCATCGCGCATCTGGCAGTGGCCGCGGGCGCCAAGGTGCATCCGAATGATCACGTCAATTACGGGCAGAGCTCGAATGACGTCATCCCGACCACGATTCACGTCAGTGCCGCATTGACCACGACCGAGCACTTGCTGCCGGCGTTGAAGCATCTGAAGAAGGCCATCGACAAGCGCGCGCGCGAGTTGCGCAACACGCCCAAGACCGGCCGCACGCATCTGATGGATGCCATGCCGATCACGTTTGGCCAGGAGCTGTCGGGCTGGGCGGCGCAGGTGGGCACGGCGATCGAACGCATCGAGGACGCGTTGAAGCGCATGCGCCGCTTGCCGCAAGGTGGCACCGCGGTCGGCACCGGCATCAACGCCGACCCGAAGTTTGGTCCGGCGATGGCCGCGCAGTTGAAGAAGCTGACCGGCATCAAGTTCGAGTCGGCGGAAAACTATTTCGAAGGCATGGCTGCGCAAGACGCCGCAGTTGAACTTTCTGGCCAATTGAAGACGCTGGCCGTGGGCCTGATGAAGATTGCCAACGACTTGCGCTGGATGAACTCCGGGCCGCTGGCCGGGTTGGGCGAAATCGCGTTGCCGGCACTGCAGCCGGGGTCGTCGATCATGCCGGGCAAGGTCAACCCGGTGATCCCCGAAGCGGTGGTGATGGTGGCCGCGCAGGTGATCGGCAACGATGCGTCGATCACCGTTGCCGGCCAGTCCGGCAACTTCCAGCTCAACGTGATGCTGCCGCTGATTGCCTACAACCTGCTGCAGTCCATCGAGATCCTGGGCAACGTCAGCGTGCTGCTGGCGGACAAGGCGATTGCCGGCTTCACGGTCAACAAGGACCGGGTCAACCAGGCCCTGGCGATGAACCCGATCCTGGTCACCGCGCTGAATCCGGTGATCGGTTATGAGAAGGGCGCCGCCACGGCGAAGAAGGCCTACAAGGAACATCGTCCGATCATGGACGTGGCGCTGGAAACCACCGGCTTGTCGAAAGCCGAGTTGAAGCAACTGCTCGATCCGTTGACCCTGACGCGCGGCGGCATCCACGGCTGATCTGGAATGTTTTTGTAGAAGCCCGCCTGCGGCCGAAGCTTTTGTTCTGAAGCTCTGTTCGAGGGATCAAGGCAGGAGCATCGCCCGCACGCGAGCTCCTGCGGTGTCGGTCATGGAGTTCGGGTGGAGGCGGCTCGGTAGGGCGGGCACTGCCCGCCGACTTTGGATATATCGATGAAAGCGGCGGGCAATGCCCGCCCTGGCTGCTGTCATGCCGTGCTTGACGCCCCAATGCATCATGGACGCGGATGAAGGAGGGCGTTGAGCTTTCCAGCCCCGACAACCAGTTCCTGCTCGCCATGGCCGTGATGCAAGGTGAGCCTGGCCGCGTCGTTTGGGTGGGCGTTCGAATAGGTCAGCAGATCGACCACTCGCGCCACGACTTGATCGTCCACTGCGGTGATGACATCACCTTGTTGCAAGCCATCGCGCCCGGCCGGCTCGATGTGGGCGACTTCGATGCCCTTGCCGTCAGGGGAAGCAAGTTCGAGCGCTTGCCCGTTGTTGGCGCGCCAAGTCAGGCTGTCGCGGGTGCCGTGCATTTGTACCGACCAACCCGCATGAGCAGGCAACGCGAGACCAGTCGCCAGGATCAGGACGCCCAGCAGGATCAAGTGTCGCATGATGTTGTTCCCTTGCGTGAGGTGGGGCAGCGTCGAGTGAAGCGGAGTCAATCGGAAAACACGGCGAAGCCTTTCTTGCCTTTCTTGCCGTCCTTGTCGGCCATGTCCTTGCCGCAGTCATCGATGTCCTTCTGCTGCATGGTCGCGTAGGGCCGGAATGCGGGCATCGCCGCGGCCAGTTTTTGCTGCGCGGACAGCAGGTCCGGCAAGCGCAGGCACAGTTTGGCGGCGGCGGCCTGGATCTTGTCGGTCTGCGGCTTGATCGCGGCTTCGATGTCTTTCTCGTTCTTGCCGGAAAATGCGCCCCACAGCGCCTCTCGTGCCGCGTTGATGCCGAGGACCGCGCCTTGGTTGCCGATGTCGATGCCGGCTTCCGCAATGCCGATGATCTGCTTGCGGTAGTCGATCAGCAGCGTCTGCTGCGCCGGTGTAGCGGCCACTTTCCTGCCGGCAATCAGCAAGTCGCCTTGCGGCGTGATCTCGGCCTTGGGCCGCGTGTCCTTGTCCTCGTGCCGGCCGCCGCCAATGTGCACGCTGTTCACGTCGATGTTCTTGGTGGCCAGTTCGCGTTTGGCCTTTGCCATGGCCTTCCGGATATTCGCCGAGATGACCGACGAGGTCTTTTCGCCGACGCTGGCCGCCGCCTGCGGCGCGCTGTTGGCCGCCGGAGGCGTGGAGTCGGTCTGCCCGGATTGGCCACAGGCGGCCAGCGGCAACATCAGGGCGAGGGCGATCGTGCTGAATGTGGCTTTCATGGGTGTGGTCCCTTGCTTGGATTCACTTGGCATTCGTTGGCGTTCGCTTGCTCACTCCAGCCTACGGGGTGCGTGCTATCGCGTTACTTGCTTGCTGCACTCGTCCACCGCGTCGGCATCGACGATGCCGGCGTAGGGCTTGAACGCGGGCACTTGCGTGGCCAGCGCGTCCTGCGCGGACTTCACGCCGACCACGTCCAGACAGATCTTTTGCGCTTCCTGTTCGACCCGCGCCGCCTTGGCATCGACCTCCTTGTCGATGTTGTCGGTATCGCCGCTGGCCAGGCCCCTGGCCACGCTGGCGATCGCCTGGCCGGCGACGGCCACACCGGCCTTGCCGGTGGCGATGCCGTGGCTGCGCACGGCCATCGCACCGCGGTAGTAGGCCTGCAAAAGCGTCCGTTGCGCCGGATTGACGGTGATCGGCTGGCGGTCGATTGTGAGGTCACCGGCGGCGTCGATCACTGCATTGGGTGCGCCTTTCACGTGCAAGGTGATCTGTCCGTCGTGCAAGGTGATGCGGCTGGTATAGCTGTTGCCGTTGCCGGTACTGAGGATGCTGGTATCGCCGCTACCGACGGTGCACGCGGCGAGCAGCCCGGAGATCACCAGCAAGACTGCGATGCATGGGTTTGACATGGAAGGCTCTCCTGCAAGGTGGGTCATGGCCATCAACTGTCGTCGCGCCAGCGCCGCAGCCAGATGGCGCCTGCGAGCATGGCCACGCCGATCACCAGGCCAATCCACAGGCTGGGCGCCGTCAACAACTGGTAACTCTGCGCCAGGTCCATGATGCGCAGGCCGTCGATCGGGCCCTTGTGGAAGCTGGATTGTTCCAGGCCGGCCAGCGTGCCACTGCCGGGGAACACGCTCACCAGCCCGCGCAGGACCACTTCCTGCCAGAACCAGCCAGACGCGCGGTTGAACCAGCCCATGATGCCGAACCAGGAAATCACCAGCCCGGTCGCCACCGGCAACACGATCGCCCAGAGGAAGGGCTTGTTGCGTGCCCAGGCCGAGCACAACAGCAGCCAGCCGACGGAAGGCAGTGCCCACAATACGTAGATCGGGAGGTAGCCGATCAGGTTGGCGGTGATGCGCAGCGGATGGGCCAGCCCCAGCAACTGCCACACGTTGATGCCGTGGAAGGACAACACGACCGCCACGATGAGCAGTTGCACCAGCCCCGCGGCGACGCCGACGACCACCGCGATCAGGGGGGCCAGCACGGTGGCGCTGATGACCTTTGAAAGCACTGTGCTGGTATTGGAGATCGGCAGTGACTTCCAGAACAGCACGCTGCGGTCGCGCCGGTCGTCGTAGAGCGCACCCAGGCAGTAGAAGAACACGACGAAGCCGAGCACCACCGTAATCAACGCCATGGCCGAAAACATGGTCAGGTCCAGTGCGGTACCGACCTGGCTCATGTCGCCCGCATCCATCTGCGAGATGACACGCTGCAATTCGCCGCTTGCGCCGATGCTGATGCCGTGGCGCGCGCCGATTACCTCGGCGGTGATCACGCCCATGATGGTGAGCAACAGGAAGATGCCGGCGGTGACCAGTGGCGCCCACAGGAAACCACCGCGGTGTTCCCAGAACTCGCGCTTGACCAGCCAGTACATGTTGTTGATGGCCCCGGTTTTCATGCGTAGGTACCTTTCATGGTGGCGACGAACAGGTCACTGATGGAGGGACGGCGGGTCTCGCCCAGGGTTTCCAGTTGCGCGCGTGGCGCGCCGTCGAACAGGAAGATGCTCTTGCCGAACACCTGGCGTTCCTCCAGCGGTTTCAGCTGGCGCGCAGCCTCGGCCCGGTCGGCGTTGACCATCACTTCGATGAAGCGCTCGCCGATGGCGTCCATGTCCGCGTCCAGCACGATCTTGCCGTCGCGGATGAACATCAGGTCGGTCAGGATGTGCTCGACTTCCTCCACCTGGTGGGTGGTCACGACGATGGTCTTGTTTTCGTCGAAGTAGTCCTCCAGCAGGCTCTGGTAGAACTGCTTGCGGTAGAGAATGTCCAGCCCGAGCGTGGGCTCGTCGAGGATCAGCAGGCGGGCGTCGATGGCCATCACCAGCGCCAGATGCAATTGCACGATCATGCCTTTGGACATCTGCCGCACGCGTTGGTCAGGGGTGAGCTTGGTGCGCGCCAGAAACGCCTCGCACTTCCTGCGATCGAAGCGTGGGTGCACATTGGCGACGAAATCGACCGCCTCCTTCACCTTGATCCAGCGCGGCAGCACGGCCACGTCGGCAATGAAACACACCTCGCCCATCAGCTTGTCGCGCTGCTGGCGTGGATCGAAGCCGAGCACTTTCAGCTCCCCGCCAAAGTCGGTGAGGCCGAGGATGGCCTTCAGTGCGGTGGTCTTGCCGGCGCCGTTGGGGCCGATCAGGCCGACGATGCGGCCGGCCTCGATCTGGAAGCTGACGTTGTCCAGCGCCAGCGTATTCTTGTAGCGCTTGCTCAGGCCACTGGCCGTGATCACCGTGCTCATGATTGCTCCTCCTTGTCGGCCTGGTCTTTGTTTGTGGCGGCTTCGCGCAGCAGCGTCTTGAGATCCAGCCCCAGCCGTTGCAACCGTGCAAACAGCGCCGGCCACTCTTCGCGCAGAAAGCGCTCGCGTTCGGATTTCAACAGCGCCGCGCGAGCGCCCTCAATGACAAACATGCCCAGGCCCCTCCGTTTTTCCACCAGTTGGTGATCCACCAGCTCCTGGTATGCCTTGGAGACGGTGAGCGGATTGATCTGGTAATCCGCCGCCACCTGGCGCACCGAGGGCAGCGAGTCACCTTCGTTCAAGGCACCGTCCAGGATCATCGCCACCACGCGTTGCTGCAGTTGGCGATAAATCGGGACGTTGTCATTCCAGGTGATGGTCATGGTTATTCCTTGCTGACGCTACCGAATCTGTTGCCGAAGGAGTAATAGGGCATGGCCACTTGCGCATCCAGCAACTGGAACGACGTGCTGGTATCGCGCGGCGTCGAGCGTGCCTCCGGGGCGACGAAGATCGCGGGGTCCGTGGTCAGCAACGCTGCGGCGCGAAGCTCATCGGCACGTGGGTAGACTTGCACCGCAGCGAGGTTGGTGACCGGCGTGTGTTGGTGGGTGGGCGCCACATTGTGCCGCGGGGCGACGTTGTAATTGATGGCGCTGATGCTGGCGAGGGTGAGCATGGCAGCAGCGGCGCTGGCGATCAGTTGGTACGCTTTCATGGCTGGCTCCTCTGGTGAAGTCGTTCAGTGGTGTTGTAGTGAACTATAACACCAGATTCCGGGCTGTCAACAGGGCACATGCAGTTTTTCACCATGACTGATGGGCTAGCTGGCTGAATGGGTTTTTCAGGGTTTGCTTGGGATTGTGCCGCGGTAAGAGCGCTTTACCTACCGGTACACGCAGCCTGGTCGGTGCGTTGTAGGGCGGGCACTGCCCGCCGTTTGGCGGGGGGCAACGCAAGAGGAAGGCCGGCGGGCCGTGCCCGCCCTACCACAGCTTTGAGTACACGCAGCCCGATTGGGCGTTGTAGTGCGGGCACTGCCCGTCGTTGGCGGCCAACGCAAGGGGAAGGCCGACGGGCCGTGCCCGCCCCAGCACAGCCTTTGCGTCTGTCCGCCGCCCGGGACACGCGGTGGTCGCCATGCAACGTCGAATCTAATCGTGCGCCGTATACACCTGTTTGCCGCCCACCCAGGTCTGCAGCACCCGGGTGCTCCAGATTTTGGCGGGTGGGTCTTGCACCACATCGTGGTCGATCAGGATGAAGTCGGCCCATTTGCCCGGCTCCAGCGTGCCCAGCGTGGTTTCCGCGTGTTCGGCATAGGCCGCGTCAAGCGTGAACGCCCGCAATGCTTCGGTGAAGGTCATGTCCTGGCCGGGATACCAGCCACCCGGTGGCTGGCCCTGGTGGTTCTCACGCGTGACCGCCGAGTACAAGCCGTAAAAGGGGTTGGGAGACTCGACGGGGAAGTCGGAGCCGCCGGCGATCAGCGTGCCTTGCTGCAGGAAGCGCCGCCACGCGTAGGCACCCGCGATGCGCTCGTGGCCGATACGGTCTTCGGCCATGTTCATGTCGGAGGTGGCGTGGGTCGGCTGCATCGAGGCAATCAGGTGCAGTGACACGAAGCGCGGGATGTCCTGCAGCGACACAATCTGTGCATGCTCGACGCGGTTGCGCAAGGCTATCGCGGCAGGATGCGTCTTGTATGCGGCCGCGTAACTGTTCAGCACCTCATCATTCGCGCGGTCGCCAATGGCATGAATGCCCACCTGATAGCCCTTGCCGAACGCCTTGCCGATCTTCGCGGTCAGCTCGTCCGGCTGCAGGAACAGCAGGCCGCTGTTGCGGGGATCATCGGAGTAGGGCGCGAGCATCGCCGCACCCCGGCTGCCGAGCGCACCGTCGGCATACAGCTTCACTGCGCGCACCGTAAGAAAGTCGTTGCCGTAGCCGAGCAGCGGGCCATCTTTGCTGATGGCGTCAAAGTCGGCGCCGGTGCCGCGGATCATGGCGTAGATGCGCGCAGTGAGCTTGTGCGCGTCGGCGTATTCCCGGTACAGCAGGTAGGTGGGCAGGTCGATGCCGGCGTCGCTGACGCCGGTGATGCCGACCCTGGCCAGCTCGGCCAGGGCGGTGTCCAGCGCGGCGGTCCTTTCCTGCCGGGTAGGCGCGGGCAGCTTCGCGTTGATCAACTGGGTGGCGCCATCGACAAAAACGCCACTGGGGTTGCCGTCGGCGTCGCGCTCGATGCGACCACCAGCGGGATCCGGCGTTGCCCTGGTGATGCCGGCCAGCTTCATGGCTGCGCTGTTGGCCCATGCGGCGTGGCCGTCAACCCGACTGAGCCACACCGGACGATCGGCTACCACTGAATCCAGTTCCTTGGCCGTGGGGAAGCGGCCGAGATTCCAGATCTCCTGGTTCCAGCCGCTGCCGGTGATCCACTTGGCGTCGGGGTGCGCTGCCGCGTACGCCTTGACCTTGGCCAGCGCTGCGTCCAGCGACGGTGTGCCGGCAAGCTCTGCCTGGTTGCGCGCGTAACCCAGTTCCAGCACGTGACCATGTGCGTCGATCAAGCCGGGCAGCAGCGTGTGGCCCTGACCGTCGATCACCTTCGCGGTGCCCGCACGCCTGGTCAGCGTCGCCGTTTCGCCGGTTGCCACCACCTTGCCGTGATCGATCAGCAATGCCTGAAAGTGTTGCAGTTTGCCGTGGCTGTTTAGCGTGTAGCCGTTGACGTTGGTGACCAGCAGGTCGGCTGCCTGTGCGACCGGCAACGCGGCCAGCAACATGCCAAACAGTGCGGTGCGCAGGAGATGCTTCATGCAGGCCTTCTGGTTCGGGAATGAGTGTGCAGTGTGTTCATTCGCGCCGCCTTTTTCCAGTTGCACGTTTTCGGCACGTGCAGCGCTGCGTGCCCGCAACCGACAGCTTTGCCGCCGCCAGCCCGGCTGACTGGGTTGCCGCCGGCCGGTCTGTGCGTCCGATTGCCGGGCACAAGTTGCTTGCCGGGATTATCGCTGGTGCCCTTGACGACGCAGCCAGGAACGTTCGGAATCCCCTTGCGTTAGGATGCCTGTGGCCGAATTCGGCGCTCCCCAATGGAGACAATCATGACGGCCGCAGGTGGTGCATTGCAGGATCTCAACGACCTGGGTTTCTTTGCGGCGGTGGTGGAACATCGGGGCTTTTCCGCAGCCGGGCGCGCGCTGGGCATACCCAAGTCACGCCTGAGCAAGCGGGTGGCGCAGCTGGAAGAGCGCCTTGGCGTGCGCCTCTTGCAGCGAACCACCCGCCGGTTTGTGGTGACCGATGTCGGCGAACGGTTCTACGCGCATTGCCGCGCCGTGCTGGAAGAAGCCCAGGCCGCGCAGGACGCGGTCGACGAGTTGCGCGCCGAGCCGCGTGGCGTGGTGCGCTTGAGCTGTCCGGTGTCGTTGGCGCAGACGGTGCTGGCACCGGTACTGTCGGATTTCCTGGCGCAGTATCCGAAGATGCAGGTGCGGCTGCTGTCCAGCGACCGCCGGGTCGACGTGATCGGCGAGGGCTACGACTTGGCGATACGCGTGCGCACCAAGCTGGATACCGATGCGAACCTGGTGATCCGTACGTTCGGCCTGTCACGTACCAAGCTGGTGGCCAGCCCCGCCTTGCTCAACGCCCAGGGGCGTCCGGTCACCCCGGATGAACTCGCCAAGTTGCCGGCGCTGTCGATGCGCGAGCACGAAGGCGCACAAGTGTGGGAACTGCTTGGCGCAAACGGCAAACAGGTCAACGTCGAGGTGCGGGCGCGACTGATCACTGGTGAGTTCGCGGTGCTGCTGGAGGCGGCCAGGCGCGGCATGGGCGTGGCGCTGCTGCCCGAGTTCGTCTGCGCACCGGCGATCGCCGTCGGTGATCTTGAAGTGGTGCTGCCGGACTGGAGCATGCCTGAAGGCACCATGCACTTCGTCTACCCCAGCCGGCGCGGCATGCTGCCCGGTGTGCGTGCGATGGTTGATTTCCTGGCCGAACAGTTGCCGGCCGCCGCTGCCCGTGGAGACGCATAGTGTCGCGGGCGGGCATGGACGTGGCTCCGTGCGGCAGTCATGGATTGGGCTTGCCGGTTTTTTGCCAGCGTGGCGCTCGTGGTGGTGACCCTCTCGCATTCATGGCTCTTGCGCCGCGCCATGAATGCGCTAGGCTGAATGTTTGCACACCTGTTGGGGCATCCAGACGGCTGAATGATGAATATCCAAACCAAGTTGCCGAAAGTCGGTACCACCATTTTCACCGTGATGAGCCAGTTGGCGCTGCAACACCAGGCAGTGAACCTGGGGCAGGGCTTTCCCGATTTCGAGCCACCGCAGCTGTTGCGCGATGCGTTGACGCGCGCCATGAACGAGGGACGCAATCAATACGCACCGATGCATGGCACCGCTGCATTGCGCGAGCAGATCGTGCTGAAGACGCAGCAGTTGTACGGGCGCAAGCTCAACGTGGATACCGACATCACCGTCACCTCGGGTGCGACCGAGGCGATCTTCGCCGCGATTGCAGCGATCGTGCGCGCCGGCGAAGAAGTGATCGTGTTCGATCCGGCGTACGACTGCTACGAACCGGCCATCGAATTGCAGGGCGCCCACGCGGTGCACATCCCGCTGCGCGTGCCGAGCTTCGCGATTGACTGGCAACGCGTGCGCGATGCGCTCACGCCCAGAACCCGGATGATCCTGATCAACAGCCCGCACAACCCGTCCGGTGCGGTGCTGTCCGCCGCCGATCTGGAAACGCTGGCGACGATCGTGCGCGACACGAACATCGTGGTGCTGTCCGATGAGGTCTACGAGCACATTGTCTACGATGGCGCGCAACACGAGAGCGTGCTGCGCCATCCGGAACTGGCCGAGCGCAGCATCGTGATTTCCTCGTTCGGCAAGACGTTTCACTGCACCGGCTGGAAAGTTGGCTATGCGGTGGCGCCCGCGGCGCTGTCGGCGGAATTTCGCAAGGTGCATCAGTACCTCACGTTCTGCACATTCCATCCGGCCCAGGTGGCGTTTGCGGAGTTTCTGGCGGCACACCCCGAGCACTATCGGGAATTGCCGGCGTTCTATCAGGCCAAGCGTGATCGGTTCCGCGCGTTGCTGCAGCCGTCGCGCTTCAAGTTGCTGGATGTTGCTGCCGGCTATTTCCAGCTGGTCGATTACTCGGCCATCCGTGACGAAGACGACCTGGCGTTCAGCCGCTGGCTGGTCAGCGAGGGTGGCGTGGCGGCAATCCCGATCAGCCCGTTTTGTGCCAGCCCGCCAGCCACGCGGTTGCTGCGGTTGTGCTTTGCCAAGAGCGACGCGACGATGGACGCCGCCGCCGAACGGTTGTGCCGGCTATGAGCGCGGCCAACATGCAGACGTTGCGGGTGGGGTTGGTGCAGGGCAGCACGCGCTGGCATGACGCACCGGCCAACCGTGCCTACTATGGCGCGCTGATCAGGCAGGCACAGGGTTGCGATTTGGTTGTGCTGCCGGAAACCTTCCTGTCCGGTTTCAGCAACGACACGTTGGCCAGTGCCGAGCCGATGGACGGTGGAGGTGTTGCCTGGTTGCGGGCCTTGGCCGGCGAGATGGATGCGGTGATCTGCGGCAGCCTCGCGATCCGCGAAAACGATGTTGTCTACAACCGCTTGTTGTGGGTGCGCCCGGACGGCAGCTTTGCGCAATACGACAAACGCCACCTGTTTCGCATGGCCGGCGAACACACGCGCTACGGCGGTGGTGACGCACGGCTGCTGGTGGAGTTGAAGGGCTGGCGCATCCTGCCGCAAGTCTGTTACGACCTGCGCTTTCCGGTGTGGCTGCGCAACCGTCGGCTGGCCACGGCCAACGCCGGCATGGACTACGACCTCGCCTTGTTTGTCGCCAATTGGCCGTCCACCCGACGCAATGCGTGGCGTACCTTGTTGCGCGCGCGCGCGATTGAAAACCTGAGCTACGTGCTTGGCGTCAATCGGGTTGGCGTGGACGGCAATGATCTGCCGTACCTGGGCGACAGCGCAGCGATCGATCCGCTGGGTGAACCGCTGATTGAGTGTGGTGCGCAGGAGCAGGTGGTGACCGTCGTCCTCGACCCGGCACCGCTGCTGGCCCATCGCGAACGCTTCCCGGCGTGGATGGATGCCGACGCGTTTGTGCTCAACCCCAGCTGAGTTGTCCTTGCCGGCGCGACTGCAAGCACCAAGGCTGTCGGTTTGCCCGCTTGGCGTGGTCGGTAGCTGGTGCTGTTGTAGGGCGGGCACTGCCCGCCGCTCGCACTCGGCATGTGGCGACATAGCCGAAAGCCGGCGGGCAGTGCCCGCCCGACGAAGCCTGGCCCGCGTGGAGCGGGACCGTGCAAGCCACGCCGGCCAGGGTCAGAGGATGGTCAGCACGTTCTCTGGCGGCCGCCCGATCACCGCCTTGCCGTTGGCGACCACGATGGGGCGCTCGATCAGCTTCGGGTGCGCGACCATGGCTGCGATCACGGCAGCGTCGTCGAGTGCCGCATCCTCCAGCCCGAGTGACTTGTATTCGTCTTCGCCATGACGCAGTAACTGGCGTGCGGACATGCCCAGTTGCTTGAGCAGCACGCCGAGCTCGGCCGCCGTGGGTGGCGTCTCCAGATAGTTGATCACCTTGACCGGTTCGCCGCGCTGTTCCAGCAGTGCCAGCGTGGCGCGGGATTTTGAACACCGGTTGTTGTGGTAAATGCGGATCATGTCGGTACCTGGTCGGGTGGTGCGCCGGATGAGCGCTCAGCGATTGCCGGAGCGATTGCCGCCGCGGCCGGAGGGGCGGCCACCGGCTGGCCCGCCGTGACCCTGCGGTCGTCCGCCGCCACCTTGTGAACGATTGTCACTCCGGCCCGGTGGACGGCCAGCGCCTTGTGGGCGATTGCCGCTCTGTCCCTGGCGGGCGCCCTGGCCTGGCCCACGAGTGCCAGGTGCCTGATTGCCGTATGCGCGGTTGCCATGACCTTGGCCCTGCGTGCGACCACCTTGCGCTGCGGGCCAGGCGCCAGGGGCGCGATTGCCGTTGTCGGGACCACGTGCGCCGCCCGCAAAGTTGGCATACGGATTGGCATTGGCGTGATGCTCGCCACTGGTGCGTGCGCCAAATGGCTTGCCGCCACCGGGCCTGCGCTTGCGCGCCGGACCGCCAGGGACGTTGCCGCGTGGAGCACCGGGACGACCGCTGCCGTCGCGGGTTTCACCGGCAAACCAGGTGCGCACCGAGGGCAATTCCTGTCCGGGTGCCACGCGTCGTCCCCGATGCGCAGGGCGTGCGCCTCCCGGATGGGCGACGTTGCCATTCACTTCCCTGCCCGGAGGGTGCCCGGCGCGTTTGCGCCCGCGCACCGGTTCCTCGCGAATGCGGTCATACGCACGCAGTTCGCGGCCCTCATCTTGCGCGCTGGTCCACGCGCTGCCGCTACCGCTGGCGGGGCGGTATTCGGTGACGCTACGGTTGGACCGGCGCTGGTGCAATACGGGGCTCAGGGTCAGCACCGGTTGCGGGATACCCAGTCCGGTATCCGCGCGGAGTTGCTTGATCGTGGCGGCATCCAGCGGTTCACAATCACCGCGACGCAACGTGCGTGGCAGTTCGATCTGGCCATAGCGGATGCGCTTGAGGCGGCTGACCAGGAAACCCTGCGAGTCCCACAGACGCCGTACTTCACGGTTGCGGCCTTCGCGAATGACCACGCGAAACCAGCTGTGACTGCCGCCGCGACTGATCACGGCAATTTCGTCGAAACGTGCCATGCCGTCCTCAAGCTCCACGCCGGCCTTCAGGCGTTCGAGGACTTCGTCGGGCACTTCACCGTGCACGCGGCACAAGTATTCGCGCTCGAGCCCGCTCTTGGGATGCATCATGGCGTTGGCCAGTTCGCCATCCGTGGTGAGCAGGAGCAAGCCGGTCGTGTTGATGTCGAGGCGGCCCACAGCCACCCAGCGCGCACCTTGCAGGTGCGGCAATTGTTCGAACACGGTCGGACGCCCTTCCGGGTCGTCGCGCGTGGTCAGCACGCCTTCCGGCTTGTGATAGATCAGCACTTCGGTGTCGTCGCGGCTGTCGGTGGCGACGACAAACTGCTTGGCGTCGAGCACGATGCGATCGCCGGCATGCACACTGGTACCGATTTCGGCAGGCGTGCCGTTGAGTTCCACTTCGCCGGCCTGGATCCGCTGCTCCAGCATGCGGCGTGAGCCGAGGCCGGCGTTCGCCAGTACTTTGTGCAGGCGTTCTTCGAGCGCCGGGTTATCGGCGCTGCGCACTTCGCGTTTCAGGGATAGCACGGTTTTTTGCGGCGCAGTCATGCGCGGTACTCCTCGGGATCTGGCTCGGCGGGGTCGGCATCGACCTCCGCGGCAAGGTTTGCTGCCTCGTCGGCAGTGGCGTGAAAGGGCTCGGCATGCACGTCAACGGGCGTGTCGGCTACGGTGGTTGGGGCGGCGCCGGACGGTGCCAGGTCATGGTTGCCGACAGTCGGGTTTGCAGTTCGTGCGTCAGCGTGGTCAGCCGCCGGCGTGGCAGCAAGCTCGTCCGGGTCAGTCCCGGCGTCGGGATCAATCGGCAAGTCGCGTGCGACGTAGGCCGGCAGGGCGGGTTGTTCCAGGCGCAGTTGCGGGTCTTCCATGTCGCGGATCGCCGACAGCGGCGGCAACTGATCCAGGGACTTCAGATTGAAGTAATCGAGGAACGCGCGGGTAGTGCCAAACAGCGCCGGCTTGCCGGGCATGTCGCGGTAACCAACGATACGAATCCATTCGCGCTCCTCCATCGCCTTGATCATGTTCGAGGACACGACCACGCCGCGAATCTGTTCGATCTCCGGGCGGGTGATGGGCTGGCGATAGGCGATCAACGCCAGCGTTTCGAGCAGTGCGCGGGAGTATCGGCTCGGCCGCTCGGTCCACATGCGCGAGATCCACGGATGGATCTCCTGGCGCACCTGGTAACGAAAGCCCGAGGCAACCTCCCGCAGTTCGACACCGCGGTGTGCACAGTCACCAGCCAGTTCCTCCAGTGCCCTGGCAATCTGGCTGCGGTCGACCTCGTCGGCGTCGGTGAACAGATCGCCAAGTTGCTGGACGGTCACGGGCTGGGTGGAGGCAAGCAGGGCCGCCTCGACAATGGGTTTGAGTTGCTCGATCTGCATGACCTGAAAGGATGCTGATTCAGTGGAGGGTGGTCACGGCGTGGTGGCGCCTGCCAGCGGTGAGGGTTCAACCTCGGGCGCATCGCGCCGATCGGTGTCGGCCGGCTCGTCGCTGTGACCGGTTTTCGCGCGCAGGTAAATCGGTGCGCGTGGTGTTTCCTGGACAATTTCCACCAGCATTTCCTTGGCCAGCTCCAGCATCGCCAGAAAC
>DAITPL010000068.1:0-13953 GCA_036833615.1 Rhodanobacter sp.
GTGCCCGCCCTACGGAGCCCGGCTCTACCTGTCCCATTCCGCCATGCCAACGAATCCAGTCGCGGAGCGGGGCAATACCGCCCTAGGGAGCGAGGCGCCCATGTGGTCTGAGCTTGCTGTTGTAGGGCGGGCACTGCCCGCCGGCTTTCCCGCTGTCCGAGCTCGCCCGGGTTCAGTAGACCTTGTGCCTGCCCGGTAGAAGAGCGGCGGGCAGTGCCCGCCCTACGGAGCCCGGCTCTACCTGTCCCATTCCGCCATGCCAACGAATTCAGCGGTCGGCACCGCGCGCCGGCGCTCACGTGTGCTGCATCGTCCGCAACGCCTGCAGCACGGGGGCAGCTTGTGGTTCGCGATCAAGGGCCTGCGCCAACGAGGCAAGCCGCTCGGCGAGCGTGGCCGCATCGGGCGCGCATAGCGTGGCGTGGCCGGTCTTGCGCCCGGGCCGGGCCTGCTTGCCGTAGTCATGCCAGTGCGCATCCACCGTCTCCAGCACCGGCGCCAGCGCGGGCAGCTCGCCGAGCCAGTTGAACATCGCCGATACGCCACGCGCGCCAGTGTCGCCCAGTGGCAGGCCGAGCACGGCACGCACATGATTCTCGAACTGGCTGGTATGCGCGCCCTCGATCGTCCAATGCCCCGAGTTGTGCACCCGTGGCGCCATCTCGTTGCCCAGCAACTGGCCATCGGTCGTCACGAACAGCTCCAGCGCGAACACGCCGACATAATTCAGGCGTTCGGCCAGCCTGCGTGCCAACGTGTCGGCGCGCGGCTGCAATACCGCAATGTCGCGCGCGGGTGCCAGACTCATCGCCAGCACCCCGTTGGTGTGCCAGTTCTGGGTCAACGGCCAGGTGCGGAATTCGCCGTCGCGGCCACGCACGGCAAGCACCGACAATTCGCGCGCAAACGGCACGAACGCTTCCAGAATCAGGCCATGCTCGGCCGCTGGTGCGCCCAACGCGGTCCACGCCGCATCCGCATCGGCCAGCGCCTTGAGCCGGAACTGGCCCTTGCCGTCGTAGCCAAAGCGCCGGGTCTTGAGGATTGCCGGGGCGCCGATCGTGGCCAGCGCCTGGTCCAGTTCGGCTCGCGTGCTGACGGCGGCAAACTCGGCGGTCTGGATGCCGCATTCGCGGAACAGTGTCTTCTCGGTCACCCGATCCTGCGATACCGCCAGCGCTTCCGGCAGCGGCCACACGACAACCTTGTCGGCCAGCGCGCGCGCGGTTTCCGCCGGCACGTTCTCGAAGTCAAACGTCACCGCATCCACCTCCGCGGCAAACGCCTGCAGCCTGGCGTGATCAGACCATTCCGCTACCAGCAGCGACGCCACGTGTCCGGCGCAGGCGTCCGCCAGGCCATCCACCACCCGACACCTCACCCCCAGCGGGGCTGCGGCCAACGCCAGCATGCGGGCGAGCTGCCCGCCACCCAGGATGCCCAGCACGGGCGACTTGCGCGCGGTCACAACCGTGGGTCCGGCTGGGCCAGCACGGCTTGGGTCTGGTGCTCTCGCCAGGCGGCAAGCGCCGTGGCCAACGTCGCGTCGTGCAGCGCCAACACGGCTGCGGCGAGCAACCCGGCATTCACCGCCCCGGCTTTGCCGATCGCCAGCGTGCCCACTGGCACGCCCGCCGGCATCTGCGCGATCGACAACAACGAATCCATGCCGCTCAACGCCTTGGACTGCATCGGTACGCCAAACACCGGCAACCGCGTCTTGGCGGCGAGCATGCCGGGCAAGTGTGCTGCGCCGCCGGCGCCGGCGATGATGACCTGGATACCGCGCGTCGCGGCCTGCTCGGCATAACTGAACAGAAGATCGGGTGTGCGGTGCGCCGATACCACGCGAACCTCGTGGGTCACCCCGAGCTCCGTCAGCACGCTGGCCGCGTGCTGCATGGTTTCCCAATCCGAACGCGATCCCATCACCACGCCCACGCGCGGCGATGCGCTAACTTCTGTCATGGCCCGGCCGTCCAAAAACCGTTATTGTACGGGCTTTCCTCAGCACCGGGCACACCCGTCAAACCCGCCATGGACAAGCGTCTCCTTGATATTTTGTGCTGCCCGGTCAGCAAGACCCCGGTACGTTTGCTGAACAAGCGGGAGCTGGAGGCGTTGAACGCCGCGATCGGTACCGGCAGCGTTGACACCGTCGCCGGTGTCGCAGTAAAAACCACGGTGAGCGAAGCGTTGATCACCACCGACCGCAAGGTCATCTACCGCGTTCAGGACGGAATCCCGGTAATGTTGCCCGAAGAAGGCATTGGGGTGCTGCAGCTGGTCGACTTCCCCGCGGCGACGTAGAACCGTCGAACGCGTCACTTGCGGCGCTGGCAGGGCATGACACGCCGTGCAGTTTGGCCTATTGTCAACGTCCACGCGCCGGTTTTGTACAGGGGCGCCAGCGTGCTGCAGAGGGATCGCAATGAGTGAAGCGACCGAACCATCCTCAGTCACCCCTTTGCATGGGCGGACGGCTGCGTCCTCCCAACGCGTTGGCGAACTGCTTGACGCAGTACGCGACATTGCCAACAAACGGCTGCTGCAGTGGATCGGCAACATGTTCGAGCACGTGGACGACGCGCTGTTCGACCTTGCGGAAAAAGCCGAGAACAACGCTGCACAGACGCGCTATTTCGATGGCATGCGTGAAGTGCGCAAGCGTCGGGCGCCGGTCGAACGCGGTTTCCTGGAGGCAATCAACCGCGAGCTGGGCAACCTGTCGCATTCGTCGTTGCCCACTGCAGCGGACGAACTGAACGGCAGTGGCCCGGTGGAACTGTCCCTGGTTGCCGACAACGAGCTGGAAGAGTCGCTGGCCATCACCAGCATGATCAGCAAGAACGAGGCGCGACTGTCGCGCGACCTGTTTGCGGTCAACCAGCGGTTGTCGGTGATCTGTGGTGGCCGCAAGATCGACGACGCCAACAATCCAGTGGCGCCAGCCATCCTGTCCCAGACGTTTCGCCAGTCGATGCACGAACTCAGTGCCGACATGCGCGTCAAACTGATCATCTACAAGCTGTTTGACCGCTACGTGCTGTCCGCGCTGGAAACGCTGTACCTGGAGGTCAACACCGAACTCGGTCGCGCCGGCGTATTGCCACAACTGCGCCATGAAATCCTGCGCGGCCGGGGCAGTGATGCACCGCGGACAACCGCTGCGCGCGGACAAGCCACCGCCGACCTGCCAACGGTCGACGACACCGGCGACACGCCGGACAATCTGCTGCAGACCCTGCATGCGCTGTTCAGCGCAAGACGCGTGGCCATCACCGGCGTCAGCGGCGGTGTGCGCGGCGACAACGACAACTTCGCCCCATCAGCTTCCGTACCGCTGCCCTCGGCCAACGAACTGCTGGGTGCCCTCAGCATCCTGCAGAGTCAGATCACCAGTGGCGGCGCCGTGCCGCAAGGCACTACCGGTGATGCGCTCCTTCTCAATCGCGAGGAGGTACAACAACTGAAGGTGCAACTGCTGAGTCAGTTGGGCGCACTGCGCGGCGAGCACTCAAGCCGCGTGGCAACGATCGACGAGGACACCATCGACCTGGTCGGCATGTTGTTCGAGTTCATTCTCGAAGATCGCACCTTGCCGGCGGAAATGCAGGTGTTGCTTGGCCGGCTGCAGATCCCCTACCTCAAGGCCGCGATCCTCGACCGCAAACTGTTCGCGCATCGGCAGCATCCCGCGCGACGGCTGCTGGACAACATGGCGGAGATGGCCAAGGGCTGGTCCAAGGAGTCCGATCGCGATGGCCGCCTGTACGACAAGGTCAAGTCGACTGTCGAGAAACTGCTGCACGACTTCGATGACGACATGGGCATCTTCGACCGCCTGTTGGCCGACCTGCAGCAATTCAGTGAGATCAACAAACGCCGCTCGGAAATTACCGAACAACGCGTGGCCGAGTCGATACGCGGTCGCGAGAAGCTCGACATGGCCCGCCGCCGCGCGGCGCGCGAGATCCTGGAGCGCATCGGTTCGACGCAGCTGCCACCGCTGATACACGGCATCCTGGCCCGCGCATGGGCCAACCATCTGGTGCTCACCGTGTTGCGCCAGGGCGAAAACTCCCCGGAGTTCAAGGCGGCATTGCGCTTTGTCGACGATTTCATCGCCAGCACCAAACCGGCGCTGGACCAGGAAAGTCGCCAGCTGCTGCGCCGCATGTTGCCCGGCATCGAACGTGCGTTGCGACAGGGTTTGGCGAACGTGGCGTTTCAGGCACAGGACATCGACCGGCTGCTTTCCCAGCTGCATGCTTACTACCGGCAGCAACTGGGTGAAACCGTCGATCCCAGCGAACTCGTCGCCATCAATGCCGGTGACGTGTCCATGCTCGCCATCCCGGATACGATCCAGCCGGTGACCGAGGAGCCAAAGCTTGAGGAAGTGGCGCCACGCGATGACGTCAACGTGCCACCGGACGGTCCGGAATGGCAGGAGGTGGAAGCCCTGCAGCCAGGGACCTGGCTGGAGTTCTGCTTCACCGAGGACAACGCGACCCGGGCCAAGTTGTCCTGGATCAGCCCGATGAGTGGGCGTTACCTGTTCGTCAACCGGCGTGGACTCAAGGTGGGCGACTATGCGCCACACGAACTGGCAGTGCTGCTGGCCGACGGGCGGGCACGCGTCCTCGCTGCCAATGCCTTGTTCGACCGCGCGATGAACGCCATCGTCGGACGGTTGCGCGAAAGCGCCCCGCCAGCTGCTGCACCAGCCCCGGCTACCGCCCCCAACCCAACCGAGCCAACCCAAGGTCCAGCGTGAGCGATCCTTTTGCGCTGCCCCCCGCGGCAAGCATCGCCGCCGACGTTGCTCGGGCGTTTACCGAAGACCTCGGCGGTGGCGATGCCACAGCCGCGCTGTTGCCGGCGACCGCGCACGCCGATGCCGTACTGACATGCCGCGATGATGCCGTGCTTGCCGGGACCGCCTGGTTTGACGCCTGCTTCCGGTTCATGGACGCGGACGTTGCCGTTCACTGGCACGCGGTCGATGGTCAACACATCCACGCCGGTACGCCAATCTGCGAACTGTCCGGTCGCGCGCGCGCGCTGGTCAGTGCCGAACGCTCCGCACTGAATTTCCTGCAACTGCTGTCGGGCACGGCCACGGTTACCGCAGCTTATGTCGCCGCCGTGGCCGGAACCGCAACCCGCGTGCTGGATACCCGCAAGACCATCCCCGGCCTGCGCGTGGCACAAAAGTACGCCGTACGCTGTGGCGGCGGCCACAACCAGCGCATGGGCCTGTACGACGCCATCCTGATCAAGGAAAACCACATCATCGCCGCTGGCAGCATCGATGCGGCCATCCGCACCGCACGCCAACTGCACCCCACCTTGCCGCTGGAAGTGGAAGTGGAAACGCTCGACGAGCTTGTCCACGCACTGGACGCCAACGTGGACCGCATCATGCTGGACAATTTCACACGCGAACAGATGGTTGCCGCCGTGGCCCGGACCGCCGGTCGCACGCCGCTGGAAGTTTCCGGCAACGTCAATCTGGAGACGATCGGCGCGTTTGCGCGGACTGGCGTGGATTTCATCTCGGTCGGCGCGCTGACCAAACATGTGCAGGCGGTGGACTTGTCCCTGCGCTTGCGCCTGATCTGACCGCGCTGCGCGCAGCGTCAACTTGCATGCCGCGCGGGGCACCCACACACTGCAGACATGAGCAATCTTCAGGACATGCTGGTCTTGCTGACGCTGGGCGCCACCGTCGGCGTGTGGCTGAAACTCAGTACCGCGCGCGAACGGGCAGTGCGCGAGGCGCGGGCCCAATGCCTGCAGCACGGCCTGCAATTGCTGGATGAAACCGTCGGGCTGCGCCGCATCCGCTTGCGCCGGGTAAATGGTCAGCGCCGGGTGGAGCGTTGCTACGACTTCGAAGTGAGCATCGACGGCCATGATCGCGAACCCGGCCGCCTGTGGATGATCGGCAGTGCACTGAGCAGCCTGAGCCTGCCGGTGGTCGAGCGCGTGCTGGCGCCGGAACCTGGTGCGCACGAGCTGGACACGATGCGCAGCAAGGTCGTGACGCTGCCCGTTCGCCCACGGCCTCCGCCCGATCGCCTGCAGTAGCGCCGCACCACCCGGTTCAAACACGGCCAGCACATCGCCGGCCAGCGCGCGGCGCCCTACTTGACTACATGCAGATGCGGCGCACCGCGCTTCGGTTTGTCACTGGCGGGACCACTCGCGGATGGGGCCGGTACTGCAGGGTCCGGCCCGGACACCGGCGGCGGATGATCGCCGCCCTCTTCCTCGGCGGGAAACATCATGCCTTGACCATTTTCCTGGGCGTACAACGCCAGCACCGCGCGCACCGGCACCCGCAGGGAATGACTTACACCGGAAAAGCGCGCCTGGAAACTAACGCACTCGTTACCCAGATCCAGATTCGCCACCGCACGCATTGCCAGGTTGAGCACCACCTGACCGTTCTTGACGACTTGTGGCGGCACGTTCACGCCGTCCGCCGTCGCGTCGACGAGCAGGTACGGCGTCAAATCGTTATCGGTAATCCAGTCGTAAATCGCGCGCAACAGGTACGGGCGATTGGAACTCATGGTGACGGGTTCAGTGGTGCCCATGATCCTGCCGCATGGCCTTTTCCTGGTCAGTCATACTGCGCGCAAAGCCCTGACTATGAAACAGGCGCGCGCCGTAATCGACGATCGGCTTGCCGCTGCGACCCAGGTCGACTCCCAGCCAGGGCAGGCGCCATACCACCGGCGCCACCAGGCAATCGACGAGACTCATTTCCGTGCCCATGAAAAACTTCGCCGCCTTGAACACCGGCAACGTGCTCAGCAGGCTCTCGCGCAAGCGCTTGCGGGCCGCATCCGCCGGGCGGCCGCCGGCATTGATGGCGGCAACCTCGGTCAGCCATTCGCGCTCGACACGCACGGCAGCGGCGCGCAGGCGTGCGCGCGACAGCGGATCGATCGGCATGAGCGGCGGATGGGGATAACGCTCGTCCAGGTACTCGCAGACGACCGTGGTGTCGTGCAGCACCAGATCGCGATCAACCAATGTCGGCGTGGTCGCATACGGGTTGAGGTCGAGCAGGTCCTCGGGAATCTTGCCGGGCTCGACCAGGATGCGATCGTAGGTAACCCCCTTTGCCGCCAGCACCAGCCGCACACGATGGCACTGCACGTCATCGGCTGACGTAAACAGTGTCAACATCGTGCGCGATCGAACGCTCTGCACCATGTGCGCCTCCCTGTCGTCGGCCGGAGCTGCGGCGCGCGACCGTCGCGTACGAACGGTATCCATCAGGCCTCGTGAACGTCCTTCCAATATTCTTTCTTCAGCGCGTAGGCAAGCAACGTGAACGCGGCCAGGAACAGCAACACCCAGATGCCGTAGTGGTGGCGCTGCAGCGCCGCCGGCTCGGACACGTACTGCAGGAAATTGGTCAGATCCCGCGTGGCTTGCTGAAACTGCGCCGGGGTCAACTTGCCCGGCTGCGACAACTCGAGCTTTTCCACCGCGGCATCCTCACCAGCCTTCGCCGGAGCCAGCACCGCCGTCTGCAGACCTTGCAATTCCCACAACGGGAACGGCATGGATGCGTTTGGAAAGACCGTGTTGTTCCAGCCCACCGGGCGGCTGGCGTCCAGGTAGAAGGAATTGAGATAGGCGTTGACCCAGTCCGCACCCTTGGCGCGCACTTCCAGCGAAAGATCCGGCGGGGCCTTGCCAAACCACTTCGTCGCCGACTCCGCCGACATGTGCGAGACCACGGCCTCGCCATACTTCGCGCCAGTGAAGTTGAAGTTGTCCATCACCTCGGCTTCGGACAAGCCGAGGTCGTCGCCAATGCGGGAGTAGCGCGCGTACTTCAGCGAGTGACAACCCACGCAGTAGTTGAAGAACAACTGGGCGCCACGTTGCAGCGATGCCTGGTCCTGCACATTCGTGCCGGCTGCAGGCAGACCGCCCTCCTCCTCCGCCTGCACCGTCCCGACGAATACCAGGCCGAACGCCAACACCGCTGAAAAGATGTACCCCTGCCACTGCCGCTTAATCATGCGTGGTCACCCGATCCGGAACCGGCTTGGTCGTTTCCCAGCCGAAGGTTGTGTATGCCCAAAGGAACACGAAGAAGCCGAAGTAGATGGCGGTCATCACGCGACCGAACAGGTTTTCCCAGAACGTCACGTCGACATTGCCAAACCACGCCGGGATGACCTCGGCGGTGATGCCGGAGCCGACCGCGCCGAGCATGAAGAACGCCACCACGAACAGGCCGAGTGCCACCTTGTAACCGGTACCGCGATAGCGGATCGACTTCACCGCACCACGATCGAGCCACGGCATGGCGAACAACACCGCGATCGACCCGAACATGGCGATCACGCCCCAGATGGCCGAGCCCAGGAACGACGGAATCATGCGCACGATCGCGTAGAACGGAGTGAAGTACCAGACAGGCTTGATGTGCGACGGCGTCACCAGGTTGTTGGCCGGAATGAAGTTGTCCGGCTCGAGGAACCAGCCGCCCAGCGTTGGCGCAAAGAAGATGATGAACGAGGCAATCATCAGGAAGAAACCGACGCCCACCAGATCCTTCACCGTGTAATACGGATGGAACGGGATGCCGTCCACCGGGGCCAGCGGACTCCAGCGGTTGCCCCGGGGGCCATGCTTGACGTCCACGCCATCGGGGTTGTTGGAACCTACCTCGTGCAACGCCGCCAGATGCAGCACCACCAACAGCAGCAACACGATCGGCAGCGCCACCACATGCAGCGCAAAGAAGCGGTTGAGCGTTGCGTCCGCGGGCAGGAAATCACCCATGATCCATTGCACCAGCGCGTCGCCGATGAACGGGATGGTGCCAAACAGCGAAATGATCACCTGGGCGCCCCAGAACGACATGTTGCCCCACGGCAGCACGTAGCCCATGAACGCTTCGGCCATCAGCACCAGGAAAATCAACATGCCGAGCAGCCAAACCAGTTCGCGCGGCTTCTTGAACGAGCCGTAGATGATGCCGCGGAACATGTGCAGGAACACCACCACGAAGAACAGCGAGGCGCCGGTGGAGTGCATGTAGCGGATCAGCCAGCCCCACTCCACGTCACGCATGATGTACTCGACCGAGTCGAACGCACCGGCAGCGCTCGGGTTGTAGTTCATGGTGAGGAAGATGCCGGTGACGATCTGGTTGATCAGCACCAGCAGCGCCAGCGAACCGAAGTAGTACCAGAGGTTGAAATTCTTCGGCGCGTAGTACTCGGTCATGTGCTTGCGGTACATCGGCGCCAGGCCGGGTGCGCGCTCGCCGATCCAGTCGCCGATACTGGTCAATACCTTGGCCATCAGACTGCCCCCTTCGGATCCACGCCAATCTGGATCGTCGTGTCGTCAATGAAGTTGTACGGCGGCACCGGCAGGTTTTTCGGCGCCGGCACACCGTTGTAGACACGTCCGGCAATGTCGTAGCGCGACTTGTGACACGGACAGTAGAAGCCACCTTTCCATTCCGGGTCGAACGGTTGCGGCTTCAGTTCGGGGAAAAAGTCAGGCACGCAACCCAGGTGCGTGCAGATGCCGATGAGCACCAGCCACTCGGGCTTGATCGAGCGCGCCTCGTTCTGTGCGTACTTTGGTTGCTGGTCGGCCGAACTGCCGTCGGACTTCGGATCCACCAGCTTTGCATCCACCAGCGGCAACGTGGCCAGCTGCGCCGGCGTGCGATTGACGATGAACACCGGCTTGCTGCGCCAGGCGACGGTGATCATCTGTCCGGCCTCGATCTTGGCCAGCGACTGCGTGACCGGGGCGCCAGCCGCCTTGGCCCGTGCGCTGGGCTCCCACGACTTGATGAACGGCACGGCTGCCGCGACGACTCCAACACCACCGACCACCGCGGTGGTCGCTGTCAGGAATCGCCGGCGGCCGTGATCGACGACTTCATTCGCCATCAGGCTCTCCGGTACTTGCGCTGTCATGCGGGTTTTTGGCCCCAGAAAATCGCGTTAGTGTAGCGTCAGGGCTGGCCTCGTACAATAAAACAGGAGGCGCGTGGAGGGCGAATACGCACATCGCACATTGCAGGCTGCGCATGCCGGAAGGTTCGGACACGCGGTCGCGGTTGGCAGTGCGCCCCGACCAGTCCTCACCACGGACGTGGCGGCGGCCACCGTTGCAGCAGGCGGTGACCAACCGTCCGCCACGGCTTGCCGCAGCCATTGGTGACATTCTTCACACGAACGCAAGGCCCTTTGTTGATGAAACCCGCTGCCGGCATGCTCGCTTTCATCGTCCGCTTTGTCGTGCTGGGTCTGCTCGCGGCGTTCGTGATCGCGTGGTTCTGGCCGGGCACCGGCGAGCGCCTGCGCGAACGGCTCGGCATGCACCCGACCGCGGCACCAGTCGCGGCCACCGCAGCAGGCACCGGCCCGGTGTCGTACGCCGATGCGGTCGCCCTGGCCGCACCATCGGTGGTGAACATCTACGCGAACAAGATTGTCACCGAGCAAGCCGTGCGCATGTATGACGATCCGGTATTGCAGCAACTTTTCGGCGGCACCCCCACGACATTCCAGCACCGCGAACAGACGCTGGGTTCCGGCGTCATCGTGCGCGCGAACAACCAGGATTTCGTGCTGACCAACAACCACGTCATTGCCCGGGCGGCAGACGTCCAGGTGTTGCTGTACGACGGGCGCATCGCCAAGGCCACGCTGGTTGGTGCCGACGAAGAGACCGATCTGGCGGTGCTGAAGATCGATGCCAGCAATCTGCCCGCCATCGGCATGGCCGACCCGACGGCGCTGCGTGCCGGTGACGTCGTGCTCGCCATCGGCAATCCGCTCGGCCTGAACCAGACCGTGACGATGGGCATCGTCAGCGCCGTCGGCCGGCAGTTGACCAGTGGCAGCGCGGAGGACTTCATCCAGACCGACGCCGCCATCAACCTGGGCAATTCCGGTGGTGCGCTGGTGAACACCGCCGGTCAATTGGTCGGCATCAACACCTTGTTGATCGGCAAGGCCGCAGGCGCCGAAGGGATCGGTTTCGCGATCCCGGTGGGCGTCGCCCGCAAGGTACTGGACGAGATCATTGCCACCGGCTATGTCGTGCGCGGCTGGCTGGGGGCCGACTACGCGTTCGTGCCGCTGCCGGCAGACAGCGGCCTGCCCGCCGCCGCGCGGGGCGCACAGATCACCGATGTCTATCCAGGCGGTCCGGCGGCCCGGGCCGGCCTCATGACCCGCGACATCGTGTTGCGCATTGGCAAACACGACATCACCGGGCCAGCGGATCTGCGCCGCGACGAGGCAGCGCTGAAGCCGGGCACTGCCGTGGTCGTCTCCGGTTTGCGCAACGGCAGCCCGTTCCATATCGAAGTTGTGCCGACCCGCCGGCCCCCACCGCAACGATTGGCGCAGTAGCGCACGGTCAGCACACCGACGCGCCAAGCGTGCGGCGGGCAGTGCCCGCCCTACAACGGTCCGGAGCCTTCCGGATCTGCCCACCCTGCAACGATCGGAGCCTTCCGGATCTGCGCGGGCCGCTCCGTAGGGCGGGCACTGCCCGCCGCTTTTTCTATCGCGTACCCGACACGCCTGCGTTGTCCACCTCGGCGTGACCGGGAGCCGCCCAATCGCCGGATGACCCGGGCGCCGACACCGGTGCGCGAATGCGTGGCCGGACCCGGCGCAATCATCCCGCGCCGTGCGGCAAGGGCCGAGAACCGCGCCTACAGGCGGACCGCAGCTGTTGGCGGCGACCGCGCGGCCAATGGCGGATGAATCGCTGCACCGTAACGTTTGCGCAGTGTGCCCACCCGCTCCACGTAGACCACGGTTTCCGCGTAGGGCGGCACACCGTTATAGCGCTGCACCGCTCCCGGACCGGCGTTGTAAGCCGCCGCGGCAAGCTGCTCGTTGCCGCCAAAATCGTGCAACAGCAGGGCCAGGTAACGCGCGCCACCCCGGATGTTCTGCTCGGTATTGAACGCATCCAGCACGCCCATGTCGCTGGCCGTCCCGGGCATCAATTGCATCAAGCCCTGCGCCCCCTTGATCGACAGCGCGCGTGGGTTGAACGCGCTCTCGGCGTGGATGATGGCGCGCAGGAACGCTTCGTCCACGCCATATTCAACGCTTGCGGCGCGAATGCTGTCGGCATACGCCGTGAGGTTGAGCGCCACGCTGCCCCAGCGGATCGGCGACCGCAGGTCACACGCCACACACGTGGCGATGTAGCTGAAAAGTACGGTGACCGCATGACCCTTGACACCGGTCGCCGGGCGCAGATTGGTGTATTCCACACTGCCGTCGCCACGCACGACGCGATACACCGCGCCCTGCAGCACGCGCGGGCGCCCACCCGCCCCGGCCGCTGACGCGTCCCTCGCTGCGGAGGCCGGCGGCAACGCCGACGCTGCACTCGATTGCCGATAGCTCCACTGGCCCGGAGCCGCGGCTGCCAGCGGCGACGCCGGCGCGGGATGGGCATCCGTGACGACGGCACCGTGCGCGGCGCCCAGCGACACCCGTTGCACCTGGGCGGCAGCAAGTACCCGGGCGGCGGTTTGCACGCCGGCCCGGGCCCGCACCAGCGTGGTCGGTTGTGCGCCATCCGCACCAAGATCGCTTGCCGTGGTCATGACCGCGCCCGTCGCCCGGCTCACGGTGACCCGCACCGGCGCCCGCGTGGGTTTGCGCGGTCGCGCCGTCGGGCCAAAGCTGCTGACTTTGCGGCAACCGTGATAACCCGCCGTGCTGCTGCTGTAGACCGCTTCTCCGCTGGTACCGACGCAGTGGTACAGCGCACCAGCGCGTGCGCGTGGGGCACTGAACACGCCCAACGCCAGCACACAAACCAGCGCGACCCCGTACAGGGCCGTGCAAACTGGGAGGCTCCCCGCCGTTGGGTCGACGCTCCCCCGGTGGCCTGCGACGTCGAACATGTGCGCAGTGTGCCGCCATGTGCGCTCCACGCCAAGTGGGCGGCCCTCATTTCGTGCGCCACTCCCGTGGCACGGGCCGGCGACCTGTCGTCGGCTCGGCACGAACCACTGCGGCGCCGGCACCGTGGCCAACGCCTGCGCGTTGCCGGCAGCGGCACGAAACATTGCAAGTGCTTGATCGCCCTGTGGATCGGCTGGTCACCCCACACCGGCACGGGTAAACTGCGTGGTTCGACACTACCCCCAGATCACGGTGCGCATGCCATGAGCGGCAAGCTATTCATCAAGACCCACGGCTGCCAGATGAACGAGTACGACTCGACCAAGATGGCCGACGTGCTGCAGGCGTCGCACGGCATGGAGCTGACGCAAGACGAGTCCGAGGCGGATGTGATCCTGATCAACACCTGCGCCATCCGCGAAAAGGCGCAGGAAAAAGTCTTCAGCCAGCTCGGGCGCTGGAAGGAACTGAAGCACGGTGACAAGCCGGTGCTGATTGGCGTCGCCGGCTGCGTGGCCTCCCAGGAAGGCGCGGAGATACTGAAGCGCGCGCCGTACGTCGACCTGGTGTTTGGTCCGCAGACGCTGCATCGCCTGCCGCAGTTGATCGATGCGCAACGCGCCACCGGCCTGCCGCAGGTCGACATCAGCTTTCCGCAGATCGAGAAGTTTGACTGCCTGCCCGAGCCACGCGCCGAAGGTCCGACCGCGTTCGTCTCGATCATGGAAGGCTGCTCGAAATACTGCAGCTACTGCGTGGTGCCGTACACGCGCGGCGAGGAGCTCAGCCGTCCGTTTGACGACGTGCTGGTGGAAGTGGCCAAGCTCGCCGCCCAAGGCGTGCGTGAAGTGAACCTGCTCGGCCAGAACGTCAACGCCTATCGCGGCCCGACCTTTGATGGCGGCGTCGCCGACCTGGCCGTACTCATCCACGCCATCGCGCAGATCGACGGCATCGGCCGCATCCGCTTCACCACCTCGCATCCGCTGGAGTTTTCCGACTC
>DAITPL010000069.1:0-13454 GCA_036833615.1 Rhodanobacter sp.
GGTCGACGACCCGGAAACCTACCCGATCCAGCCCAAGCAGCACTCGATGGAGTTCTTGCGCGAAGTGGCGCACCTGCGCCCGCGCACCAACCTGTTTGGTGCGGTGACCCGCGTGCGCCACACGATGATGACGGCGATCCACCGGCACCTGACCGAGCAGGGTTTCTTCTGGGTCAATACGCCCATCATCACCACCTCGGACGCCGAAGGTGCCGGCGACATGTTCCGGCTGTCCACGCTGGATCTGGCCAACCTGCCGCGCGATGCGCAGGGCAAGATCGATTACCGCCAGGATTTCTTCGGCCGCGAAGCCTTTCTCACCGTTTCCGGCCAGCTCAACGTGGAGGCGTATGCGCTGGCGATGAGCAAGGTCTACACGTTCGGCCCGACCTTCCGCGCGGAGAACTCCAACACCGCGCGCCACCTCGCCGAGTTCTGGATGTGCGAGCCGGAGATCGCATTCGCCGATCTGGCGGCCGATGCCGATTGTGCCGAAGCGTTCCTCAAGGCGATCTTCACAGCCGTGCTCAATGAGCGTGCCGACGACATGGCGTTCTTCGCCGCGCGCGTCGCCCCGGACGCGATCACGCGCATGGAAGCGTTTGTGGCCAAGCCGTTCGAGCGCATCGAATACACCGAGGCCATCGCCATCCTGCAAAAGTCCGGAGAGAAGTTCGAGTATCCGGTGGCCTGGGGTATGGACCTGCAGACCGAACACGAACGTTACCTGGCAGAGAAACATATTGGTCGCCCGGTGGTCGTCATGAACTATCCGGAGGCGATCAAGGCGTTCTACATGCGACTGAACGACGACGAAAAGACCGTGGCGGCGATGGATGTACTGGCGCCGGGCATCGGCGAGATCATCGGCGGCAGCCAGCGCGAGGAGCGGCTGGATTACCTGGATCGGCGCATGGCCCAGTTCAAGCTCGATCCGGTCACCTACGGCTGGTATCGCGACCTGCGCCGTTACGGCACGGTGCCGCACGCCGGCTTCGGCCTCGGCTTCGAGCGACTGCTGGTGTACATCTGCGGCTTGGCCAACATCCGCGATGCCATCCCCTACCCACGCGCTGCCGGTACGGCGGAATTTTGAACCACGCACACGCCACGTCACGTCGCCTGGGCCGGGTCGCCGCCGTGTCTGCGCTGTTCATTGCGCTGGCCGGTTGCCACACCGCCAAGGTGTTGATTCCCCCGAACCTGCGCCCGGCCGAAAACACCACGGCCACGCGCGAGCAGGCCGTCAGGCAGTTGCAGGCGGCCACGCCGTGCTGCAGCAACTTCGCCGACTTCTCCTACCGGACCATGTTGCCGTGGCAGCCGCAACGCTTCGAGCTCGGCGGCGGCGGCATGGTGGCCAATGTCGACGGGACGCACAGCTACTTTCTGGCCTTCCAGCTTCCCACCGCCGCCAAACTGCCCTACCGGATCGCGGTCAAGGCCGAGCTGCAGGGCCGCTGGTTGCATTCCAGTTACCTGTTTGCGCCCACCCTGGTGGTGCTGGACAGCGGCTTCCAGCCCATCCACCGGCAGGACATCGGGTTGTGCGAGCACATGGGCTGGGGCGATGAAACCACCGGTGCCTTCGGCAGTTTCAGCGTGAAGGATGCCAGGGCGCGTTATCTGCTGGTGTACAGCTCGGCCGAGCAGCAGGCGGGGGGAACCTATTGGGAGCAGTCGCCGGCAGCGTTCTCCGCCAAGGCCACGCTGCAGATGAACTCCACCGGCAGCTTCAAGGTGCCGCACGGACCGGACGGCACGTTGTGGGTCGGCATGATGAACACGACTTACGCCAAGGCCGTCGACAACGCGATCTGCAAAAAGCACACCGAGGGTGACGGCGTACTCAATACATTGCGTACGGTGCTCCCCGCCGTGCCCTGGAGCGCGCCCGGAGACAAGAAGGTTGACCACCCGGCAACCGATGGCAAGCGAGCCGACGACGGCAGCGGCGGACGATGATCGCGCTCTACCTCGGCTTGTTGCTGGTTGGCGTCACGTTGTTTGCGTTGTCCCTCGTGGCGCAATGGCTGGTCGTGCAATGGCTGCGGCGCGATCATCCACGCCAGTGGCAGATCATCGCCACGCCGGAAGGCGGCCACGCGACCCGTCTGCAAATCTGGACCCGCCTGCAGCGCGCATTGCGCTCGCCCATCCTGCCGGCGTTGCACGACCCGCGCATTACCGCGTGGCGCCAGGTATGGCGCTTCGCCCCGTGGCTGGGCTGGCTATGCTGGGCTGCGGCATTGGGCATGCGGTTGTTGCGCTGACGTTTTGACTGCAGGAGTGACACCATGGATCTGACTTTGCATGAGCGCCATGCGCTGGTATGTGGCGCATCCCAGGGGATCGGCCTGGCGGCCGCGACAGAGCTGGCCGGGCTGGGCGCCAACGTCACGCTGCTGGCGCGTTCCGCCGACAAGCTGACCACGGCTGCGGCCAGCCTGCCACAGGTACATGCCACCCAGCATCACGACTGGCGCAGCGTGGACATGCTGGACACGGTGCAGTTGCAGACCACGGCCGCGGCAATCGTCAGTGCGCAGCCGGTGCATATCCTGATCAACAACACCGGCGGCCCCCCGGCCGGCACCGCACAAACCGCCACCATCGACGCGTTCGAGACGGCATTCCGGCAACATCTGCTGGCCAACCAGACGCTGTTGCAGACATTGCTGCCGGCCATGCGCGCCAGCGGTTACGGGCGCATCGTCAACGTGATTTCAACGTCCGTGAAAGAGCCCATTGCCGGGCTCGGGGTATCCAACACGGTGCGCGCGGCGGTAGCCAGCTGGGCCAAGACCCTGGCCTCGGAATTGGCGGCCGACGGCATCACCGTCAACAATGTACTGCCCGGCTACACGCATACCCGGCGCCTGGACAGCTTGCTGGCGACGCGCGCCGCCGCCACTGGTCGCAGTGTCGACGACATCGCTGCCGGAATCCTTGCCGACGTACCCGCCGGCCGCTTTGGCGAGGCCGACGAGATCGGTGCCGTCATTGCGTTCCTGTGCACGCCGGCGGCGGCGTATGTCAACGGCGTGAGCATCGCGGTGGACGGCGGACGCACACGCGCCCTGAGTTGAACCGAAGCTCACCGTACGCGAACGTGCGGTGCATTTGTCCAATGCGGGTTTTACACTGGATGGATGTCACCAGTCCGCCTTGCCAACCTGATTGATGGCCAGTTATGTGCGCCGCAGCACGCGACGTGGTTGGACGTGGCCGAGCCAGCCATCGGCGCGACGTTTGCCCAATGCCCGGATTCCGATGCCGACGACGTGGCTGCTGCGGTGGCCGCCGCCCATCGCGCTGCCGCATCCTGGGCCAGCACCCCGGCGGAGCAGCGCGCACAAGTCTTGCAACGCCTGGCGGATCTGCTCGAGGCGCGAGTCGACGAATTCGCCGCGCTGGAATCGCGCGACACCGGCAAGCCGCTGCGCCTCGCGCGCCAGCTCGATATTCCGCGCGCCATCAGCAACCTGCGTTTCTTCGCCGCCGCGATCACGACCTGGGGCAGCGAAGCGCATGCGATGGCCCTTGGCGCAACCGATACCGGCGCGATCAACTACACCTTGCGCCAGCCGCTGGGCGTGGTTGGCTGCATCAGCCCGTGGAATCTGCCGCTGTACCTGTTTACGTGGAAGATTGCACCGGCCTTGGCCGCCGGCAATGCCGTGGTCGCCAAACCTTCGGAAATCACGCCCTGCACGGCGGCCCTGCTGGGCGAACTGGGCATCGAAGCAGGCTTGCCGCCAGGTGTGCTGAATATCGTGCATGGGCGCGGGCCGACGGTAGGTCAGGCACTCGTGGCGCACCCGCAGGTGCGTGCCATCTCGTTCACCGGCAGCACCGCGACAGGCGCACAGATTGCCGTCACCGCCGCCCCGCAGTTCAAGAAAGTCTCGCTGGAAATGGGCGGCAAGAACCCGACCATCGTGTTTGCCGATGCCGAGCTGTCAGACGCGAATCTGGACACCATCGTGCGCTCGGGCTTTGCCAACCAGGGCGAGATTTGCCTGTGCGGTTCGCGCTTGCTGGTGCAGCGTTCGATCTACGCAACATTTCGCGCACGTTATCTGGCGCGCGTGCGGGCACTGCACGTGGGCGACCCCAACGATGCGGCGAGTGATCTCGGCGCGCTGGTCTCGCGCGCGCACTACGACAAGGTGCTTGGCTGCATGGAACAAGCGCGCGCCGAAGGCGGCAAGTTCCTGTGCGGAGGCGAAGCGGTGAGCGTACCGGGGCGCTGCGCGCAAGGCTGGTTTGTCGCACCCACGGTGATCGAGGGCCTGGCGAACGGCGCATGCACCAACCAGCAGGAGATTTTCGGTCCCGTCGTCAGCCTGATTCCGTTCGAGGATGAAGCCGAGGCCCTGGCGATTGCCAACGCCAGCCGCTATGGCCTGGCCATGTCACTGTGGACGCAGGACCTGTCGCGGGCGCATCGGCTGGGCGCGCAACTCGCGTTCGGCATCGTGTGGGTCAACTGCTGGCTGTTGCGTGATCTGCGCACGCCGTTCGGGGGTACCGGCCAATCCGGCCTAGGTCGCGAAGGCGGAATCGACGCGCTGCAGTTCTTCACCGAACCCAAAAATATCTGCGTCCGCTATTGATGCGGTACCCCCATTCCCACCATCGGAGTCACCGTATTGGAAAGTCCACTGCAAGACCTGCTCGACCGCAACCGGCGCTGGTCTGCTGACCTCCGCGCCCGGGATCCGCACTTCTTTGAGCAGCTGGCGAAGCAACAGACGCCGAAATATTTGTGGATCGGCTGTTCCGACTCGCGCGTGCCGTCCACGCAGATCGTCGACCTGCAACCGGGTGAGATCTTCGTGCACCGCAACGTGTCCAATGTAGTGTCGCACACCGACCTCAACTGCCTGAGCACCGTGCAGTTCGCCGTCGACGCACTCAAGGTCGAGCACATCATGGTGGTCGGCCATTACGGCTGTGGTGGCGTGCAAGCCGTACTTGACCACCAGCGCATCGGCCTGGTCGACAACTGGCTGCGCCATGTGGGCGAAGTGGCAGAAAAATATGCGGCCACGCTGGCAGCGATCCCGGCCATGCCTCTGCGCAACGCACGACTGTGCGAATTGAACGCCATCGAACAGGCCGTCAACCTGTGCCACACCACGATGGTGATGGATGCCTGGGAGCGCGGGCAGAAACTCTCCGTACACGCGTGGTGCTACAGCCTGGACCAGGGCCACATCAACGACCTCGGCATGCACATCAGTGCGCCCGCGGACGTGCATCCGGCGTATGACCGGGCGCTGCAGCAGTTGCTTGCGTCCCCGGTGTCGACGTGAGCGACATCATCAATACGGCAACCGCGCCGACGCCAGTAGGGGCCTATCCGCACGCGCGCCGGGTCGGCAACCTGTTGTTCCTGTCCGGGGTCGGCCCGCGCCAACCCGGCAGCGAAACCATCCCCGGCAACTTCTACGCTGCGGACGGACGGCTGCTCAGCTACGACATTGCGGCGCAGTGCATCCAGGTATTCACGAACGTGCGGGCGGTACTGCAGGCCAGCGGCGCGCGGTGGGAGGATCTGATCGACGTGACCGTATTTCTGACCGACATGTCACGTGACTTTGCCATCTACAACCAACTGTATGCAGAGCATTTCGCTGGAGTCGACGCGTGTCGCACCACGGTCGGTGTCACCGCATTGCCAACCCCAATCGCCATTGAACTGAAGTGCATCGCGGCGTTGCCCGCGCCGAGGGCTTGAAGCGCGCAGACGCAGCAACCGCGCAGATGTCACACGCGGATACGAACCGGTCTTGCCACTTGCCAGTGCAAGGCCGGTTGCGGCCGTTGCGCCTGAAAGTTTCAGGCGCCAGTGGAGGATGCAGCAGCAGGCGCAGCCAGGCACAACCGCAACATGGACAGGATCTGCCGCCGTACCCCGGCGGCCTTCTCCTCATCGAAAATGCGGCTTTCCTCGTCCATGTAATTGAGCTGCACCAGTTCCAGTTGCACCGCCTGCACGCCACCTGACGGGTCGCCGTAATGGCGCGTGATGTAGCCGCCCTTGAAGCGCCCGTTCACGGCATGGCTGAAGCGTGCTGGCTGCGCGTCGAGGCAGCCCTGCAGGCGCGTCTGCAACCCGGGGCTGCAACTGGCGCCGGACGCCGTGCCCAGATTGAAATCCGGCAAGCGACCGGCAAACAACATGGGGACGCGACTGCGGATGGAATGGCCTTCCCACAGCACCGCGCGACCATGCTCGGCGAGCAGGCGCACAAGTTCCTGCGAGATGGCTTGATGGTAGGGCTGCCAAAACTCGTTTATCCGCCGTTGTACTTCAGCAGCATCCGGCGCCTGCCCCGGCACGTACAACGGCTCACCGTCAAAGCCGACCGTTGGCACCACGCCGGTCTCGCGCTGCCCGGGATACAACGCGTGGCCATCCGCCGGTCGGTTCAGGTCAACCACATAGCGCGAAGCCTGCGGCTTGAGCACACTTGCGCCCAGTTCCTGCGCCAGCGGCGCATATAAGCGCGCCACATGCCAATCGGTATCCAGCGAACGGCGCGCCTGCGGCAGCATGTAGGCAGCAATGTCGGCGGGGATGAAGCTGCCGTCATGTGGCAGGCTGATCAGCAGCGGTACCTGACCGCGGTGCAGGGTGAAGGTGTCCATGCCTCGATTGTAATGCGCGTCATCGGCGCATCGGCACCAGCCCTTTCGCTGATATCGGCTGCAGGGCCGGCGTGGCATCGGGATTGTGCCGTACACCTCGCGTTTCCGCGCGAGCACCTACGTCCACCACCTTCATCCGGTCTGTGCCGATGCAGGTCGCGCTGCCTTCGACGAGCAGGAACAACAAGGACGTCGCATGTCCTGCACGGCGCCCCGCACCTGCGCACCAGCTTCACCGGCGACACCAACCGGGACCGCCACCTGCCCGCGGAGCAACCGGCACCAGTGCGCCGGCCCAGCTGCCACGCCGCCTTGATTTGTCGTCGACCCCAACCACAGTCGCGTTAGCCTCGCCCAGTACCTGAGAACTTTCCTCCAAGCCATTGATTTGTTAACCTCCACGCCAGCCATCTCGAGGTACCATGCGCTTGTCGGCCACTCACCAACCCACCGCCGCGACAACTTGGCGATCGCATCTGCTGCAATGGTTGCTGCTGGCCGGGCTGGCGGGTTTTCTGGCCGCGTGCGCCGGTGGGCCGCGACCACACCAGCCCACGTTCAAGTCATCGCACTCGGCACTGGCCGATCTGCCTGCACGGGCACCCTCACCAGCCAGTGCGGGCGTGGCCAACGACGTCCTGTTTCGCGCCATCGCCCTGGTCGGCACGCCATACCGCTGGGGCGGCAACACGCCGGCCGGCGGGTTCGACTGCAGCGGCCTGGTGGACTACATCTATCGCGAAGCCACCGGCCGGCAACTGCCGCGGACCTCGCACGCCATGGCGGCCATGGACGGGCGCGACGTGCGCCACATGACGCAATTGGCCAGCGGTGATCTGGTGTTCTTCGCCAGCAGCGGCAGCATCAGCCACGTTGGCGTGTATGTGGGCAAGGGCCGCTTCGTGCATGCGCCCAACAGTGGCGGCACGGTGCGTCTGGACGACATCGACGGGCCGTATTGGCGCGACCATTTTGCCTACGGCAAACGCCTGCTGGAATGAACGTCGCACGCGCCGCTCAGTACGTGCCGGCCACGCCCACAAGCGGCGCAAACAGCTGACGCATTGGCCTTGCGCGTCTTCGCGCCACCGCATCGTGGCGCGAAAACTCCGGAAACCCCGTAGTCAGCGCCCCGGCTGTGCCAGCCCGTGGACACGGTGCCAGCTCAATGCGTTTCGGCACCCGGCGCGTGGGCATGACCATGCGTGATTTCTTCGGCACTCGCATCACGCACTTCGTTGAGCGCGACTTCAAAGTGCAGCGTCTTGCCGGCCATCGGGTGATTCATGTCCAGGTCGATCGTGCTCATGCCGACCTTGTGCACTGTCACCGCACGCTGGCTGCCGTCCTTTTGTTTCAGCACGGTGGTCATGCCAGGCTTGAGCCGATTTGCCTGGGCCACGTACTTCTTCGACAAGCGCTGCACCCGGCCTTCCTGGCGTTCGCCATAGCCATCCGCCGGGGCAATATCCACGGTCAGCGATTCACCCGCCTCGTGACCTTCGATGGCGGTCTCCAACCCCGGGATGAGCTGGCCGTGACCGAGCAGGATCCACAACGGCTCGCCACGATCATGCGAACTCTCGACCTTCTCCCCTGCCACCGTCAGCGTGTAATGGAGCGAGATGACCTTGTCCTTGCCAGCCTTCATTGCGCGTCTCGTCGATGCAATCAAACGGCGGATTCTAGCAGCAGCGCTGCCGCGCAAGTGCGCTATTGCGCTGATTTTCCCGCGCCAAACTCCGCGCCGCGGGCCTCCGGCCCCAACCAGGTCAGCAACGCCAGCACGACCGCCACCGTGCCAATCCACAAGGACATGGAAAACGCGAAACCGCCACCGTGCCACTGCGCGATCCAGGTCTGCGCAGTGGCGGTGAGCGCCGCCAGCAGATTGCCCATCTGGTAGGCAAAGCCCGGCAGCGTCCCACGCACCTGCGCCGGCGACAGCTCATTGAGATGGGTCGGCACCACGCCCCACGCACCCTGCACCATCACCTGGATCAGGAACGCGCCCAGGCCCAGCAACAGCAACGAGCCGCCATACATCCACAGTGGAATGACCGGGATGGCCAGCAGCGCGGCAATGATGATCGCTTTGCGCCGGCCGATCCGCTCGGACAGCGAGCCAAAGTACAAACCGCCCGCCAGCGCACCGAGATTGAGCAGTGCAGCCAGCATGAACGCCGTGCCCGAACCGGCGCGAATGTGCAGATCCACCTGCAGAAACGTCGGGTACATGTCCTGCGAACCGTGGCTGAACATGTTGAACGCGGCCATCAACAACATCAGGTACAGCGCCAGCTTCCAGTGCCCACGCATGGCATCGAACACGCCCACCCGCGGCTGCGTGCGGCGTTGTTCCAGCCACACCGCCGACTCCGGTACCTTGCGCCGGATATACAGCACCAGCAGCGCCGGCAACGCGCCCACGACGAACAAGCCGCGCCAGCCGATGTGGTCGACCAGCAGCCAGTTCACCAGGGCAGCGAGGAAGAACCCGCACGGATAGCCGCTCTGCAACAAGCCGGAAATCACGCCACGTGACCTGGCGGGAATCGATTCCATGGCCAGCGATGCACCAATTCCCCATTCCCCGCCCATCGCAATGCCGAACAGAAAGCGCAACACCAGCAGCGCAGTCAGCGATGGCGCAAACGCCGTGGCCAGCTCAAAGACCGAAAACAGCACGATGTCCAGCATCAGGATCGGCCGGCGGCCGAAGCGATCGGCCAGCCGTCCAAACAGCAGCGCACCAAGCGGTCGCGCAGCCAGCGTCAGAAACAGCGCGTAGGTGACTTCCGCCTTGCCGACGCGAAACTCCCCGGCAATGGCCACGATCACGAAGGTCAGCAGGAAATAATCAAACGCATCCAGCATCCAGCCGAGAAAGCTTGCCAGCACCGTATGGCGCTGCTCGCGATCGAGTTCGCGCAGGGGCGACAGCAACGACATCCGTCCATTCCCGCAATGGCAACGACGTGAAAACTACCACGTCGCCCGGGCCAGGCGCGGCCGGCTTTGTCCGTTACTATCGCAGTGGGGAGTCTGCTGGCCGCGATCGACATGTCCGGGCACCATTGACGACATGCCATGGAGGCATCATGAAGTCACTCGACCACGCCGCGCGCAAGGCCATTGCCGCCCAGTACGCACGGCTCGGCCACCGGCTGCACGCGCGCTGGAAACTCGCCAACGATCCGGTTTACGCGGCCACTGCCGACCTGCTCGGCGACTCGACATTGCCGTTGCTGGACATTGGTTGCGGCATCGGTCTGCTGGGGCAATACCTGAGTGTGGCAGGCGCGCGGGTCCCTTACACCGGGGTGGACCACGATGCGCGCAAGATCGACGCGGCGCAGGCCGCGGCACGCCGCGCGGGCCTCGCGCACGCGCACCGTCTGCACTGCGGCGACGCCGCCGCACTGCCGCCGACGCACGGCCACGTCGCGCTGCTGGATGTCCTGCACTATCTGCCAGTCGAACGGCAACGCGTGCTACTGGAGACTGCCACGCAACATCTCGCACCCGGTGCCCTGCTGGTGATCCGCAATGTGCTGCGTGAGTCGAACTGGCGCTTCCACGCGACCCGGCTGGAAGAATTTTTTCTGGACGCCAGCGGCTGGATCCCCGGCGGCGCACAGCACTATCCGCGCGCAGACGAAGTGCGTGTGCCGCTGGAAGACGCCGGGCTCGACGTGCGCATGACGCCGCTGCGCGGCCGCACACCGTTCAACAGCTACCTGATTGTGGCGCGACCACTGCGGTAACGGTGCTGCACGCCAGCGGCAGCCGGACTCACATGCAACACCGAGACCACGTCCAGCCCCGGCGCCGACGCCAACCGGCATACAGACACGCGCTTGGTAGGGCGGGCACTGCCCCGCCGTTGTGCTGCTGACTGGGCGCGGGGGCTGTGGCGGGCAGTGCCCGCCCTGCGGGTTTGCTCCGGCTGCCGGGCCGTGGGCAAGTGGGCGCGCCGTACGCCGGGTGCGCGTTGCATCGGGTGTGCGTCGGTAGGGCGGGCATTGTCGCCGTACGCGGGTATCTGCATCGCATGCAGACGCGCGAACCAACACCCGCTATACTGGGCGGCGCAGTCGTTCCGACTGTCGCGACATCACGTCGCTCTTCCCCTTTATTTGCAACACGGTATGAACACTCCGGGTTGCTCAGGAGTGTTTCATGTCCTTCGATTCGCTGGGCCTTGCGCCCGCGTTGTTGCGTGCGCTTGCCGAATACGGCTACACCGAACCCACCCCGATCCAGGCCGCGGCGATTCCGCCCGCGCTGCAGGGTCAGGATCTGCTTGCTGCAGCGCAGACCGGCACCGGCAAGACTGCCGCGTTTGCCCTGCCCTTGCTGCAGAAACTGTCCACCGCCGGGCAGACCATGACGCGCCGTCCGCGCGCGCTGATCCTTACCCCCACGCGTGAGCTGGCCGCGCAAATCCACGACAACATCCGCAGCTACAGCAAGTACGTGCAGGTCAGCAGCACCACGATCTTTGGCGGGGTCGGCATGGGTCCGCAGATCAACGCCCTGCGCCGCGGCGTGGATATCGTCATTGCCACCCCGGGCCGGTTGCTCGATCACATGCAGCAGCGCACGCTGGACTTGTCCGCCGTGGAAACGCTGGTGCTGGACGAAGCCGACCGCATGCTCGACATGGGCTTCCTGCCGGCGCTGAAGCGCATCCTGGCGGCGGTACCGAAAAAGCGCCAGACCCTGCTGTACTCGGCGACGTTTGCCCCGGCGATCAAGACGCTGGCCAAAGAGTTCATGCACAACGCGCAGGAAATTTCGGTCGACACGCCAAACGCCGTGGCCACGCTGGTCAGCCATCTGGTGCACCCGGTCGATGCCGCACGCAAGCGGGATTTGCTGTTGCACCTGCTGGCCGCCGACAGTCGCCGGCAGACGCTGGTGTTTAGCCGCACCAAACACGGCGCCGACAAGCTGGTGACTTTCCTCAATGCGTCGGGCCTGCGTACTGCGGCGATCCACGGCAACAAGAGCCAGAACGCCCGCACGCGTGCACTGAGCGATTTCAAGACCCATCGCGTGACCGTACTGGTGGCCACCGACATTGCCGCCCGCGGCATCGACATCGAGCAACTGCCGATCGTGATCAACTACGACCTGCCGATGGTCGCCGAGGACTACGTGCACCGTATCGGCCGTACCGGCCGTGCGGGGCTGGAAGGCCTGGCGGTGTCGCTGGTCAGCCATGACGAATCCGGCCTGCTGCGCGACATCGACAAACTGCTCAAGCAGGAAATCAGGATCACTCCGGTCGCCGGCTACGAGCCATCCGCACCGTTGCGCCTGGATGCCGGTGCACCGCGGCCGAAACAGGGTCAGCGCCAACCGCGCCAGGGCCGACCGGGTACGTCGGCGCGGCCGAATGGGTACGCCCCAAAGGGCCGTGGCGATCACGCCGCCGGCAATCAACAGCGGCGGCGGTCAGCGCACTCGCGGCCGGCCGCCAAGGCCTGACCGCGGTGGCTTGAACGCGTGTTCCACGTGGCGGCCCGATGGCCGCCACATTTCTTTGCGGAGTCCCCAATCGCCCCATCCGCCCAGTGGAGGCCGCAAGGCACCATTGCTTCAGGCAAGCGAAACGCATGCCGGCGCGCTGCACGATCCAGGAGCTACGCCCCATGCCTGGCGCCATTGCATGGCGGTCAATGATGAAGCTGGCGACAAAACCACAGCGTGGTCGTCGTCGCCGTGACGGGGCTGAGTGTCTCGAGCATGGCAGTTCTCCGTCGCAGCCATGCGCCGGAGTGTAACGAACCGCCTGCGCTTCCGGCCGGATGGGAACGCGCGCCGGTGATGCCTGATAAACTCTTGCGCCTGCGTGCCGTTTCCGACACCGCTTTCTGTTTCGAGGTTCCCCATGTCTCCCCCCACCGCAGACCACGCCCCGGTTCCGTCCGGTTTTGGCGGACTCGCACTGCATCCCGACGTTCTGGCTGTGCTTGCGGACGTGGGCTACGAGTCGCCATCGCCGATCCAGGCCGCGACGATCCCGCCGTTGCTGGAGGGCCGTGATGTGTTGGGCACCGCGCAGACCGGCACGGGCAAGACGGCCGCGTTCGCACTGCCGATCCTGTCGCGATTGCAGCCACGCGCGGGCAAACCGCAGGCACTGGTACTGGCGCCCACGCGTGAACTGGCCATCCAGGTGGCCGAAGCGTTTCAGCGCTACGCCGCGCACATCCCGGGGTTCCAGGTGCTGCCGATCTACGGCGGGCAGAGTTACGGGCCGCAACTGCACGCGCTCAAGCGCGGCGTGCATGTCGTGGTGGGTACGCCCGGCCGCGTGATTGACCATCTCGACCGGGGTACGCTGGACCTGTCCGAGTTGCGCTTTCTGGTGCTGGACGAAGCCGATGAAATGCTGCGCATGGGCTTCATCGACGACGTGGAGAAAGTGCTGCAGGCGACGCCACCGGGGCGTCAGGTGGCACTGTTCTCCGCCACGATGCCCAGCATGATCCGCAAGATCGCCCAGAAACATCTGCGCGATCCGGTGGAAGTGGTCATCAAGAATTCGGTCGCCACCACCCCGCACATTCATCAGCGTTACTGGTTCGTCAGCGGCATGCACAAGCTGGATGCGATGACGCGCATTCTGGAAGCCGAGCCATTCGACGCCATGATTATCTTCGCGCGCACCAAGCAATCCACCGACGAGCTGGCGGGCAAGTTGCAGGCCCGCGGACTGGCGGCTGCGGCGATCAACGGCGACATTGCCCAGGCGCAGCGCGAGCGCGTGATCCAGCAGCTGA
>DAITPL010000070.1:0-13331 GCA_036833615.1 Rhodanobacter sp.
GTCACCACAAGCGGATTTTGAGTCCGCCGCGTCTACCATTCCGCCACACCGGCATTGCAGCCGCGAATTATGCCGGTTTTACTGTACGCGGTCGAGCCCCAGCGCATGCACGTCGCGCGTGTACCAGCGGCCGTCGGCGAGCGGTGCGAACACCGCACAACGCAGCATCGGGCCGGCGTAGACGTGCAGGCTCACAGTGACGGAGTCGTCGCTGGGGTTGCGGATGCTGTGATATTCGTGCGGCGGGATCAGGCTGCCGGCGGAACCGGCGCCGGCCTGGATGGAACCGACCGCAGTGAAGTGGTAGCGATCGTCAGCGTGTTCCACCAGGTCGTATTGCTCGATTTCCAGTGCACCGTGCCACACCCCTTCGACACACCACATGCCATCGTGATCGTGGATGGGAGTGCCTTGGCCTGGCCCCCACGTCATCGCCACCACGCAATAGCCGTGGTCTTCGCTGCGATACAGCTCACGGCGCGCGTAGTGATCGGCGCACGGGGTGAAAACACACTCGGGCAGCTGCACCTCACCGCTGTGCATGAGCTGACACAAGCTCTGGCGCAGGCTGCTGGTGAGCGTCGGCGTGTCAGGCTTGCTGACGGCCAGATCGATCGCATCGATCAATTGCTGGCTGCCAGGAAATTTCAGGTTGAGCATGCCGTTCTCCAAGCGTGCACGTGAGGCCGCATACTATCAGCGCGGGTTCACGTCGCGGGTAAACGAGCCATGAAGTCACCGATGGCGCGGCTGTAGTTGGGGATGTCGACAAGGAACGCGTCATGTCCTTGTGGTGAGTCAAGCGCGACAAATTCCACTTGGGCCCCAGCTGCGTGCAAGCCGTCGGCAATCTCTTCCTGTTGCTGCAGCGGGAACAGGATGTCGGTGCTGACGCCAATGACCAGCGCATGCTGAATGCGGATGCGCGACAACCCGGCGCGCACGTTGCCGTTGCCGTATTCGGCAGTGTCGAACCAGTCGCTGGCACGTGACAGGTACAGATAACTGTTGGGATCGAAGTGATGCACGAAGCGTTGCGCGTGACCTTCCAGATATGACTCCACCTGAAACTCCCGTGCAAATGGTTCGTCGTCGCGCTGCTCGGGATCGAGACGAATGCGCGCAAAGCGGCCGTTCCATTCCATGGCCGAACGATAGGTGATCACGCCGAGCTTGCGCGCGATGCTCATGCCGGTCTCCGGATAGCTGGCATCGCTGTAACGCCCTTCGTTCCAGTGCGGGTCAAGGCGGATGGCCTCGCGTTGCAACGAGCGGATGGCGATGGCGAATGGCTGGGCCTGCGGTGCCGTGTCCACGCTGATGTGCGCCTGCACGCTGCCGGGGTGCAGCAGCATGTACGCCAGTGCGCTCATGCCGCCCATCGAGCAGCCGATCAGGCACGCCAGTCGACTGATGCCCAGGCTGCTGACCACGACCTGCGCGGCGTTGGCAACGTCTTCGAGCGCCAGCTCAGGGAAGTTGAGGCGATACGGCTCGCCGCTGGCCGGGTCGATCGAGGCCGGGCCGGTGGAGCCCTTGTCACTGCCCAGCGAGTTGACGCAGATGAGAAACCAGCGCGTGGTGTCGATGGCCTTGCCCGGCCCGGCCATGCCTTCCCACCAGCCAGGGCTGGGGTCTTCGGCGCAAGAGGTGAGATGTGCGCTGGGGGACAGGCCGGTGAGCACGAGCACGGCGTTGTTGCGGGCCGCGTTGAGCGTGCCCCAGGTTTCATACGCCACCCGGGCCCCAAGCAGTGCGCCGCCACGCTTCATGGCGAACGGTGAAGGCAGCGCACAGTAGCGACGGGCGTCCGACGCCATCAGCGCACCGTGTCGATGGAAATCTTGACTGGTGTCGACGCGCCCACGCTGACCACGCCGGCATTGCCTTCCAGATCGCCGGGCTGCGCAACCGGCTGCCCACTGTGACTGATGCGCGCACCAACGAATACCTGCGACATGGAAGACAGGCGGTGTTGCGGCGACATGGCCATGGCGTCAGTGAGCGTGACGCTGGTGGGCAGGGTGCCGGCGTCCAGCTTGACCGCGGCAAGTGGCGGGCTGGGAGTGGGGCCAGCGGCACGGGCGTAGACGAACAGCACGTCACCCTTGACGACTCGCCCCGCCAGTTTGGGGGCCAGTGCAACCTCGACATGCAGTGTCGCGGCAGCCGGGGATGGGTCCGTAGCGGCGGTGGAGGCCGGCGCCGGGGCGTCACCGGCGCGTGCGCCAGCCACTGCAATTTGGTCGGCAACCGCCTTGGCAACCGCAGAACCGGGTTCCAGCTGCTGGAGCAGCAGACGCCAGGTGGCCTGGGCGTCGCGATAGCGCGCCTGCTGAAAATCGCTGATGCCGAGCAGCCACAAGCCACGTTGACTATCCGGCTGCAGTTGCACAGCACGCCTGAGCAATTCCAGTGCGCGCCCTTCGATCAGGTGATCAGCGCGAGCCATGGAATCGGCTTCGGCCCAGCCGACCATGGCGTCGGCGTTGTTTGGCGCCAGTTTGAGGGCGTGGTCGAAAGCGTCGCGGGCGTCGTCCGGCTTGTGCAGCCTGCTGCTGGTTTGCGCCAGCAGCATCCACCCGGCGAGGTCGCCCGGTTGTTGGGTCAGGTGCGTGCGCAACTGCAAGATGGCCTGTTCGATGTCCATTGGCGACACCGACCGCGCCGTGGTGCCGTTGAGCGCTGCCGGGGTGCCCACCAGCAGATACACGCCCGCAGTGCCGAGCGGCAGCAGCAACGCCAGCATGAGGGCAACGGCGACCGTGCTGCGTGGGCGACCACTGCGCCGACCCGCACGCAGCAGCGGCAACAACACAATGACCAGCGCTGCGACGATCATCGCCGCAGCGATCAGGTAAAACGCGATTTTCACCACTCGTCCCCGTTATCGGTTGGTACGTCAATAATGGCTTCGTCGCGGCGACGCTTGCGCACGGCGACCAGCACTACGCCGGCGCCAGCCAGCAGGATCAGCACAGGTCCGAACCACAACAACCACGTACCGGGTTGTAGCGGTGGGTCATACAGTACGAAGTTGGAGTAGCGTGCCACCAGATACTGTTTGATCTGCGCGTCGCTCCGGCCTTGCTGCATCAGCTTGAACACTTCCAGGCGCAGATCGCGTGCCAGTTCGGCGTTGGAGTCGGCAAGGTTTTCGTTTTGGCAGACCAGGCAGCGCAGCTGGCGGGTAAGGTGCTGGAAGCGCACCTCCTGTGCGTGATTCTGGAACGGCAGCGGGTCGATCGCCTGGGCGTGGACCGTGCCAACAACAGCCAACAGTGCGACCAGTCCGACGGACAGCAGTGCACGCCACCAGTGGCCTGCCGCAGCCACGCGCGGCGATATCACTGGTGCCGGGATGTTGCCCCCGACCTCGCGACCGCAGACATCCCCTTGGACCATACGTGATGGCGCGACGCTCATGGCTGTGCTTCGCGCGCAAGCGCCGCGATGGCTGGTTTCAGCTCACGGGCGATGATCTGCGGGGTGAACGGGCCAATGTGCTTGTAGCGAATGATGCCCTGTGCATCGACCAGGAAACTCTCCGGCGCGCCGTACACGCCAAAATCAATTGCGGTACGGCCCGGGCGATCGACGATCACCATGGTGTACGGGTTGCCGTGTGCACCCAGCCAGCCCTTGGCGTCTTCCGGCGCGTCCTTGTAGTTGTAGCCGATCAGCGGAATGCCGAGCTGGCTGCCCTCGGCCATCAGCGTCGGATGTTCCTCACCGCATGCCACGCACCAGCTGGCGAACACGTTGAGCAGGTACGGCTTGCCAAGCAGGCTGGCCTTGCTGACCGTGCGCGTCGGATCATCCAGGGTGGGCAGCACGAATGCCGGTGCCGGCTGGTTGATCAGCGGCGAGGGCACCTCGCTGGGATCGTGTTGCGTATTCCACCAGATGCCGAAGCCGAACAGCGTCACCAGCAGCAGGAACCCGAAAAATGGCAGCAACCGACTCATGCGGTGGTTTCCTGCACGCGCGGATTGTCCACCAGCCCGGTGCTCACTGGCACGTTGGCCGCACTGCGCTTGAGCCGGAAGCGTTTGTCCGCAGCGCAGGTGAAGCCGCCAAGCATCATCAGCAGGCCGCCGCCCCAGATCCAGCGGATGAACGGTTTGTAGTACAGGCGCAACGACCACGCGCCAGCGACGTTGGCCGCGTCCATCGGTTCGCCCAGTGCCACATACAGATCGCGCATGACGCCGGGTTTCACGGCAGCCTCGGTTTGCACTTCGCCGCGCAGATAGGTGCGTTTTTGCGGATGCATCACGGCGATGGTCCTGGCGTTGCGGGTCACGGTGACCGTGCCCTGGTCCGCGCTCCAGTTCGGCCCGGTGATGTGGCGCGTGCCGTCGAAGTGGAATTCGTAACCGGCAATGTGTTGGGTCTCGCCAGGTGCCATGCGCACATCGGTGGTCACGCTGAGCGCCTCGGACAGCAACACGCCGGCAATGAAGATACCGACACCCAGGTGCGCCAGCAGCATGCCGGCCATTTCCGCCGGATAGCGTCGCCCGCGCGGATGTTCGCGCCAGCGCTTGTAGGCGTACAACGCGACCCCGGTGACCAGCCACACCGCGGCTGCCGTACCCAGCATGGACTTGAATTGCCCTTCAACGAAGAACGCGGCGATGATCGCACAGGCCACCGCAGCAATGCCCACGCGCAACAAGATGCTTTTCACCACTGCCGGCTCGCCCTGACCCCAGCGCAGGAACGGGCCGAATGGCATCAGAAAGACCGCCGGCGCCATCAGCAGCGGGAACAGCAAGCCGAAATAAGGCGGTCCGACCGAGATACGCCCCAATGCCAGGGCATCGCCAATCAGCGGAAACAATGTGCCCAGCAACACCATCGCGGCGGCCACCACAAACATCAGGTTGCCGATCAACAACGCGGTTTCACGCGACAGTACCTTGAACGGCTTGCCGTGGGCGACCTTCGGTGCACGCAATGCGTACAGCAGCAGCGAGCCGCCGATCACGATGCTCAGGAAGATCAGGATGAACACGCCGCGGCGTGGATCCGAAGCGAACGCGTGCACCGAGGTAAGGACGCCCGAACGCACCAGGAATGTGCCCAGCAGACTCAGTGAAAACGTGAAGATCGACAACAGAATCGTCCACGCGCGCAAGCTCCCACGTTTCTCGGTCACCGCTTGCGCGTGGATCAGTGCCAGCCCGACCAGCCACGGCATGAAGCTGGCGTTTTCCACTGGATCCCAGAACCACCAACCGCCCCAGCCGAGTACGCCGTAGGCCCACCAACTGCCGGCAACGATACCCAGGGTAAGGAAGCCCCAGGCGATATTGGTCCACGGTCGCGCCCAGCGCACCCAGGCCTGCTCCAGTTCGCCACCAAGCAGGGCCGCGATGGAAAACGCGAACGCCACCGAAAAGCCGACATAACCCATGTACAGCATCGGCGGATGGGTGGTCATGCCCGGATCCTGCAGCACCGGGTTCAAATCGGCACCGTCTCCCGGCATCGGCAACAGCCGTCCAAACGGGTCGGAGGTGAAGATGGTGAAGGTGAGGAAGCCGACCGCGATGAGCCCCATCACCGCCAGCACGCGGGCAGCAAATACCTCGGGCAACTTCTGGCTGAACATGGCCAGCGCCACGGTCCAGAGGTTGAGGATCAAGATCCACAGCAACAGGGACCCCTCATGTGCCCCCCACACGGCAGCGAAGCGGTAATACCACGGCAGCGCGAGGTTGGAATTGGTCGCGACGTACTGCACCGAAAAATCGAAACTGATGAAGGCCCACGCCAGGATGCCGAACGCCATGGCGACGAACACCGCCTGGCCGGCGGCAGCCGGGCGCGCCACGGCCATCAGTGCATGGTTGCCGCGCCACGCGCCAATGAGCGGCAGGATGCTTTGCGTCAGCGCCAGCAGCAGGGCGAGGATCAGCGCGAGTTGGCCAAGTTCCGGCGTCATGCTGCGCGGCCCGGGACAGCGAACCAGGAACCAGGAACAGCAGGCGGCAAGGTGATCATGATCGGCATGGCTTCGGAAGGTTGATGCGGGAATGGGCAGGGTGGCAGCACGGTTCTACGTCCCCTTTTCCCCGGCCGCGGCTTGTTCGATCTGTTTGTCTGCGTGGGCCTTGGCCATCGCGTCCTTGAGTTCCTTGGGCATGTACGTTTCGTCATGCTTGGCCAGTACTTCGGTGGCGACGAAATGTGCGTTGTCCATGTGTCCGGTGGCGATCACCGACTGATTGTCGCGAAACAGGTCCGGCAGGATACCGGTGTATTCCACCGGCATGCTGCCGCCGGCGTCCACCACGGTGAACGTGGTTTTCAGCGAAGTGTCGCTGCGCTGTATCGAACCAGCCTTGACCATGCCGCCGAGACGGAACGTTTTGTAATCCATCGCCTGGCCGGATTGCACCTGGCTCGGTGTCAGCAGGTAATTCATGTTTTGTTGCAACGCGTACACGCCCAAGCCGGCGGCCACCGCGGCGGCCACGGTGACCACGGCCACAATGATGAGCCGGCGTTGACGGGTGCGATTCATGCTGACCTCGGAGGCGGCGCGGAAGGAGAGGGCGCACTGCCGGGAATGGTAGCGCCGCCCTTGCGCGCATGACGTGCCGCCTGCCGCGCCAGTTGCGCACGCAAGTCACGCAACACCTGGCGACGGCGCACGGTAGGCGCCAGGCTGTCGGCGAGCAACACGGCGAGAAACACCGCATACGCGGGCCACACATAGGCCGCATAGCCGCCCATGGCGAGAAAATCGTGCAGGCTGGTGAAGTTCATGGCGCTGCCTCGCGCGCCGCCAGTGTGCGTACCCAGTCCTTGCCGCCTTCCAGCGCCAGCAAGTCGGTGCGCGCGCGCCGACACAGGCTGGCGACGTAGTACAGCTTGGTCGCCAGGGTCAGCACGAGCAGCGGCCACAGCATGTCCGCAGCAATCTTTGAGGTCCCGAACAGGTTGATCGTGCTGCCCTGGTGCAGCGTGTTCCACCAGTTCACCGAGAAATGCACGATCGGCACGTTGATGACACCGATGATGGCCAGGAAGCCGGCGGCGCGCGCACCCTGACGGCGATCTTCGAACGCGTGGTACAGGCCGATCACGCCGAGGTACAGAAACAGCAGCACCAGCTCGGAGGTAAGTCGGGCATCCCACGTCCACCACGTGCCCCACATCGGCTTGCCCCACAGCGAGCCGGTCACCAGCGTGATGAACGTGAACGCGGCACCGATCGGCGCTGACTGCATGGCCACCACTTCGGCCAGCTTGATCCGCCACACCAGGGCCACGAATGCGGCCACGCCCATCACGGCATAAATGAACATGCTCATCCAGGCGCTGGGCACGTGGATGAAGATGATGCGGTACGCGTCGCTTTGCTGGTAATCCGGCGGCGCCAGCACCAGTGCACCGTAGAGGCCGATGGCGCCAGCCAACAGCGCCAGCCCCAAGGCCCATGGCCAGACCGCGCCGGCAAAGCGATAGAACGTCGGCGGCGAACTCAGCCGGTGCAACCAGAGGGGAATCCAGTGCGTCATGTCCTCAAGCGTCCAGGGCGATACGAAGCGCGGCGGCGCATGCCAGTGGGGCAAGTACGACGGCCAGCACCAGAGCGGCGGCGAGCCAGGCAATCGGCGCGAGCCACGGCAGCCCTTGTTGGGCGGCCGCCACGGCGCCAGCGGCAAAGATCACCGCCGGCATGCACAACGGCAGCAACATCAAGGCCAGCAGCATACCAGAGCGCCGCGTGCCGGCCGTCAGTGCCACCAGCACCGCGCCCAGCAGGCTGAGCAGCGGGGTGGCCAGCAGCAGTGCCAGCAACAATACCGGGATCACCGCATTGGGCAGATGCAGCATGGCTGCCAGCAATGGGGCGATGACGATCAGCGGCAGCGCGGTGGTGAGCCAGTGCGCAAGAATCTTCATGCCCAGCAGCAATGCCAGCGGTTGCGGTGACAGCACCAGTTGCTCCAATGCCCCGTCCTCGATATCGCTGGAGAACATCGCATCCAGCGTCAACAACATCGCCAGCAATACCGTCACCAGCACGATGCCGCCGGCAATGCGCTGCAGCAGCGTGTCTTCCGGGCCGAGCGCGAACGGAAACAGCATGGTCACGATCAGCGCGTACAGCACCGGCATGGCGATATCGCCGCGCCGTCGCCACGCCAGCGTGAGATCGCGCCACAGCATGGCCTTGCACGCATGGATAAGACGCGGGTGGTTCATTTGAGTTCCCCGGTGTTTGCCTGCAACAAGGGGATCGCGTGATCTGGATCAGTCCGGCCGCCTGGACCGCTCTCGGCCGCACCACCCTGCGTCAAGCGGCACCGGGGCGAACTTGCATAGGCGCGTGACGACACGTCAGCCATGCAGATGAATCCGCTGTGGCGCAGCACCTGCAAAGTTCACGGTGGTGTGACTGCTGACCAGCGCGGTGCCACCGGTGTCGAGGTGCCACTGCAGGGTGTGGTTGACCAACTCGGTACCGGCGCGGTCGAGGTTGGCGTAGGGCTCATCGAGCAGCCACAGCGTGGCCGGCAGCAGGCGCAACCGGGCCAATGCGGCGCGTTTCTTCTGTCCGGCGGACAGGCGCCGCGTCGGCTCGTCTTCGTATCCGCGCAAACCGACTCCGGCCAATGCGCCAGCCGCGTCGATCCCGGCGCGCTGACCATGCAGCCCGGTGGCGATGCGCAGGTTTTCGCGCGGGCTGAGGTCAGCTTTCAGCCCGAGCTGGTGGCCAAGGAACAGAAAATCGTCAACGCAATGGTCACGCTGCAGCGGCTCGCCACGCCAGCGCAGTTCACCGGTACCGAGGTGCAACAGGCCAGCCAGCACGCGCAACAAGGTCGTCTTGCCGCTGCCGTTGGCGCCCTCGACCAGCGCCAGTTCACCGGCGTGCAGTTGAAAGTCCAGCGGCGCGAACACGGCTTCATCCTGGCGCAGGAAGGTCACGGCCCGCGCTTCGAGCAAGGGCACAGTGGATTTTGCGGCGGTCATTGCCTTGATTGTCCGCAATGGGAGTGGGATTTGTCCATGCGACACGCTGCCGCCGGCCTACGCCGGCAGCTTGCGCAAGCGTGCCGGACCATGTCCGCGCCCGCAGACGTAGGCGTTTTGCCCGTGCGCCGTGCACAGTACGTCCAGCATGTCGCAATCAAGACCCAGCACAAACAGACTGGGTTCGTACCAACCGTGTGTGCCGATGCCGACCCCCGGGTACAACGCCGCGAGGCCGGCGCTGGCGCGGACCGTTGCCAGCAACCGGTGTTGCGCGTCGGTATTGACGGCTTCGGCGCGTGGCGTTGAGCGCGGGTTCCACGCGGTGATGAAGCCCCACGGATATTCGCCCACCAGCGTTTGCAGCACTTCCGGCAGGGGTGCGCCGACGTGTATGGGCGACCACTGCGCCGCATCCACACACACCAGATAGGTGCTGGCCCGATATTCCGTCAACAGCGCCTCATCCATGACGCAACGGCGGCAGTGGCGGCAGGCTGGCGCGCAGCGTGGCAACTGCAGCGTCTGCATCGATGTCGGCGACATGGGGGGTGTCGCGCAGCAGTTTCTGTATCAGTGCATCCTGCGCGCGCCCGCGCTCCAGGGCATAGGCGTAAGGCAGGTGGGTGAAGCTGACCAGCCGGTAACGCGACATGTAATGCTGCGGTGCGCGTGCGGTGAACAGCGCCCCGAGTTCGCGCTTGGCCAAGTAGTGCGGGTCGACAACCGAGTCGCGCATCTCGATGTAGTTCTCCAGTGCCATCGCGGCAATCGCGTTGGTGTCCGGTTGCCGCACACGCTGGAACTCGGCAAACACGGCGGCACGATCGCGTGGCTCGGCGGCCAGCAGATCGCACAGCACGATGGTGTCCTCGAAGCCGCAGTTCATGCCCTGGCCGTGGAACGGCAGGATGGCGTGCGCGGCGTCGCCGATCAGCAGCGCGCTGGCGCCAAGGTGCCAGCGATCCAGGTACAGCGTCGACAGCGCGCCCACCGGATGCTCCGCATAGTCGGCGGCGAACTGCGGGATCAACGGCAGCAGGTCGGGAAATTGTTCACGGAAAAATGCCGCGCCGGCGTCGGCGTCCGGCACGCTGGCAAAGCTGGGCGCGGCGCCTTGGATGGGCAGGAACAGAGTGACGGTGAAACTGCCTTCGGTGTTGGGCAGGGCAATGCACATGTACCCGCCACGGGGCCAGATGTGCAGCGCGTTCGGCTCCAGCGCAAACTGGTCGCGACCGCCGCCGGCTTTGGCGGCGACGGCAGACAACTCGCCGGCAGGCGGAATCTCCAGTTCCTTGTAGCCGTGGCCGAGCGACTCGACGCGCTCGCCCAGTGCACTGTGCGCATTCATCGCCGCCCGCAACGCCGAGCCGGCACCATCGGCACCGATCAGCGTGGTGGCATCCGTCTCGCGCTGGACACCGCCGGCATCGGCCAGGCGAATGCGCTTGTGGGCGAAGTCCGCACTCACCAGCGTCTGTCCGAAATGCAGACGTGCACCAGCTTCTTCCGCCGCATCCAGCAACAGCATGTTCAGCGCTCCGCGCGATACGGACCAGATGACCTCGCTGTCGTCCACGCCGTAGCGTTGCAGTGCGCTGCGGCCATCCAGGGTGTGCACCATGCGTCCGCGCATCATGACGACGCGACGCAGCACGTCCTCTGCCAGGCCACTGCTGCGCAACGCCTGCAGGCCGCGCTCGGCCAGCGCCAGGTTGATCGAGCGGCCGCCGACGAAACCCGCACTGCGCGGGTCTGCGCGCTTTTCAAATACCTCGACGGCAATGCCACGCCGGGCCAATTGTTGCGCGAGCAGCGCGCCGACCAGGCCGGCGCCAATGAGGGTGATGGGTGCGTGCTGCATGTGACCATCCGTAACGGGAATCGCGCCACTGTTCCGCAAGTGACACGGGACTGCAATCCCGGACGATGCATCTGGTTGTGCTGCGTGCGGCGGCGTGCAGGTGTCGGTGCGCGGCGCCGGCACCGTCGGCCGGGGTGCTGCGATTGTTTGCGGACAACAAAAAGGGCTGACCCTGGTGGGTCGGCCCTGCTTTGCCACTATGTACCGGTTGCTTACTGGCAGGTCACGCCGACCGCATTGAACGCCGCCACCACATCATTGCGCGGGTAGCCGTAGTCGTCCGCAGCAGATGCCACGCCGCAGGCGCCGGCGTTGAATGACGAGGTGGCCGTCCAGTACACCGCGTTGGCCTGTGCGAATACCTCGAAGGCCTTTCGCGTGTTCCAGTTCGAGGACTTCGCCAGCGTGCAGAACGCCTTGTTGTAGACGCCGCTGGAGTAGTGCACGTCCAGCGAGCCGGTATAGTCAGCCGCGTTGTCGATCGAGCCGCCGTCCAGCGTCGGCGTGCACATCCAGCGCAGCGCCGTGCCGTTCTTGATGAGCTCGGCGCCCACCAGCCAGTCGTTGTGACCGCGGTCGAAATACTCGACCGCTTCGCCGGCCATGTCCGAGAACGCCTCGTTCATGCCGCCGGACTGGCCGGAATACTGCAGGTTGGAGTTCTGCTCGGTGAAGCCGTGGCTGATCTCGTGGCCGGTAACGTCCAGCGAGGTCAGCGGATAGAAGTAACTGGCGCCGTCACCGAAATTCATCGACGAGCCGTTCCAGAACGCGTTTTCGTAGTTGCGGCCGTAATGCACGTTCATCACGAGCTGGAAGTTCAGCGGCGGCGCGCCGAGCCAGTTGCTGTACATGTCGTGCACGACACCGCCGAAGTGGTGGGCGTCGTTGATTGGTGAATACGCCCCGTTCACGGCATCGCCGGTGCTGGTCGGGCAGATGAAGCTCCACAGCGTGCCCCGGCGCGTGCTGCTGGCCATGTTGTTGGTCTTCACATCGGGGTTTTGCATGGTGCAGGTGGAGCCGGACTGGGTGACGGCGAGCGCCGCGAAGTCGGTGCCGTAGAAGTACTGACCGGTCTTCAGGTTGCCGCCGGCGCCGGTGGCGAGGGCGGGCGTGCCGGTGGTACCGCCACCACTGCCCGGCTTGCCCTTGGTGGTGAGGCCTTCCCAGGATTCGACCACCGCACCTGTGTTGGCGTCGATGATCGCGGTCGGGCGCGTCGGCGCCCCGTTGCGGTCGACGTAGAACGATGTGAGGTAGGCGAGCCGTGCCCGGTTGCCTTCGGCGTAGACGTACAGATCGCTTTTCGCATTCTGGATGTCACCGGCCTGGATGCCCTGGGCGCCGATGCCGAGCGGCAGCAGGCCAGCGTGTGCGCGCAGGAGGGCGGCCGCGCGGGCGCCGCTGATGGCCGGTGCGACCGAGGCAAGGTCGCGACTGATCCCGCGGGAAACCTCACCGCTGACACTGAGCACGTTGCCGCTGCCGTCGCGTTCCACCACGACGCTGCGGCCGTATACAGGCACACCGCGGAAGGTCTGTTGTTCACGGGTTTTCAGGCTGCCGTGGGCGGTGCGTATCTGCAGGCGCGGCAATAGCGCAGCGTCGGCGTCCAGGCCAATGCGGCTGGCGAGAGCCGCGGGTGCGATCTTGCCCATGAATTGGCTCTGGACCCGGGCGTGGGTGGCAGCGCCGACGTCGGACATCGTGGCGAGGCCAACGGCGCCCAACAGCGCGACAACGAGTGGTTTATGCATCATCAGTGTTCCCCTGCTGAAGTGGATAGACGCCCTTGGCCCGTTTCCGTCCGGTGCGTCTGGTTATCCGATGCGCAGCAGCCCCCTCCCCCGAGGACCAAGGTTGCGATCGGTTCGCAGGAAATTACGACCTGGAGCGAACGGTAGTCAATAGACCACGTCACAGGAATCGGGATTTTCGGGGTGGCTTCATTGGCCGGCCACGTCGCGGCTTTTGACCAACTGGTTCAAAAGCTCATGAAATAACCACCATTGACCGGCAGGTTCGCGCCCGTGATGTAGCCGGCTTCGTCGTCAGCCAGAAACACGACGGCGCGCGCGATATCGGCAGGTGACCCGAGACGCCCGAGCGGGATGCCGGCGATGATCTGCGCGCGGATCTCCGCGGACACGGCGGCAACCATCGGTGTGTCGCAATACCCCGGCGACACGGTGTTGACGGTGATGCCCTTGCGTGCCGTTTCCCGGGCAAGTGCCATGCTGAAACCATGTACACCGGCCTTCGCGGCAGAGTAATTGGTCTGGCCGAACTGTCCGGTTTGCCCGTTCACCGAGCTGATATTGACGATCCGACCGAAACCGCGCGTGCTCATGCCGTCGATCACGTTGCGGCACATGTTGAACACGCCGTCCAGATTCACCTGCAGCAGCTCGTGCCACTGCTGTGGCGACATCTTGCGCAGGCTGGCATCGCGGGTGATGCCGGC
>DAITPL010000071.1:0-1248 GCA_036833615.1 Rhodanobacter sp.
CGCGAGGCGGTGCGGTGAATCGGTGGACGAGCGCCGGGCCGCAGAAGTGGCGGAATCGATGCGATGAAATTCGCGGCAATCGAGTTGGGCATTTGCAGCAAACGCAAGCCGGAAGCCAGGGTCATGACAAGGAAGCTTTCAATGCTGCGGCAAGTGCGGCGTCTCCATTGAGCAGATCCTCCCAGTTGATTTCCACACCTTTCCGGTGCCCCTTCTTCACGAGTTTCATGCCGAAGGGATCGATGGTCAATGTGTAGCGGCGATCGGCAATAGCCAGTTCCCGTCGCAGCGGTTTGTCCAGTCGGGTCATGTCTGCATCCTCACGAGGCGTACTGTGGGTGCGGTGTGGTTGCCGGAGGTCAAATCTAGCCAAATGATGTGAAACCCGGGTCATGCGACGCGGCTCACGGCGATATCGCACAAATATCACGCGGGCTCGGCGTGGAAGGAACGACGATTATGGCGATCACGTGAGAGGTCCGCCATGAATTTGCGTTTTCGTTCATTTGCGCCCGTGGCGCTGGCAAACGCGCATCCTTCCGAGGGTGATCCCGAATATCAGCCGCCCGATCCGCCACCACCTGCCTATCCCGATCCGACTGGACCCAATGAGCCGCCCGAGCCAGAGTTGCCGCCGCTTGAGCCCCCGCCCGATCCTGATCCGACGCCGCTGCGGGCGCGAAGCTGCGCTTTTTCGCGCTACCCGGGCACCGACCGGATTCTGTCCGGTGGATAAGGAGCCCAGCGACGACGGCAAGCGCCTGTGGCCGCCAGACGGCTATTTACGGTTGAACCGTGCGGCTGATGTTGATGACCGCAGCAGAGTGGCGTGCACCTGCACGGAAGGATGTCACCACTGCAAGGGCGAGTGCGGCTGCGAAGCATGCGCGCTGGGCTGGCTGATTTATCAGGATGACCAGGCGCTCTGGGATGAGAATGGCGATCTGGTCAACGTGGTTGACCTGGGAGGTGCCTGGCGCAGCGTTGCGGATCCCCGTCAATTGCGTCTGCGCTTTTATGCCGAGGAGGAGTGAAGCCGCCGAACTGATGTTCTGGCCAAAGGTCACCTGTTCGACACAGAGTCGCGCGTAAACCGGCTTTTGCACGGGCAGTCCACGGCGCAGTTTCCGCGAGCTGCGCGTAAATCGGGTTTCGCCGGGCCGGCACCGCCGCCGCGGCTCTCGCGAGCCGTAGGGCGGGCACTGCCCGCCGCAGTTTCGCAAGCAGTCGCCGTAAACCGGCTTGCGC
>DAITPL010000071.1:1348-9019 GCA_036833615.1 Rhodanobacter sp.
GGGCGGGCACTGCCCGCCGCAGTTTCGCAAGCAGTCGCCGTAAACCGGCTTGCGCAGGACCGACGCTGCCCGCCGACTCGTGGCGCACATGGCGATGACGCCCAAACCAGGAGCCGGCGGGCAGTGCCCGCCCTACCAAAACGGTGGGACCGTTCCGGATGCACCGGGCGCCGGGTTGGACGTGCGGGGCGAAGCGGCGGACGCAGGGTCGCCCAGAGGTGGCACCCCCCCGGCCCGAAGCAACTCGTTGCGACCGCAACGACTCATAAATGGAGTGGCAGGTATCCGTCGACGGCATGCGGCGTCCGCCGTATTCCCGCACATCCGGCGTGAAGTCAGTGGGGAACCGAAACGCGCTCGGCGACCAGCGCCTTCAACGAGCGGGCATCGGTACCTTCGATATCCGCCTGCGCCACGATGCCGCGTATGACACCCTCCGCATCCACGACGGGTACGCGACGGATCTGTTGTCCGGCCATCAGTTTGGCACAATCCTCCAGGCTGCCATCCTCGGTCATCGTCAATGCCGGCGCGGTCATGCAAGACTCCACCGTCATGTCCTGCGGGTTGATGCCGGCGGCCACGCAGCGAAGGACGATGTCGCGGTCGGTAATCACGCCCACGACATGTCGATCCATGTCGACCACCGGGATTTCCCCCACGTCCTCCTCAAGCATCAGCCGGGCTGCGTTGCGTACCGGTACGCTGGCCTGGCAGACCCGCGGATCACGCGTCATGACGTGCTGGATGTTCATGGGTTTCTCCTGTCGTGGGAAGAACGCGACCGTGGGTTCGCATCAATCGGCAGTGCGCAGTTTGCCCAGCCGCGGTTGAAGGAAAGGCATGCGAAGTGTCAATGCCGCAACCGCTGGCCGATCGGCTGGATCCGGTGTGGATACGTTCAGCCAGACTGAGCGCCGCGCACGCGAAATGCCAGGCTGATGCGCGGTTCCACCGGCGTGCGCTGCCTGGGCATGGCATGGTCGTAGTGCAGTCGGGGGGACGCGACTGCGACATGGCCGTGTCCGTCGCAGGACAGCGCCGCGCGTGTGAAAACGGGTTTTACTCATGACGTCAGCTCGTTCGAGTCCTGCTCGATGGCCTTGCGCCGCGCCTGCCAGGTTTCGGCGGTCTGCGGCTTGATGAACAACGAGATGATTTCCGGGTGGGTTACCTTGGCCTGTTTTTCGATGCGGTTGATGCAGGCTTCGATCTGCGGCGTGGTCAACGCGTCTTCGAACTCGGCGCTCAGCGTCGCGACCACCTGGCTCGGCCCCATCTGCACGGTCAGCACGCCGTTGGCGCAGCGCACGCCCGCATCCCCCGCAGCGATCGCGAGGATCGCATCGCTTACTGCGGGGTGGGCAGGCTCACCAATCAGCAATCCCTTGGTTTCCCGCGCCAGCAACATCGCCGACATGGCCAGTACACTGGCGATGCCGATCGATGCGACGCCATCCAGAATTGGCTGATCGAGCAGTTGCGCGCCGAGCAGGCCGGCCAGCGCCACCAACAGGCCGAGCAGCGCCGCGCTGTCCTCCAGCAGGACGGTGAACGTGGAAGGATCCTTGCTCAGGCGGAATGCCTCGAAATAGCCCAGGTGTCCCTTGCGTGCGCGAAACTCGCGCAATGCCACGTACCACGAGGTCCCTTCGAACACGAACGACACCGCCAGCACCAGGTAGTTGATCAGCGGGCGTTGGACTGGCTCCGGTTGGCGGATGTGCATCACGCCCTCGTAGAACGACACACCGGCACCCATCGCCAATACCAGCAACGCGACGATGAAACTCCAGAAATACAGTTCCCGGCCGTAGCCAAACGGATGGCTGCGATCGGGCGGCGTGGCGGCCCGACGCAGCCCGTAGAGCAGCAGCAGTTCATTGACTGTATCGACCAGCGAATGCACGCCCTCGCTGAGCATCGCCGAACTGCCAGAGATTCCGGCCGCCACGAACTTTGCAATGGCGATCATCAGGTTGCCGCCGAGCGCAACGTAGACCACTTTGTGCGAACCGGAGGCAGCCATCGGTCAATCCTGCGTATACAGTTTCTGGCAACGCACGCAGAAAAAACTGCGGCGGTGCGTCTTGCCCAGATATGCGCGTTGCAGGGGAGTGTCGTGGCGGGGACAGCGTCCGCGGTTGTGCACCAGCCAGTGCCTCGCCAGCACGTAGGCCCGCTTCCAGGCCAGAAACTCGAACGTGTACACACGAGCCTGTTCCACCAGCTGGCGCAGCTTGTAAGCGGACAGCGCACCGAGCGTGGACAGCGGGTGGACGCGTATGCGGAACAGCACCTCGTTCTTGATGATGTTGCCGACGCCGGCAAACACGGTCTGGTCGAGCAGGGCGTCGCAGACCAGGGTGTGCGGCATCGCGCGGAGTTTCGCCCGTGCCAGCCGCGGATCCCAGTAGTCCGACATGACGTCGCCGCGCCAGTCGTACAGCGTGTCCAGCTCGCCCTCCAGCAGGCGCACCGAGCAGTTGTAGAAGTTGAGTTCGCCGGCGTCGAAACCCAGGCCGAGTCGCGGCGCGATATCCCGCCCTGCGTCGATGCGGTAGCTGCCGAACATCAACAGATGGATGCGCACCGTCAGCTCGCCGGACAACTCGATGAGGAACTGCTTGCCGAAGCTGCGCAAGGCAAGCACGCGGCGGCCAGGCAGTCGTCGCAGGTCGATTTTCGCATTGCCTTCAGCCCGCCGGATGGTCCGCCCGGCAAACACCGAAGCTTGTTCGCGCAAGATGAAGATGGAGGGACCTTCCGGCATCAATGTCTTCCAACCGCGCGGGATGGTCACTGTGCAACGCGGTACGAGCACGGGAAGTGAAGCGGGTCGGTCAGCGCCGGGCGTCGCCGAGACGTCCGAGCAGGTCCAGTGCGTTCGTCGCGGCATGACCCAGCGTCGTGTTGTCGAAGATGCACCAGCGCTGAACATTGCTGTGGTCCGGGCGCCGCAAGCGGCGCTCGATCCGGTGCAAGGCCTCGTCGGAGTAGGCGTCGTAATACATCCGCGGCGAGCCGTGCAGACGGAAATACTGCAAACGGCGGTCGCCCGCCGGAACCGCGGCCCGGGGGTGTCGCGCGGGATCGGCGGCCACCCGCGCGATGCGCCGTTCGCGCAACGCGCGGCTGACTGCCGGGTGAAACCACGAGCGATGCCGTGGTTCGCAGGCTACCGGCCCCTGATGCAGCTGCACCAGCTGATCGAAGAACGGCAATATCTCCAGGGGTTGGTACACCAGGCTCGGCGGCAACTGCAGCAGCAGGCAACCCAGCTTCAACCCCAGTTCGTCGACCTGCCCCAGAAATATTTGCAACGCTGCCCCGGCGTCGCGCAGGCGAGCCTCGTGGCTGATGGTGCGCGGCATCTTCACGGCGAAGCGGAAACTCGCTGGCACGCTGGTCGCCCAGCGTCGCCAGGTTGCCGGTCGATGCGGCCGATAGAACGAGGAGTTGATCTCGACGCCGTTGAACCGCTGCGCATATCGCTCGAGATTCCTTTCCCCTTGGGGAAAGCGGTCCGCCACGGCGACCGGAATTGACCAGCCGGCGCAACCGATGTACAGCGCGGGACGGCGTGGAGCTGGATCGGGCATCGGCAGCAGGCTGGCAGTGTGCTTTGGGCAGGCGCATAGTGGACGTCGGAAGATTGGATGTGGCGTCGTGAGACGGTCGTGAATCCACTGCACGCCCGGCAGGCGCCCAGTCGACACAGGATGGATGTGCAGCTTTCCCGTAGTGGGGTCGACCAGATGACCATGCTGGAAAACGAGGTGACGTCCGCCGTTGCCGCAGGCAGAGCGGCGTTCATCGGTTCGGGCCGGGCCCTGCTGGAAGCGATGCCGATGCCGGCCTACCTGTGCGACGATCAGGATCTGGTCGTTGCCTGCAATACGAAAGCCGCGGCGCTTTGGGGGGCTGCGTTGCAGGTCGGCAAGAGCGACCAGGCGCTGTGGAGCGCAGTTTCGCTGTCGCCAGGTACGGCAGACGAAGTGCCGGCTGCCCCGGCCAAACTGCTTTCTGCTGATCCGCATGCAGTCGACGACGTCGAGATCACGCTTGCAACCGCGACGGGCGAGCGGCTTCGGGCTTTCGCCAGCGTGTCCCGATTGATGGATGGCGAGGTCTTTTCCGGAATCTTTCTAAAGTGCTTTCGGTTGCTTCAGCCGCGTGACGATGCGGACGATCTCTTCGAGAATGGCGTGGTGGGACTGCGCCTGGTTGGACCGGACGGGACAATATTGCGCGCGAACCGGGCGGAACTGGACCTGCTTGGCTATCGACCCGACGAGTATGTCGGCCACCACCTTGGCGAGTTCGATGCCGATGGCGACAGGCTGGCCCGGCTGCTCGAACGGGTGCGCGCGGGCGAATCGGTCGACAAGTATCCGGCTCGCATGGTGGGCGCTGACGGACGCGTGCGGGAGGTGCGGATCAGCTCCAGCGGCCGCTTTCTTCGCGGCGAGTTTCTTCACTCGCGCTGCTTCACCGTCGATGTCTCCGAGCAGGAGCGACTGAGCCGGGAGATCCGCGCGCGCGACCAGCTTTCCCGGCAATTGCTGCAGGCGCTGCCGACAGCGATCTACACCACCGATGCTGAAGGCAAGACCACGTTTTTCAATGAGGCGGCGGCCGACTTTGCGGGACGTCGACCGGTGCTGGGCGAGCCATGGTACGTTGCATGGAAGTTGCTCCGGCTCGACGGGACGCCGCTGCCGCACGACCAATCCCCGATGGCCATCGCCATCCGCGAGGCGCGGCCAATGCACGGCGAGATGGCGATCGTGGAACGGCCGGATGGCAGCCGGCTCGCCTGCGCCGCCTATTCGACACCGTTGTTCGACGACAACGGCAGCATCATCGGCGCGGTGAACATGCTGATCGACAGCACCGAGCAACAGGCGACCGAGCGGGCTTTGCAGGGCATCAACAGTCGACTGGAACAGCGGGTGGTCAAGCGCTCCCGCGTCGCGGAGGCGACGTTCATGGATCTGCACCGCAGCGAACGCAATTTCGCGTTGCTGGTGGGCAGCGTGACCGACTATGCCATCTTCATGCTCGATCCCCAAGGCGTGATCACCAACTGGAACGCGGGTGCCGAACGGATCAAGGGCTACCGCGCCGAAGAGGTCATCGGCACGCATTTTTCCCGTTTCTACACGCCCGAAGATCGTGCCCGCGGGATGCCGGCGACCACTCTGGCCACCGCCAGGCGGGAAGGACGCTACAACGCGGAGGGCTGGCGGGTACGCAAGGACGGCAGCCGGTTCTGGGCCAGTGTGGTGGTCGATCCGATTTTCGACCAAGGCACGCTGGTCGGATTCGCCAAGATCACCCGCGACGTCAGCGAGCGCAGGAAGGCCGAGGCGGCGCTGGTCGAAAGCGAGTCTCTGGCGCGCGGCGTGATCGACACTGCGCTTGACGGCTTCACGCAACTGGATGAAGACGGCCGGATAGTCCAGTGGAATCCGCGGGCGGAGGCACTGTTTGGCTGGTCGCGCGAGGAGGCCGTGGGCCAATTGCTTTCCGCGCTGGTGGTAGCGGACCAGGACCGCGAGAGTTTCATGGACAACCTGCAGCGGGCCGCCGTGAAGGACACTTCGCGCGAAGCCGGCCGACCGATCGGGATGAGGGATCGCGATGGCCGCATGGTCCCGGTGGAACTCAGCGTGAGCTCACTGTCCCTGAACGGGACTTGCCGCACCAATATCTTCATTCGCGACCTCAGCGAAAAAATCCTGATCGAGGCGCAGTTGCGACAGGCGCAGAAGATGGAGGCGGTCGGCCAGTTGACCGGCGGGTTGGCCCACGACTTCAACAATCTGCTGCAAGGCGTCATCGGTTCGCTCGATCTCATCCAGTTGCGCGTGGATGCGGGCAGGGTGGACGAGGTGGCGCGCTTCGTCCGGGGCGCCCTGAATTCGGCCAATCGCGCGGCGGCGATGACCCATCGACTGCTGGCCTTCTCGAGACGCCAGCCGCTGGATCCACGTCCGGTGCTGGCCAATTCCCTGGTGCTCTCGATGGCGGACCTGTTGCAGCGCACGCTGGGCGAACAAGTCACGCTGGCGTTCGAGCTGGCGCCGGACCTGTGGCCGACGTTGTGTGATCCCAACCAGTTGGAAGGCGCCATATTGAATCTGTCGATCAATGCCCGCGACGCCATGCCGGAAGGTGGTCGTCTGCTGATCCGTTCCCGCAATGTGGAAGCCGGTGAAGTCAGCACCAAATGGCCGGACGTGCACGGCAACCAGTACATCTGCATCGAGGTTGCCGATGACGGCCTGGGTATGGATGCCGAAATGCTCGAGCATGCCTTTGAACCGTTTTTTACCACCAAGCCTCTCGGCCAGGGCACGGGGCTGGGACTGTCGATGGTGTACGGCTTCGCGCGGCAGTCAAACGGCCAATGTGACATCCACAGCAAACCCGGCGCAGGTACCACGGTCGAGCTGTATTTGCCACGCCACGTGGCGACCGCTGGCCTGCCGGGTGACGCGCAAGCCGCCGTGCGTGCACCTGCATCGGTCGGTAAAGGCGAGGTGGTGCTCGTGGTCGAGGACGAGCACGTGGTGCGTCACGTGGTCGTCGAGGTGTTGCATCAACTGGGCTACGCGGCGCTGGAGGCAGTTGATGGTGAAGCGGGATTGGCGGCACTCAAATCAAATGAGGCCATCCATCTGCTTATTTCCGATATCGGCCTGCCAGGCATGACTGGCAGGGCACTTGCCAACGCGGCGCGCGAATTGCGACCCGAGTTGCAGGTCCTGCTGATGACCGGCTACGCCTCCGATGCTTCGGCACCCGAAGGATTTGCGGCGGGGATGGAACTGATCACCAAACCGTTCACCGTGGAAGTGCTCGCCGGACGCCTGCGCAAGTTGCTCGGCGATCGCCACGACGGAGATGCGCCCTGAGCTGTTGCATCGAGCGGCATGGTGCACGGGATCGAGCTGTTGTTAGACACCCGGGGCTGGTGGTGTGGCCAACAGATCCTGCACGACCTGCTGCAGTGACTTCATGTCCAGCGGTTTCGACATCATGCGCACCTGTGGAAACTCTGCAGCCAGCGTCGTCAGGTCACCACCGGATATCACCACGAACGGCACGTGTCGTTCCTGCAGTGCGACCATCAGGGGATGGGCGGTCTCGCCACGCAGACCCACGTCGATCACGACCGCATTGAATTCACTGGTCTCGATCTCGTTGAGCGCATCGACGAGAGTGAGGTCAACGATCACTTCCAGCCCCAGATCCCGCAGGGTGTCCTCCACCACCATGGCAACCACGGGATCGTCCTCGACCACCAGGACGCGTTTCCCTGCTTTGGATGTCATTTGTCCTGGCCCCGGCAACAATCCCTGCTGGAGAGTGTATGCCTTCGCGTGGGAAAAGAGCCATGGGCAAAATCACGGTCTGGATGTCTGGCCGGATTCGTGAAACGACCGTGGCGCGCTGCGGCAGTGGCACTTGTTGGCAGCCCTTGGTCGGGTCTGTTGGCCGCGATCGCGGACGCATGGCCACCCTTGACCGCCATGGACACCGGGCGCAGGCCGGCAGAACAGTGGCTTCGACCACGGGGTACGGGGGGCGCGGAATCCGTGCGCTTGTTTTCGGCACGCACAGGTCGGAGGCGATGCCAGGCAGCCGTGGTCAGATGTTGTC
>DAITPL010000071.1:9119-13322 GCA_036833615.1 Rhodanobacter sp.
TTTTCGGCACGCACAGGTCGGAGGCGATGCCAGGCAGCCGTGGTCAGATGTTGTCGGGCCCGGCTTCCTGCTTGGCGGCGGTGGCCTTGGCAGCGTAGGCGTCCCGCAAGCGATCAAGTTCCTCTATGTCCGCGTGTTCCAGGTCCAGCAGCGAATTGTCGGCCTTGTTGAGGACGCAGATGATTTCGTCCAGCTTGATGTGCACCGCGGCGGTATCGGTGTTCTGGGTGTGCTGGATCAAAAACACCATCAGGAAAGTGATGATCGTCGTGCCGGTGTTGATGACCAACTGCCAGGTCTCGCCAAAGTGGAACCATGGCCCTGTTGCCGCCCAGATGACCACGGCCGTCACCGCCAGAATGGAAGCGACGGGTTTCCCCGCACCGCGGGCGGTGGCATTGGCAACACGCGAGAATAGTGACTGCCTCATGCCTTGTCGGATCCCGGCTGTTTGAGCATTTCGGCCATGGCGGTGTGCGCCTTCAGCTCCACAGGGATCTCCTCCAGCAAGCCGGTGCATTTCCTGACCGCGCGTGACGTACTGCCTGGCAGTTCAGTGGGCAGCTCTTCCATCACGTCATGGTCGTTCTTGAGAAGGGTTGTCGCGTCCATCGGGGTCTCCGGCGAGGGTGCCAACCTTGCGAGAACGACGGTGAAAGAGTCGTGCATGGCGGGCGCACTTTTCATGGCCCCATATCGGCCTGTCAGGTGCTGGTCAGGGCGGGCCTGCGTCGCGGCAGGACGCCTTTCGGCGCGCACCCCCTGCAATACGCCGGGCGACCGTTCCAGTGCCGTGACATTCCGGCATTTGCCTGGCGGCTGCCGCCCCAGCTCCCGGACAGAATGCACATCGGCTTAACCGTCCGGCCCGCACGCTGCGACTTTCCCTCTCCCATCACGAGCAGCACCCCATGTCCAGTCATGACCGCAAAGATCTCGAGCATCCGGATTGCAAAAAAGACGGCCCGGCGGCGCCGGAAACCCCGGCGACGCGTCAGCAACGCAAGGCGAAGGAAAGCGACAACCAGGACGAGGCGTTGCAGGAAACCTTCCCTGCCAGCGACCCCGTCTCGCCGTTCATCCCGGCGAAGGTGCCGGAGCCCGAGTCAACCAGCGCGGCGGGAAATCACCGCATCACGCATGAAGGGAAGAGTTACGACCTGGGGGAAATCCGCCGCCGGATGGATCCCGACCTCGCGGCCGGTATCCAGAACGCAACCGGCAGCGATCAGGATTTCTTCAACGCCTACCTGATTGCCCATGCCAAAAAGTATGGCGAACAGTTCACCGTGAGTTGAGCGCAAGTGCTGGCAAGCGGGCAGTCACGCCTGCAGCCGGTCGCGCAACTTCACCGCGTCGAAGGGGGCCTTTACCTTGGCGTCGTTGTCGAAATAGCAGTAGACGTCACGCGACTTGCGCGTCGGCGGCCGGTCACCACTGGCGCGATACCGTGCATCGCGGGGCTGCCCGCCCTGCATCCATGCGCGGATACGCCGCGTCCAATCGTCCAGTGCGGCGTCCGTGTAGCCGCTCGCGTAGAGCACCTTGTCACCGTGCAGCCGCAGGTAGACGAAGCCGGCGGTGACGTCCTGCAGCTTCGGCCATTTCGTCGGCGCGTCGGAGACCACCAGCGCCACGCGATGCTTGCGCAACAGCCGGATGAAGTCCGGGTCCCTGAAGCTGTCGTGGCGAATCTCGATGGCATGACGGAGGCGATGGTTGCGATCCGCCGACAGCTCGCCGACGTGCTTCAGGTGGTGGTCATGGTCCCTGGCCATGGACAACGCGGATTGACTGTTCCTCGGCAGCACGGAGAGAAAGGCGTCGAACAGGTCGTGGTCATACTTGAGACTGGGCGGAAACTGCCACAGCAGCGGCCCCAGCTTCTCGCGCAACTCCAGCACGCCCGAGGCGAAAAAGTTCGCCAGCGGCTTGTCCACCTCACGCAGCCGGCGCACGTGGGTGATGAAGCGCGGCGCCTTCACGGCGAAGACAAACCCATGCGGCGTAGCGCGGTACCAGTTGCGCCAACTGGCGGGATGCTGCAGCGAATAAAACGAACCGTTGATCTCGATGGTATCGAGCTGGCGCGAGGCGTAGTGCAGCTCCAGTCGCTGTGGCAGATCCTGCGGGTAGAACCTGCCTCGCCACGGTGGGTAGCGCCAACCGGAAATACCTATACGCAGTTTGGCCATGGTGTCCCGCGCCTGCCGGCAATCGCGGATGACGCTAGCGCGCGGTCTGTGGTCCGCCGATGAAAGCGACCTCCGGCGGTCCGTTTGCGCTGCAGTCACTCTTTTTTGATGTCGCCGCGCGCAATGTGCGGTTTTCGGGAAGAGCGCGCAGCCATGGTCGCGCCATGCCGTACCTGCAGGAAATACCGACCCGCAATGATCGGGTCGCAAGTCGCCGCCGTTCGAGAGCCGAGCCCTGGTCCAAACCATGAGCATGTCATTTCTGACCTTCAGCATGTCGCCCCTGGAAATATTGATCCGGGGCAGCCTGATGTACTGGTTCCTGTTCGTGATCTTCCGTTTCGTCCTGCGTCGCAATGCAGGTTCCGCCGGGATCACGGACATCCTGTTCGTGGTCCTGCTGGGTGATGCCGCGCAGAACGCCATGATCGGAAACGGGCAGACAGTTGCCGACGGGGCGACCCTGATAGCCACCCTGGTCGGCTGGAATTACCTGCTGGATTACCTCGGCTGCCGCTACACCCTGGTTTCCCGACTGACCGATGCGCCGCCGGTGATCATGGTCCGCAATGGCCGCCTGCAGGGCAGCAACATGCGCCGCGAAAACATTACCGAAAAGGAGATCCGCGCCAAGCTGCGGTCGGCAGACGTGGACGCGCTTGACCAGGTCAGGGCGATGTATCTGGAAGGCGATGGCTCTTTCAGTGTGCTGAAGAAGAAGCGTTCGTCGTAGCGGCGCGCGCGGTGCCCGTAACGCCCGTTCTAGCGTGTGGTCAGTCGATCGGGCGCATGCGGACCGCCAACCATGTGGCTCACGGCCAGGGCGATTCACGTCTTTCATCGGCAACGGGAAATCTCATGCAACTGTCCCAACTCGTCGTCGCTTTGCGCAAGACAATCAGTGGGGTGGGGGAGGATGCGCTGCTGACCCGTGCGGCGGCAATCGCGTATTACTCCGCGTTGTCATTTGCACCGCTGATCGTGTTGCTGCTGTGGCTGCTGGCGGCGCTGCGACCGGAGTGGCAGCAGCAGTTGACCGCTGGCCTCGCCGGGATACTCGGCGAGAAGGCGGCCGGCGCGATCACGCTGGTGGTGCAGAATGCGAAATCGACACCGACGCTGGGCAATGTTGCCGGCATCGTGGGACTGCTGATCACGGTGTTCGGCGCCTCGGCGGTGTTCGCCCAGTTGCAGCACGCACTCAATGTCATCTGGGATATCCAGGCGAAGCCCGGCAAGGCCGTTACCGCATGGCTGTGGGCGCGTGCGCGGGCGATCGGCTTGCTGGTGGGCATCACTTTCCTGCTGATCGTGTCGTTCGTGGTAAGCACATTGATCCGCATTTTCGTCCCGATGGACTCGTGGATATGGAATGTTGCCGAGCGGGTGATTTCGCTGCTGGTGTTCATCGCCGCCTTCGGCGCCATGTATCGCGTGCTGCCGGATGCGCGCATCGCCTGGATGGACGCCTGGCGCGGGGCCCTGCTCACCACCGTATTGTTCATCGCCGGCAAGTACGCGATCGACCTGTACATCCAGCACGCCAGTGTGGGCGGTGCCTACGGGCCGGCGGGTGCGCTGGTGGTGTTGCTCACCTGGGTCTATTACGCATCGACAATCGTGTTGATGGGGGCCGAACTCACCCATGGATTGTCGAGCGCCCGCGGCGAAAAGGTGAAGCCTGAACAACAGGCGGAACGCGCGAACTCCAATCAGCCGGATCAGCGTCGTGCCGGCCGCGGCCTGGATCGATGACACCCGGCAAGGTCGGATGACGCCACCGTGGGCGCAGGCGTGGTGTCCGCCGCTTTCCGTTGAACAGGGCATGCGAAGGCTCTTGCGCGTTCTTCACGTGGGGCGTCGCAGACTGCGGCGTCGCCTTTGCGGAGCACGCCGATGATCGAACTCATTCGTGGATTGCCCCCCGGCACCCTGGGTTTTCGCGCGCGCGGCCAGGTCACCAGCGACGATTACGAGCGCATCATCGTGCCGGATGTGGAAGCCGCGT
>DAITPL010000072.1:0-13309 GCA_036833615.1 Rhodanobacter sp.
TGCAGGCGGCAAAAAATGCCGAGCACCTTGATATGCCGTTGCATGCCAGTGAGATCGAACCAGCGCAGAAAGCGCGCCTGATCGGGTATCTCGGTCTGCCAGCGGGTGTGCAGCAGGCGCTGACGATAATCCTCGACCCAGGCTTCGACGCGTTCCCGGTCCCACGCGACGTAGCAGTCGCGCAACAGGGAAGCCAGATCGTAGGTGATGGGACCCCGCAGCGCGCCCTGGAAATCGATGATGCCGGGGCTGACAAGCGTGGAGCGTGCGGCAGTGCCACCCGGGGTGCGTGCGATGGCGGCCGGCGGCTCCACGACCAGCAGGTTGCGGCTGTGGTAATCGCGGTGGACAAAGCAGCGCGGCTGCTCCAGTGCGGCGCGCAGCACGATGGTAAACGCCTCCTCCAGCACGTCCCATGCTTCGCAGGTCGGCGTGCAGCCAAGGTGCCGGGCCAGGAACCATTCAGGCATCAGCTCCAGTTCGCGACTGAGAAATGCGCGGTCATAGGCGGGCAAGTCATGCGCGTCGACGACGCATTGCATGCGCAGCAGCGCCTCCAGCGCTGCGGCGTACAGCGCGTCCACCGTGTCATCGTGCAGTGCGGGCAGGTACAGGCGCGAGCCGAGATCCTCGATCAGCAGAAATCCCTGCTGCACATCGTGCGCCCGCACTGCCGGCACGTGCAGGCCGGCATCGGCCAGGCGCGCGCCTATGTCGAGCCAGGGCTGCGGGTCCTCCTGCGCTGGCGGGGAATCCATGACGATCCAGCTCTGGTCCGCATGCCGGGCCCTCCAGTAGCTGCGGAAGCTGGCATCGGCCGAGGCGGGGCTGAGGGTCAGGTGCTGGTCGCCCAGCACCTCACGGGCCCAGGCGAGGCGGGCGGATGTACGCGACAAGACGGCAGTCATGGCAGGTCGAAGTGAAGAATCCCCGACCAGCTTAACGGGCAATCTGCAGCATGGCGAGACGACGCGCGAGGCGCCCCGGACGTGATCGGCTGCATGGGTGATCACGGTGTTGCGGACCGCAATGGGGTGCGGCGCGCGACCGCCTGCGATTGACGGCAGAGCGCTTAATCAGTACCATTTTAGTCCCGATTGCTGCTGTTGCTTCCGAGCACATCCATGCTACGCGTAAGTCGACTTACCGATTATGCTGCGGCCGTCATGACCTGTCTGGCGGAGCACGAAGCTGACGTGCTCAGTGCCATGCAGATTGCCGAGGCAACGCGCCTGGAATTGCCCACGGTCAGCAAACTGCTGAAGTCGCTCGGTCACGCCACGTTGGTGGAATCCTTTCGTGGCGTCAATGGCGGTTACCGCCTGGCGCGTGCGGCCGCCGACATTTCGCTGGCCGAGATCGTGGTGGCGATGGAAGGCCCGATCGCGGTTACCGAATGCAGCCTCGGCGTGGGTCAGTGCGATCGCGAAGTGCGTTGCAGCGTGCGTGGCAGCTGGCAGCAAATCAGCACGATTCTCGACGATGCGTTGCGCGCAGTGAGCCTGGCCGACATGCGCAAGCGCAGTCCGCCGCGGCATGCCGTGGCGCGGCCAGCGGCCTTACGTGCGCAATGAACAATCCGTTGAGTCGGCAGCCAGGCAACCTGCCGCGGGAACCAGCATGGACAACACGATGACCAAAGAAACGAGCAGTGCCGCTACCTTGCGTGACAACGCGGAGGTGGCCGAAGCTCTGGGCCGTACTTACTCGGCCGGTTTTGTCACCAAGCTGGAAACCGTCAGCCTGCCGCCAGGCCTGAACGAAGACACCATACGTCAGCTTTCCGCGATCAAGGAAGAGCCGCAGTGGATGACCGAGCGCCGCCTGGAAGCCTATCGCCACTGGCTCACCATGCGCGCCCCGGACTGGCCCAAGCTCAGGCTTGATCCGATCGATTACCAGGCGATCAGCTATTACAGCGCGCCAAAGGCCAAGCCGAAGTCGCTGGCCGAGGTGGATCCGGCCGTGCTGGAAACCTACGAGAAACTCGGCGTGCCGTTGCATGAGCGAGCCGCGCTCGCCGGCGTGGCGGTGGATGCGGTGTTCGACTCCGTGTCCGTGGGCACCACGTTCCGCAAGCAGCTGGCGGATGTCGGTATTCTCTTTTGTTCGATGAGCGAGGCGATCAAGCAGCACCCCGAGATCGTGCAGAAGTATCTGGGCAGTGTCGTGCCCATTGGCGACAACTTCTTTGCCGCGCTGAACTCGGCGGTGTTCTCCGATGGCAGTTTCGTGTTCATTCCCAAAGGCGTGCGTTGCCCGATGGAGCTGAGCACCTACTTCCGCATCAATGCGCAGAACACCGGGCAGTTCGAACGCACGTTGATCATCGCCGAGGAAGGCAGTCACGTTTCCTATCTCGAAGGTTGCACGGCGCCCAAGCGCGACGAAAACCAGTTGCATGCCGCCGTGGTCGAGCTGGTCGCGCTCGAAGGCGCACAGATCAAGTATTCGACGGTGCAGAACTGGTATCCAGGCGACGAGAACGGCAAGGGTGGCGTCTACAACCTGGTGACCAAGCGCGGCGAATGTCGCGGCAATGATTCGAAAATCTGCTGGACGCAGGTGGAAACCGGCTCGGCCATCACCTGGAAGTATCCCAGTGTCGTGCTGCGCGGTGACCGCACGGTGGGCGAGTTCTATTCCGTGGCGCTGACGCATCATTTCCAGCAAGCCGACACCGGCACCAAGATGACGCACATCGGCAAGGACACCAGGTCCAAGATTGTCTCGCGCGGCATCAGCGCCGGGCGCAGCAACAACAGCTATCGCGGCCTGGTCAAGGTGGAGAAGGGCGCGGACAACGCGCGCAATTACACGCAGTGCGACTCGTTGCTGATCGGCAAGCAGTGTGGGGCGCACACGTTTCCGTACATCGAGGTGAAAAACCCCACGGCAATCGTCGAGCACGAGGCGACCACGTCGAAAATCTCCGATGACCAGATGTTCTATTGCCGCTCACGTGGCATCACCGCGGAAGATGCCACGTCGATGATCGTCGACGGGTTCTGCAAAACGGTGTTCCGCGAGCTGCCGATGGAGTTTGCCGTGGAGGCGAAGAAGCTCATGGAAGTGTCGTTGCAAGGCGCGGTTGGCTGAGGTGGCGTCCGCAGCAGCGTGCGCAGATCGTCCGCGCTTCAACAACCTATCGCGCACAGGGTGCGCTCCTACAGATTGTGTCGAGTTGAAATCATGCTGAAAATCGAAAACCTGCACGCCCGCGTGGCCGGCAAGGAGATCCTCAAGGGGATCAATCTCACCGTGAACGCCGGTGAGGTGCACGCCATCATGGGCCCGAACGGGGCAGGCAAATCCACGCTGGGCAACGTCTTGTCGGGCCGTAATGGTTATGAGGTGACGGCCGGTACGGTGACGTTCAATGGTGTCGATCTGCTCGCCCTGTCGCCCGAAGCCCGCGCTGCGGCCGGGGTATTTCTGGCATTCCAGTACCCGGTGGAGATCCCCGGCGTCAACAACACTTATTTCCTGCGCACCGCGCTGAATGCGCAGCGCAAGCAGCGCGGCGACAAGGATCTCGATTCCATGCAGTTTCTCAAGCTGGTGCGCGAGAAGCTCAAGGTGATGAAGCTGCCCGATGACTTGCTGCATCGTGCGGTCAACGAAGGCTTTTCCGGCGGCGAAAAAAAGCGCAACGAGATTTTCCAGATGGCCTTGCTGGAACCGCAACTGGCGATTCTTGACGAGACCGATTCCGGCCTGGACATCGACGCGCTCAAGCAGGTCGCCACCGGGGTCAACATGTTGCGCATGCCGGAGCGGGCGTTCCTGATGATCACCCATTACCAGCGCCTGCTGGATTACGTCGTGCCCGACTTCGTGCATGTGCTGGCGGCTGGCCGCATTGTCGAGAGTGGCGACAAGTCACTGGCTATGCGGCTGGAAGAACACGGGTACGCGGGCATTGGCGAACATCAGCCAAGCGGGGCCAGCGCATGAGCAGCCCGGCTTCGTCGCCATTGCTGGCCTCGCTGCTGGCCGCGCCGCTGCCACAGCGCGGCATCAGTTGGCTGGATGCCGCGCGGCAGGAGAATCGCGAAGCGTTCGCGGTGGGCGGCTTGCCCGACACGCGCGTGGAGGCGTGGAAATACACGCCGCTGCGGGCGTTGGCGCAGCGCAGCTTCATCAGCGGCGACAGTGACGCCGCTGCCAGGGTGGTTGACCCGGCGCTGTTTGCCTTGCCCGGCGTCGACGGCCCACGCCTGGTGTTCGTCAACGGCGTGTTTCGCGCGGATCTGTCCGCATTGGACGCCTTGCCCGAGGGGCTGGTCCTGCAACCGCTGTCACGTGCACTGGATGAGGATGCCGAGGCCCTGCGCTTTGTGTTGTCCCGCCACTACCGCGACATTGGCGACGCGTTTGCACGCATCAATGCGGCCAGTGCGGTTGACGGTGTCGTGCTGCGCGTCGCTGCCGGTACGCAGCTCACCGCGCCGGTGCAACTGGTGTTTGTCGGCGCGACGGCGCCCGCCGAGCTGGCGTGGCATGCACGCAACGTCATCGAACTGGGCGAAGGCAGCGCGTTGGCGCTGGTCGAACAACATCTGGGTACCGGCGAACAGGCGCACCTGGGGACGCTGGTCAGCGATATTGAATTGCGTGAAGGCGCGCAGCTCACCCATGCCTTGCTGCAAAACGCCACCGGCGCCAACTTGATCCGGCGCAACAGCTTGCGACTGCACGCGCGGGCGCACGCCACCATGCACACCGTGGAGTTGGGTGGGGCGCTGGTGCGACACGACCTGCAGGTGGAATTGCTGGGTGATGGTTCGCGCTTTGCCGGCCGCGGCGTGTTCATGCCGCATGGACGCCAGCATATCGATACGCAATTGGGCATCCGCCACCAGGCGCTGAACACCACTTCCGATGCGCATTGGCGCGGTGTCGCCAGTGACCGTGCGCGTGGCGTGTTTCGTGGTGCGGTGCTGGTTGCGCCCGGTGCCGATGGCAGCGACGCCAACCTGACCAACAAGAACCTGTTGCTGTCCCCCAGCGCCGAGATCGACACCAAGCCCGAGCTGGAGATCTACGCCGATGAAGTGCAGGCGGCGCATGGCGCCACCGTGGGCCAGCTCGACGAGCAGGCGCTGTTCTATCTGCGCTCGCGCGGCATTGACCTGGTCGAAGCGCGTGCGCTGCTCACCAGCGCGTTCTGCCGCGCGGTGCTGGGCGACATGGTCAATGCGCCACTGCGCGAGCATCTGGCGGAATTGATGATGCGGCATTTGCCGGCATAGGCTTTCTTCTCCCCGCGCGTACGGCAAGCCGGGAGCGACGGGGCTCGCAAGCGAGTCGCCTGGTGGCGATCTCGCGGCGCAGAGGACTCGACAACAGGATGCACGAATGACCGCACCAGCTCCAGCTACCGCACCGCCTGCCGCCTTTGACGTGCAGCGTATCCGTGCGGATTTTCCGTTGCTTGCCCGCAGCGTGCACGGCAAGCCGCTGGTGTATTTCGACAACGCCAACACCAGCCAGAAACCGGCGTCGGTCATTGAGGCCATGGTCCGACATTATCGCGAGCACAATGCCAACGTCTCGCGCGCGGTGCACCAGCTGGGTGAAGAGGCAACTGTGGCGTATGAAGCCGCGCGCGACAAGCTGGCTGCGTTCATCCATGCGCCCTCACGCGATGAAGTCATCCTGGTCTCAGGTGCCACGCAGGCGATCAATCTGGTCGCTTACAGCTATGCGTTGCCGCGACTCAAACCCGGCGACAGCATCCTCACCACGGTGATGGAACATCACGCCAATATCGTGCCGTGGCAACTGGTCGCCGCGCGCAGCGGGGCAAGCGTGAAGGCGGCGCCGATAGACGCGCGCGGCGAACTGATTGTCGAGAAATACATCGAGCTGCTCACGCCCGAGGTCAAGCTGGCCTGCGTCGGCCATGTTTCCAATGTGCTGGGCACGGTCAATCCGGTGCGCGAGCTGGCGCGCGAATGCAAGCAGCGCGGCATTCCGCTGCTGGTTGATGGGTCGCAGGCGGCGCCGCATCGCCCCGTCGATGTGCAGGCACTGGGCTGCGATTTTTACGCCATTACCGGGCACAAGATGCTTGGGCCGACCGGTACCGGCGCGTTGTGGGCGAAGCGCGAACACCTGGAGGCGATGCCGCCGTTCTTTGGTGGCGGCGACATGATCCGCGAGGTGCGCTTCAGCGGCACGACGTTTGCCAAGGTACCGCACAAGTTCGAAGCGGGAACGCCGAACATTGCCGGCTTCGTCGGCCTCAGTGCGGCGATCGATTACTACGAGGCACTTGGTTTCCCGGCGATCCAGGCGTGGGAGCAGGAGCTGCTCGCCTACGCCACGGCGCGCTTGCAGGAGGTGCGCGGCGTGCGCATTTTCGGTACGGCGCCGAAAAAAGAGCCGGTCATCTCGTTTTTGCTGGAAGGGGCGCAAGCCACCGATCTGGCCACCTTGCTGGATCTCCAGGGGGTGGCCGTGCGTTCGGGACATCATTGTGCGCACCCGTTGATGCAGTTCTTTGGCGTGCCGGCGACATTGCGTGCCTCGCTCGCGTTCTACAACACGCGTGAGGAAGTGGATGCCTTCATCGCCGCCTTGCTCAAGGTCCGCAAGTTGCTGCTGTAGTTGCCGCCATACCGCCGCGCCGCGCACGCGTCTCCTCGCTGCCTGCACCCGGTATGCGCTTACGCGATGCAAGGTTGCGCGCTACCCTGTGCAGTCTCCGAGTCTGGATAGTCACGATGTTTGCTTCGCTGCCTGGCGTTTTGCGCATACCGTTCGCCATGTTGCTGCTTGCGTTGAACATCGTCCTGCACGTGGTGCCGCTGCTGGCGGTCACGTTGATCAAGCTGGTGTTGCCGGTGCCGGTGCTGCGACGGGCACTTTCGCGGGTGCTGGTGGTGATCGCGGAAAGCTGGATCGGTGTCAACAATACCTTGTTCAATGCCTTCACCCGCACCGCCTGGGAGGTCGACGGGCTGGCGGGCCTGAACACCGACGGCCGCTATCTCGTGCTGTGCAACCACCAGAGCTGGGTGGATATCCCCGTGCTGCAAAAGGTGTTCAATCGGCGTATTCCGTTCCTGCGCTTTTTCCTCAAGAGTCAGCTTATCTGGGTGCCGTTGCTGGGCGTGGCGTGGTGGGCGCTGGATTTTCCGTTCATGAAGCGCTACTCGGCGCACACGCTGATGCGTCACCCCGAACTGCAAGGCAAGGACATGGAAGCCACCCGTCGCGCCTGCGAAAAGTTTCGCCAGTTGCCGGTGTCGGTGATGAATTTTGTCGAGGGCACGCGGTTCACCAGGGCCAAGCATGACGCGCAGGCATCGCCGTTCCAGCACCTGCTGCGGCCCAAGGCCGGCGGCGTGGCATTTGTACTGGAGGCGATGGGGGACGCGCTGCACGCCATCCTGGATGTCACCATTGTTTATCTGGACGGTCCATGCACGATGCTGGATCTGTTTGCCGGCCGGGTGCGCAACGTGCGTGTGCGGATACGCGAATTGCCGATCGACGCTGCGCTGCGCAGCCATCTCGATCGCGACCCGGCGTTTCGCAGCCGGGTGAAGGTATGGCTGAATGCGTTGTGGCACGAGAAGGACGCGTACATCGGGCAGTTGCGCGCGATGGCAGACAACAATGCAAGCGTCGGCAAGGCAGGAGAGTGAACATGCGGATACTGGTGGTGGGCGCGGGGGCGACCGGCGGCTATTTTGGCGGGCGTCTGCTGCAGCACGGGCGTGACGTGACATTCCTGGTGCGCGGGCCACGTGCGGCTGCGCTGGCACGCGATGGCCTGGTCGTGCACAGCCCGATGGGCGATGCAACCCTCGATGCGCCGCCGACCGTGCGTGCGTTCGAGCTGAATGAGCCTTACGACTTGATTCTGCTCAGCTGCAAAGCCTACGGTCTGGCGGCGGCGGTGACGGATTTCGCCGCAGCGGTAGGGCCGCAGACCGCGATCCTGCCCGTGCTCAACGGCATGGCCCACCTGGAGACGCTTGACCAGCGCTTTGGCAGTGAACATGTGCTGGGTGGACGCTGCATGATCGCGGCCACGCTGGACGAGAATGGTGGTGTGCAGCACCTCAATCGCACGCACACGCTGACTTTTGGCGAGCGCGACGGAACCTCGACACCACGCTTGCAGGCGATCACCGCCGCATTGAGCGACGCCGGCTTCGACGCGCGGGCGAGCAGCACCATCATGCAGGACATGTGGGACAAATGGGTGTTCCTGGCGACGCTGGCAGGCATTACCAGTCTGCTGCGTGCATCGGTCGGCAACATCGTGGCTGCGCCCGGCGGCACGGCTGCGACGCTGGCGTTGTTCGCCGAATGTTGTGCGGTCGCCGAGCGTGCGGGCCATACCGTCAGCGCGACGACACAGCAGCATGCACGCGCCATCCTGACCGAGGCGAATTCCACGTTGACCGCGTCGATGATGCGGGATCTGCAGGAAGGCCACGCGATCGAAGCCGATCAGATTATCGGCGACATGCTCGTGCGTGCGGCCCCGTCGACGGCTGCCACCGAGGCCGATGCGCAACCCCGGACCCCATCCATGCTGGCTGTGGTTTACGCGTGCCTGAAAGCGTATGAAGCAGGGCGCAAGGGCAGGTAGCCGGTGCCCGTGCTACACGCGCAACAGGGCGCGACGTTTGGTCCGCGCGGCGGCGCCACCCGCACTGGGCAACCCTGCCGTGGTAGGGCGGGCACTGCCCGCCGCCTCTTGTTCGTATCGTGAAGCCTGCGGCGGGCCATACCCGTCGGCCCTTGTCCGTCAAGCCTCGCGGCGGGCAGTGCCCGCCCTACGCGCGCATACATGATGTGACGTCTGGTCTGCGCGGGGCGTTGCTTGGCACCAGAAAAAACCGCAACCTGCAGGTCGCGGTTTCGTCACTCACCTGCTGCGTACCTGCTACCAGATCTTCACCTGCCGCTCCCCGTCACGCACCATCGCGTCGCCGGCCTTGCACTGGAATGCTGCGGCGAACTCCGGCATGTTCGACGGCGCACCAATTGCGCGGAATCGCGCCGGTGCGTGGGGGTCGGTGTTGAGCAGGGTCAGCTGCGCCTCGGGGCGAATGCTGCCGCGCCACACCCGTGCCCAGTTGAGGAAGAAGCGCTGGTCCTGGGTATAGCCGTCGATCTTGCTGGTCGCCTCGGCCGGGTTCTTCGCCAGTGCCATCTGCAGGGCGGTGTACGCGGCGTTCAGGCCACCCAGGTCGCCGATGTTCTCGCCCATGGTGAGCGCACCGTTGACGTGTTTGCCGGGTAGCGCCTCGTAGCCGTCAAATTGCGCGCCCAGCTTGGCCGTGCGTGCCTCGAACGCGGTGCGATCGGCGTCGGTCCACCAGTTGGCATTGTTGCCGGCGGCATCGAACTTGCTGCCCTGGTCGTCGTAGCCGTGGCCCATTTCGTGGCCGATCACCGCGCCGATGCCGCCGTAGTTGATCGCATCGTCGGCGGTGGCGTCGAAGAACGGGGGTTGCAGGATGGCGGCGGGAAACACGATCTCGTTTTTCTGCGGGCTGTAGTAGGCATTCACCGTTTGCGGGGTCATGCCCCACTCGCTGCGGTCCACGGGCTTGCCGATCTTGCCGATGCGATAGTCGTAGTTGAACTTGGCTGCGGCTTGCACGTTGGCGAAGTAGTCGCCCGGAGTCAGCGTCAGTCCGGACCAGTCGCGCCACTTGTCCGGATAGCCGATCTTGGGTACGAACGTGGCCCATTTCTGCAGGGCTTTCTGCTTGGTGGTCGCGCTCATCCAGGGCAGGTTTTCAATACGCGTCTTGTACGCGGCGCGCAGGTTGTTGACCAGTTCCTCGGCACGTTGCTTGGACGTCGGCGAAAAGTTGTCGGTGACGTACAGTTCGCCCAGGGCCATGCCCATCGCGTCGTTGGTGGCGCTGAGCACACGTTTCCAGCGCGGCTGGATTTCCTTCTGGCCGTTCAAGGTTTTCGCGCGGAAGGCAAAGTCTTCCTGCTGGAACGCCGTGGACAGATAAGGCGCGGCGTCCGCTATGGCGTGGTAGCGGAAGTAGGCCTGCCATTGCGCGGGTGGCACGTCGCCCAGCATCTTGTCCATCTCGGCAAAAAACTTCGGCTGCGACAGTGAGAAGCCGTTGGCGACGTCCGCATTCTGTGCCTTGAAGAACGCCGCCCAGTCAAAGTTTGGCGTCACCTTGTCGGCATCCGCGATGCTGACGAAGTGGTAGCGGTTTTCCGGCTTGCGCATTTGCACCGGCGGCAGGGAAACGGCGGCCAGACGCGTCTCGAAGGCGAGCACGGCCTTGGCCTGGGCTTGTGCACTGGCGGCGCTGGTGCCCGTCAGCTCGAACAGCCTGGCGATGTGCGCGACGTAAGCCTCACGGATCTTGGCAAAGTCGGCCTTGCTGTAGTAATCGACCGTGGGCAGACCGAGGCCACCCTGATTGGCGTAGGCGATTTCCTGGTTGGAATCCTTGAAGTCGGCATTGCCGCCAAAGCGGAACAGCACCGGTTCGCCGCGTGCGTAACTGTCGCGGATGTAGGCCACCACGTCGGCCTTGTGGTGCAACGCGGCGATGCGTGCCAGTTGCGGTTTGATCGGATCAAAGCCGGCCTTGTCGATGGCAGCTTCGTCCATGCCCGAGCCGTACAGGTAGCCGATCTTCTGTTCTATCGAGCCGGCGGTTGCCGTGGCGGCCTGGCTGGCGGCGCGCTCGACCAGCTTGCGCTGCACGTTCAGGCTGTCCTCGCGCAGGACGTCAAACGAACCCCAACGGGTACGGTCGTTGGGTATCGGATGCGCGGCGACCCACTTGGCGTTGACGAAGCCGTTGAAGTCGTTGCACGCGCTGATATTGCTGTCGAGTTCGTGCACGTCAAATACGCTGGCCGGCGCGGCGGCCGCGCTCGTGAACAAGCCCATGCCGATGGCGATGGCCAGCGGCTGCAAAAGACGGTGTGTCATGACTGCTCCGAAGTGGGTATTGTGCGATGGCCCGCCTGTCATGGCGCCAGGCGATTCTGCACCGTAGGCAACAAGGTGCCATGGTAGACAGTGTCGAAGGTCATGGTGTGCCGCGCCGTCTGTTGCAGGTCATGGCAAGGCAGCCGGCGCCACCCTTATCATCCGCCCATGACAGAAGCACCCGCATTGGACTTTCGCCCCGCCGGCGTGGCCGATGTCGCCGCGGTAGTCGCGTTGGTCGAGTCCGCCTACCGCGGAGATTCCGGTCGGCGTGGCTGGACCACCGAGGCGGACCTGCTGGATGGTCAGCGCACCGACGTCGAGGCGGTGGCCGCGCTGTTGCAACAGCCGGATGACTGCGTGCTGCTCGCCGAAGCGGCCGGCCGCCTGGTAGCCAGTTGTCATGTGCAGCGGCAGGGTGAATGGGGCTATTTCGGCATGTTCGCAGTCGATCCGCGGCAGCAAGGTGTCGGCGTGGGCAAGCAGGTGCTGGCCGAAGCCGAACGCGTCGTGCGTGAGCGCTGGCATTGCCGCGCCATGCGCATGACCGTGATTGAACAACGTCCCGAATTGCTGGCGTGGTATCAGCGTCGTGGTTATCGGCCCACGGGCGAGTATGAGCCGTTTCCCTATGGCAACGAGCGCTTCGGGATTCCACGCCGCGATGATTTGCGATTTGCGGTATTGGTCAGGCAATTCGAAGGAGAAATGGCGTGGATGGCTGGGTAAAGGTGGGCACCCGCAGCGAGTTCCTGCCGGGTGAGTTCAAGGTGGTATGGGATGGCGACACCTCGATCGCGGTGTACAACATCGACGGTGCGCTGTATGCGATCGAGGATGTGTGTACCCACGATGGCGGCGACCTGGCCGGCGGCGAGGTATTCGGTTTTGAAGTGGAATGTCCGCGCCACGGCGCACGTTTCGACGTACGCACCGGCGCAGTGACGCGCCCGCCGGCGTACATCCCGATTGCCAGCTTTCCGGTATGCGAAGAGGATGGCGCGATCTGGACGCAGGACAACCGCTGATCCGGAGGCGTTGTCGGCGCTGCGGGGAGGGCTGGCGGGACAGGCTGTCCAACCTGCGTGGTATTGTCGCTTGAGGTGTACGCCGCATGTTCTTGCTCAGCTTGACCATCTTGTGGGATTGGCCGCGCCGCTTGTTGCCGATCGCGCCGATTTCCGGTTCGCCAAGCAGCGCCTGACCAAGCGTTGCGCGCCGCCGGTGTTCACCGACCACCACCTTGACCTGTCGCAACAACGATTGAACCAGCGGCGGCGTAAGCTGGACGAACGGGCGTCTGTCCGGGAGGGTCGTGGTGAAGAAAGAACTCGAAACGCACATGCAGATCGTCTCTGCCGACATCAGCTCGGAATCGCTCACCGGCATGGTGATCTTTCGCCCGCACTACTTGTGTCGCTCTGGCAGCGACTTGGTGGGTTCGGCCAAGAAGGGCAACTGGTATGCGTTGCGGCCCGGCGAGGTGCGCAGCTTTGCGCGCGCCCTGCTGGACGCTGCCGATGCGATGGATTTGCAGTCGAAGTCGTTGCGGGCGGCAAAATCGGTCGAAGTGGCGCCCTGATTGCCGATGGCGCGCGATCAGGCGTGACGAAAGCGATTGATCGTGTCGCGCAGCGCGGAAGTTGCCGTGCGCGCGGCCTGCGCAAAGTCCTTGCCCGCGCTTGCGTACAGGATGGCGCGCGATGAACTGACCAGCAATCCGGCACCTGCCGGCGTGCGGCCTTGATGCACCACCGCTTCCACATCGCCCCCTTGCGCGCCGATACCTGGCACCAGCAAGGGCATGTCGCCGACCAATGCGCGCACTTCCCCCAATTGTGCCGGCCAGGTCGCACCCGTCACCAGCACGCAGTTGCCGTGGGCATTCCAGTCGCGGGCAATGGTCCGCGCGAGATGTTGATACAGCGGCAGTGAGGCGCCCGCCGCGTCGTGCACCAGCAGATCCTGCAGATCGGCCGCGCCGGGGTTCGAGGTGTGGCACAGGATGACCACCCCCTTGTCGGCGCGATCCAGAAATGGCTGCATCGCGTCGCGGCCAAGGTACGGATTCACCGTGACGGCATCGGCCTGGTAGCGGTCGAATGCTTCGCTGACGTAGTGTTGCGCGGTGCTGCCGATGTCGCCGCGCTTGGCATCGAGGATGACCGGCACGTCGGGATGGCGCGTGTGGATATGCGCAATCAGCCGTTCCAAGGTGGCTTCGGCCCGCAATGCCGCGAAGTGCGCGATCTGTGGCTTGTACGCGCACACCAGATCGGCCGTGGCGTCGACGATGGCCGCGCAAAACGCGAACACCGCGTCAGGCTCATCGCGCAGGTGCAGCGGAAACTTGGCCGGCGT
>DAITPL010000073.1:0-13274 GCA_036833615.1 Rhodanobacter sp.
GCGCCACCGTGCAGGTGATTCCGCACATCACCGACGAGATCAAGCATTGCATCCATGAGGCGACGCGCGGTTTCGACGTGGCGCTGGTGGAAATCGGCGGCACGGTCGGCGATATCGAGTCGCAACCGTTTCTGGAAGCGGTGCGTCAGCTGCGCATCGAGCACGGCGCGCAGAAGGTGCTGTTCATGCACCTCACGCTGGTGCCGTACATCAAGGCCGCCGGCGAGATCAAGACCAAGCCGACGCAGCATTCGGTGAAGGAACTGCGCTCGATCGGTATCCAGCCGGACATCCTCTTGTGCCGTTGCGAGGAGCCGTTGCCGGAATTGGAGCGGCGCAAGATCGCGCTGTTCACCAATGTGCCGGAAAACGCGGTGATCAGCGCGGCGGACGTGGACATCATCTACAAGCAACCGCTGTGGCTGCACGAGCAGGGGCTGGACGACATCGTGGTCAAGCAGCTGGGCCTGGATGCCAAGCCGGCGGATCTGTCCAGCTGGCAGCGCACGGTGGATGCGATGGAGCATCCCAAGGGCGAGATCACGATCGCCATCGTCGGCAAGTACGTCGAGCACAAGGATGCCTACAAGTCGCTCGGCGAGGCGCTGCGGCATGGCGGTATCGCCCAGGCCACCAGGGTCAATCTGGATTGGGTCGACTCCGAACAGATCGAGTCCGCCGGGGCAGCGCAGGTATTGGCTGGCGTCGATGCGATTCTGGTGCCCGGTGGGTTCGGCAAGCGTGGTTTCGAGGGCAAGGTGCTTGCCGCCGGCTACGCGCGGGAACATGGCGTGCCGTACTTCGGCATCTGCTACGGCATGCATGCGGCAGTCGTCGACTTTGCGCGCAACATTGCCGGCCTGGCTGACGCCAATTCCACCGAGAATGAGCGCAACACGCCCAACCCGGTGATTGCCTTGATTACCGAATGGACCACGGCCACGGGCGAAGTCGAGCAGCGCAACGATGGCTCGGACCTGGGCGGCACCATGCGCCTCGGCTCGCAGGAGTGCCGGCTGAAAGCGGGCACGCTGGCGCGCGAACTGTATGGCCAGGACGTGATTCGCGAGCGGCATCGGCATCGCTACGAGTTCAACAACCGTTATCGCCAGGCGTTCGAGGATCTGGGGCTGGTGATTTCCGGCAAGTCGATGGACGACCTGCTGGTGGAGATGATCGAACTGCCGCGACAGCAACACCCGTGGTTCCTGGCCTGCCAGGCGCATCCGGAATTCACCTCCACGCCACGTGATGGCCATCCCTTGTTCAGTGGCTTTGTTCGCGCCGCACGTGAGTATCACGCCGTGCGCAGCGCACCGGCGCTGGCCAAGACCCAGGCAACCGCATGATGAAGTCACGCGCCGCCGGGCGGGTTCGTATCGGGATGTCCCAGCCATGAAGCTTTGTGGTTTCGAGATCGGCCTCGACCAGCCCTTGTTCCTTATCGCCGGCCCGTGCGTGGTCGAGTCCGAACAGCTGCAAGTGGATACGGCCGGCACGCTGAAGGAAATCACGGATCGCCTGGGCATCCATTTCATCTTCAAATCCAGTTTCGACAAGGCGAACCGTTCCTCCGGCCAGAGTTTTCGTGGCCCGGGACTGGAGGAAGGCCTGCGCGTGCTGGCCGAAGTGAAGCGGCAGGTTGGCGTGCCATTGCTGACCGATGTCCATGAGTACACCCCGATGGACGAAGTGGCCGCCGTGGTCGACGTGCTGCAGACGCCGGCATTTCTGTGCCGGCAGACCGACTTCATCCAGAAGGTGGCACGCGCCGGCTTGCCGGTGAACATCAAGAAGGGCCAGTTCCTCGCGCCATGGGACATGCAGCACGTGGTGGCGAAGGCCACCGCGGTGGGCAATCATGCGATCATGGTGTGCGAACGCGGCGCCAGCTTTGGCTACAACAACCTGGTGTCGGACATGCGCTCGCTCAGCGTCATGCGCGAGACCGGTTGCCCGGTAGTGTTCGACGCCACGCATTCCGTACAGTTGCCCGGTGGGCAGGGCGCGAGTTCGGGCGGCCAGCGGGAATTCGTGCCGGTACTGGCGCGCGCCGCCGTGGCTGTCGGCGTTGCGGGCTTGTTTGCCGAAACGCATCCGCATCCGGAACAGGCGCTCAGCGACGGCCCCAACTCGTGGCCGTTGGGTAAAATGGAAGCGCTGCTGGAAACGCTGCTGGAACTGGACGCCGTGACCAAACGTCGTGGCTTCCTCGAGCAAAGTCTGTAGTGGCCTGGCCAGCGCGCGACGGATGCACGTGACCATGGCGCCGTGCCTGCCGAACGCATGGTGAACTCCGGGCAAACGCAAACCGCGCGTTTGCGGAAATTCCATTTACGCATTGGATTGACATGACGACCCAGATCACCCGCATCCACGCCCGTGAAATTCTCGACTCGCGCGGCAACCCGACCCTGGAGGCGGAGGTCACGCTTGCTGATGGCAGCTTTGGGCGTGCCGCGGTGCCGAGCGGCGCTTCCACCGGCTCGCGCGAGGCAGTCGAATTGCGCGATGGCGACAAGTCACGCTACGGCGGCAAGGGCGTGAAAAGCGCGGTGGCGAACGTAAACGGCACGATTGCCGACGCGCTGAAGGGTTTCGATGCAGCGGACCAGAAAGATCTCGATGCGAAGTTGATTGCGCTGGATGGCACGCCGAACAAGGGACGCCTTGGCGCGAATGCCCTGCTGGGTGTCTCGCTGGCGGCGGCGCATGCGATGGCTGCATCCGCCGGCGTGCCGCTGTGGAACCATCTCTCGCACGGCAAGCCCGGCGCATTGCCGGTGCCGATGATGAACATCATCAACGGCGGTATGCACGCGGACAACAATATCGATGTGCAGGAGTTCATGATCCTGCCGGTCGGCCTGCCCACGTTTGCCGAGGCGCTGCGGGCCGGCGCCGAAGTCTTCCACGCGTTGAAGGGTGTGCTGCACGCGCGTGGCATGAGCACGGCAGTTGGCGACGAGGGCGGTTTCGCGCCGAACCTGCGCTCCAACGTCGAGGCCCTCGACACCATCCTCGAGGCGATTCACCAGACCGGCTACAAGCTGGGTGCCGACCTTTTGCTGGGCCTGGATGCGGCCAGCTCGGAGTTCTACCGGGACGGCAAGTACGACCTGGCGGGTGAAGGGCGCAAATACACCTCCGCCCAATTTGCCGAATTGCTCGCCGGCTGGACCACGCAATACCCGATTGTCAGCGTTGAAGACGGCATGGCCGAGGGCGACTGGGATGGCTGGAAGCTGCTCACCGAGACGATTGGCGAACGCGTCCAGGTGGTAGGCGACGATTTGTTTGTCACCAACCCGGCCATCTTCCGCGAAGGTATCGCCAGGCACATTGCGAACTCCATCCTGATCAAGGTGAACCAGATCGGCACCTTGTCGGAGACGCTGGAAGCGGTCGCGATGGCGGATGCAGTAAATTATTCCGCCGTGATCTCGCATCGCTCCGGCGAGACGGAAGACACCACCATCGCCGACATTGCCGTAGCGAGCACCGCGACGCAGATCAAGACCGGCTCGTTGTGCCGCTCGGATCGCGTGGCGAAGTACAACCAGTTGCTGCGCATTGAAGAACAACTGGGCGCCGATGCCCGCTACGCCGGTCGCCAGGCATTCCCCAACCTGGCGCGTTTGCCCGGCTGAACAGGGAGGTTGCAACCTGATGTTGCGTTGGATTGCCCTGATCCTGCTGGTCGCATTGATCGCCTTGCAGTTCAAGTTGTGGTCGGGCAGCGGGAGCATGCACGCAGTCGACAACCTGCGCGTCGCGGTGAAGAAGCAGGCTGACGAAAACGCGAAACTGCAGCAACGCAATCAAGCGCTGGCCGCCGACGTACTCGACCTCAAGCACGGTGACCAGGCGATCGAGGCGCGCGCGCGCACCGAATTGGGCCTGATCAAGCCTGGTGAGGTGTTCTATCAGGTGGTGGAGCGACCCGCGGGCACCGGCACGGTGCTGGCGGTGCCGCCGCCCGCAACTCCGCATGGCACGCCATGAACGCCGCGCCGGTGTGGTGCGTGGTACCGGCGGCGGGTCGTGGCACGCGGGTCGGCGCACAGTTGCCCAAGCAATATCTGCCACTGGCCGGCCAGCCATTGCTCTGGCACACCTTGCAGCGTCTGGCCGTTCAGCCGCAGCTCGCCGGTTTGCTGGTGGTGCTGGCTGCGGCCGACGCTCACTGGCCGGGGTGGACCACCTGCAACGGCCAACCGGTGCTCACCACCATTGGTGGTGCCGAGCGCTGCGACTCCGTGCTGGCAGGGTTGGAAGCACTTCCCGACAGCGTCCGCGCCGAGGATTTCGTCCTGGTGCACGACGCCGCGCGACCTTGCGTGCGCACGTCGGACATTTCGCGCCTGATCGAACTTGCCGCGCGCGATGATGGTGGCCTGCTCGGCGCGCCGCTGCGCGATACGCTCAAACGTGCCGACGAGCGGGGTTGCAGCGTGCTTACCGAGCCGCGCGAACGGCGCTGGCGGGCCTTCACGCCGCAGTTGTTCCGGCGCGGGCAGCTGACCGCGGCGCTGCGTGCTGCAGCGCGTGAGGGGATGATCGTCAGCGACGAAGCCATGGCGATGGAGCGCGCCGGTTTCACGCCCTTGCTGGTGGAAGGTGCCGAGGACAATCTCAAGATCACCACCCCGGCGGATTTTGTGCTGGCCGAATTTCTGCTGCCGAGGACGACATGATGCGGGTGGGCACCGGGTTTGATGTGCACGCGTTCGGCGTCGGCGATCACGTCACCCTGGGTGGCGTGCGCATTGTCCACGCCCGCGGGCTGATGGCGCACTCCGATGGCGACGTGGTGATCCACGCGCTATGCGATGCGATCTTCGGCGCGCTGGCGCTGGGCGACATCGGCAGCCACTTTCCGCCGACCGACGAGCGCTGGCGTGACGCGGACAGTCGCGACTTCCTGCGCCATGCAGCGGCGCTGATGCGCGAGCGTGGCTACCGGCTCGGCAATGCCGACGTCACGGTAATTGGTGAGGAGCCAAGGATTGCTGCGCACACCGCATTGATGTGCGAACGCCTGGCAGCCGACCTTGGCGTGGCGCCGGATTGCATCAGCGTCAAGGGCACCACCACCGAGCGGCTCGGCTTTCTCGGACGCGGCGATGGCCTCGCGGCGCAAGCCTGCGTCCTGCTGGAGCACGCATGACCGAAGCAGAGCCACAAGCGGTACTGCGCTTGCGCGAGCGCCTGGAAACCATCGCCGCACTGTTCACCGCGCATCCCGCAGGTACGCTGCCGGCGGCAGCTCAGGCTGCGTTGCGCGCGCAGCTCGCGGACCTGCATCCGGCGGATATCGCCTTCATCCTTGAAGCGTTGCCGCTCGATGAGCGCTTGGCCGCCTGGCAGCTGGTAAGGGCCGGCGACGACGGCGACATCTTGCTGGAAGTGTCCGATGCGGTGCGCGAATCGCTGATCGCGGACATGGATCACCACGAAATCCTGGCCGCTGCCGGATCGCTGGACGCGGACGAGCTGGCGGATCTGGTCGACGATCTGCCCAGTGCGATGCTGCCGGAGTTGATGGCCGGCCTGGACACGCAGCAACGTGCGCAGTTGCAGTCGGCATTGTCCTATCAGGATGATCAGCTCGGCGCGCTGATGGATTTCGAGATGGTCACCATTCGCGAGGATGTCAGCCTCGAAGTGGTTTTGCGCTATCTGCGGCGCTTTGCCGAACTGCCGGCGCAGACCGACAAGCTGTTCGTGGTCAACCAGAACAACTTGCTGACCGGCGTGCTGCCGCTGCACTGGCTGCTGGTGAACCCGCCGGAGCGCATGGTCAGCGAGGTGATGGCGCCGGACGTGAACACGTTTCACCCTGATGACGATGCCTATGAAGCCGCCCAGGCCTTTGAGCGCTACGACCTGGTGACCGCGCCCGTGGTGGATGCCGCCGGGCGTTTGATCGGGCGTATCACCATTGATGCGATGGTCGACGTGATCCGGGAGCAAAGCGAGAGTGAAGTGCTCAGCCGCGGCGGTCTGCGCGAAGAGGAGGATATTTTCGCCTCGGTGTGGAAATCGCTGCGCAACCGTTGGGCGTGGTTGGCGATCAACCTGATGACTGCCTTCATCGCGTCGCGGGTCATCAGCGTGTTCGAAGGCTCGATTCGTGAGCTGGTGGCGCTTGCGGCATTGATGCCGATCGTGGCCGGTATCGGTGGCAACTCCGGCAACCAGACCATCACCATGATTGTGCGCGGACTCGCGCTCAAGCAGATCAGCCTCGCCAGCGCACGCCGGCTGTGGCGCAAGGAGCTGATCGTGGCGCTGCTCAATGGCGTGGCGTGGGGCGGCGTCATCGGCCTGGCCGCATGGTGGCTGTACGACAGCTGGGCGCTGGGCCTGGTGATGGCTGCGGCGATGGCGCTCAATTTGCTGCTGGCGGCATTCTGCGGCGTGGGCATTCCCATGTTGATGACCCGCTTTGGTCGCGATCCGGCCATCGGGTCCAGCGTGCTGATTACGGCCATGACCGACAGTGGCGGCTTTTTCATCTTTCTCGGCCTGGCGACCGTGTTTCTGGTGTAGCGCCGGGCAGCGGAGCGAGTGCCGTGGCGCGTGGATCCCGGTATAACCGGTGGAGCGAATGATGGGCGAACCCGAGATGACACCAAACCGCGCAGCGGCGAGCGAACTGCCCCGCGCGTACGGCGGGCCGGTGCTGAGCGCGACGCTGCGCGCGACTGCAGAAGACTTCCGGGTCGAGGAAATCCTTGGCTACGATGCGGATGGCCACGGCGAGCATGCGCTGTTGTGGGTGGAAAAACGTGACGCCAACACCGCTTGGGTCGCGCGTGAACTGGCGAAGTTTGCCGGCGTGCCCCCGGTCGCCGTTGGCTATGCCGGTTTGAAGGATCGACATGCCGTCACGCGACAGACCTTTTCCGTACAGCTCGCCGGCAAACCCGATCCGGACTGGTCAAGGCTGGGCTGTGCCGGTGTCCAGGTGCTGGCGGCAACCCGGCATTCGCGCAAGCTCAAACGTGGCGCGTTGCGGGGCAACCGCTTTGTGCTGACATTGCGTGCCGTGCAGGGTGATCGCTCCGCTGCCGATGCATTGCTGGCGCAAATCGCCGCCCGCGGGGTACCGAATTATTTTGGCGAACAACGCTTTGGCCGCGCCGGCGACAACGTGGCGCAGGCGCGCTCGATGTTTGCCGGGCGCCGGGTGGAGCGCAACCAGCGTTCGTTGTTGCTGTCGGCGGCACGCTCGCAGATCTTCAACGACGTGCTGGCGACGCGCGTCGAGCAAGGCACGTGGGACACCGCGCTGGATGGGGAAATCTGGGCATTGGCCGGTTCGCACTCGTGGTTTGGTCCGGAGCCGCACACCGCCGCCCTGGCCGAGCGCCTGGCACGCGGAGACATTCATCCGTCCGGCCCGTTATGGGGGCAGGGCGAGCCACCCAGCACCAGCCAGGCCGGTGCGCTTGAGCGTGCGGTGGGGGCGACGCACGCCGATCTCGTGCAGGGATTGAGCGCGGCGCACGTGGATCAGGATCGGCGCGCGTTGCGGTTGCTGCCGCACGACCTGAAGTGGCGCTGGCTCGACGCCGGCATGCTGGAGCTGGCGTTTGACCTGCCCGCCGGCAGCTATGCAACGGTTGTCGTGCGCGAGCTGGTGGTATAGCTCGCGCGCAGCAACACCAGCACGGCGCCCGTACCGCCGAGCGCCGGCGGCGCCGAGGCAAACGCCAGCACGTCAGTACATTCGCGCAACAGGTGATCCGTCAGCTGCTTCAATACCGGCCCCCGGGCGCCGGAGCGCAGGCCCTTGCCGTGCACCACGCGCACACAGCGCCACCGACGTTGCCGTGCTCCGGTGAGGAACGCGCCAAGCTTGGCGTGCGCCGCGGCTACGGTCAGCTGATGCAGATCCAGCTCGCCCTGCACTGGATAACGTGCGCGTCGAAGTTGGCGCAACAGCTTTGTGGCACAGCCGGCGCGCAGGTAACTCAACCGCTCCGGTACCGCAGATAGCGCGGGGCTGTATGGCAGGTTGGACCACCTGCTGCGGGCGTTATCGACGTTGCCAGGCAGCCGCGCTGGCAGCGGCCGCGCGCGGGCCAATGGTGGGGTGCTGGTGGCGAGTGGACGCACGGCACCCACCATGGTGCGGAACAGCTGGCGATCCTCGTTGCCGACGGGTGGTGGCGGGGTCTGTTTCATTTGTCCTTGCCAAGAGTCTGGGCGGCAGAAATCTTCGGGCTGCAGCGCCGTTGGGCGGTCCGCTATCCGTCGTTTCTGGCCCATGGAACCACCATGGGCCAGTGAATCGATCAAAGCTTTGGGTTCGGGCAACCACTCTACCCCTCGGGAGTTTCCATCGCCCAGGCTTCCGGCCAATGCCGAAACAACCCGCGTCCTGCGGGACAGGGTGCCTGATGCAAGTGAAACCAGCCTCACCGTCGAGTAGACTTCAAGTCTTGCAACGCGCTGGCCATCGGCGCGTTCGCGTTCGATTTTCTTGCGGAGCGACATGCGAGTTCTGGTCAGCAACGACGACGGCGTGGATGCACCGGGCATTCACGTGCTCGCCGAGCGCTTGCGCGCGGTCGGCGAGGTGACCGTGGTGGCACCGGATCGGGATCGTTCGGGGGCCAGCAACTCACTTACGCTGGACGCCCCGTTACGCGTGTTGCCGGTCGGCAATGGCTACTTTCGCGTGGCCGGCACGCCAACCGATTGTGTGCATCTGGCCCTCGCCGGCCTGCTTGAACATGAGCCGGACATGGTCGTGTCCGGGATCAACAACTCGGCCAATCTTGGCGATGACGTGATCTATTCGGGCACGGTTTCGGCGGCGATGGAAGGGCGTTTCCTCGGTTTGCCGGCGATCGCCGTATCCTTGGTGACCAGCGATCACACCGGCGTGCATTACGACTCGGCTGCGCAGGCGGTGCTGTTGCTGATGCGGCGCTTGCTGGTCGACCCGTTGCCGGCGGACACGATCCTGAATGTGAATGTACCGGATCTCCCGTGGGCTGAAATCCGCGGTTTTGAAGTGACCCGGCTCGGGCGTCGGCATCGTTCGGCACCGTCCATCGAGCAGATTGATCCGCGCGGGCGTCCGATCTGGTGGATCGGACCGGCTGGCGAGGTGGACGACGCAAGTCCCGGTACGGATTTCAACGCGGTACGCCGCGGGTATGTTTCAGTGACGCCCATTCACGTTGATCTGACCCGCTTCCAGGCGCTGGAGAAGGTCAGCAGCTGGATGCAGGGCCTGGGTGACGACATGGTGGGCGAGCGCGATACCAATGACGAGGTAGCCGAGCGATGAACGGGGTTTATCCACTGCCGCCGGCGCAACTGCGCGGGGAGGGCGTGACCTCCCAGCGTGCGCGTGACCGCCTTGTACTTGCCTTGCAGGAAGCCGGCATTGCCGACCTGCGCGTGATCGACGTCATCCGCAATCTGCCCCGGCATCACTTCATTGATCAAGCCTTGCACTCCCATGCGTATGAGAACAATGCACTGCCGATCGGTCATGGCCAGACCATTTCGCAACCCTGGGTGGTGGCGCGCATGACCGAAGCGTTGCTGGAGTTTGGTGTGCCGCAGAAAGTGCTGGAGATTGGCACCGGCTCGGGCTACCAGGCGGCGGTGCTGGCCACTTTGGTGCCGCAGGTGTTCACCGTGGAGCGTATTGAGGAGTTGCTGCGTCAGGCACGCCGGCGCTTTCGCCAGCTGGGACTGGCCAACGTCCGCACGCGGCATGATGATGGCAAGCTCGGCTGGGCTGCTGAGGCCCCGTTTGACGGCATCATCCTGACGGCGGCGGGCGACACGATTCCCAGCCGCATCCTCGACCAGTTGAGCCCGACTGGCGTGTTGGTGGGTCCGGTCGGTTCGCCGAGCCGGCAAACGTTGATACGCATGCGTGGCGATGGCCACGGTGACTTTGTGCAGGAGGAGCTTGGCGCGGTCAGCTTCGTGCCCCTGCTGGGCGGGATTGGCTGATGCAATTATTCGGAAAGTTCTACGCCCACGCGCTGGGGTGGGCGAGCGCACCGCGGGCCGCGTATTACCTGTGCGGACTCAGCTTCGTCGAAGCTTTCATCTTTCCGGTGATGCCCGAGGTCATGCTGGCGCCGATGATGCTGGCCAAGCGTGCCAAAGCATTTTTCTACGCGAATATTTCGTTGCTGTTTTCATTGCTGGGTGCACTTGTCGGCTACGCGCTGGGGCATTGGGCGTACGAATGGGTGCGACCGCTGTTCAGCGTGCACATGCAGGCCATCGTCACCACCTGGGTGGAAACGTTGCGGCTGGATATGAACCAGCATTGGCTGACCATGCTGGGAGCACTGACGCTGGCCGCGTTGCAACCAGTGATCCCGATGAAGTTTGTCACCTGGGCCGCGGGCATCGTCGGCGTCCCGCTGGTGCCTTTCCTGGCATGCATGGCGGTTGGTCGCGGCAAGCGTGTCTGGCTGCTGGCATTGCTGATCCGCTTGTTTGGTGAACGCGCCGAGCACATGCTGCGCAAGAACATTGAGTGGATTGGCTGGGCCGCGCTGGTCTTGCTGGCCGGGTTGGTGGTCTGGCTCTGGTTACGCTGAGCGACTGCGGCACGCAGCGTATGAAAAACCCCGCCTGCCTCGGTATGCTGTCGCGCATGGATCGATATTTCCAATGGCCGATGATGGCGGCCGTGCCGTTGTTGCTGGCGGCCTGTGGCACGATGCGCAGTTCAGTCGTGGTCGAACCGGCAGCCGGAGCAGTGCATCCGGCGTCGGCGACCACGCTTGCACGTACGCCGATTCCCGGCGGCATGTATACGGTGCTCAAGGGCGACACACTGTATTCAATCGCGTTTCGCAACGGCGTGGATTTTCGCGATCTGGCGCAGTGGAACCAGATTGCGGAGCCATACACCATCTGGCCCGGGCAACGCTTGCGTTTGTCGCCGGGGACGCCCGCGCCGTCGATCGCGGTTGCGCCGAGGCCGCCAGTGGCGGCAACCCGGTCTACAGCAACTTCTCCTGTGCCCCCGGCGGCACCGGTGTTTGAGCCGGTGTCGCCGTCGACGTCGACCCATGTTGCCGCGGGTGCGGCGATGGCGCCACCCGCAGCGGCGGGCTCTGGTGCGCAGTCGCCAGGTTCCACGGCGCCGGGTGTTTCGCCGGTGACCGCGGCTTCGGCCGGCGTGGTACCCGTTGCGGGCGCGCCAGCACCGGCGATGGTGCCGAAGCCAACGGTGCCGGCCGCGGTGCCCAGCGCACCGTCACGCGCCGTCAGTGGCCTGGCGTGGCGTTGGCCAGCGGCAGGTGCGGTGGTGAAGCGGTTCCGGAGTACAGATGCGATTCCCGGGATCGAGATCTCCGGCAAGACGGGCGAACCCGTGCGTTCGGCTGCCGACGGCGTGGTGGTTTACAGCGGCAACGGCCTGGTCGGCTACGGTGAGCTGGTGATCATCAAGCACAGCGACAGCCTGCTGTCGGCTTACGGCCACAATCGCACGCGGCTGGTCAAGGAGGGCCAGCACGTCAGTGCCGGTCAGCAAATTGCCGAGATGGGCGCCACCGGCGCTGCGCACAACGGACTGGAATTCCAGATTCGCAAGGATGGTAATCCGGTCGACCCGCTGGTCTACCTGCCGCCACGCTAGGTGGCCCACAAGTGCCGCTGGCGCGGACCATGGCGGTTCGCGACGCAATGAAATGGCGCACGTGACGCTGTCGCGGCACACTCGGCATGCCGGCGGCCCTTGCAACGGGTACAGGTTACGCGCTGGGCAGAATGAACCCGGCCACGACGTGTCGACCCTCGCTGGCCAACAGGTTGTAAGTGCGCGCGGCTGCAGCGTTGTCCATCACCTCCACGCCCACACCCTTGCGCAAAAAGCCGGCCATGAACGCTGCAGCGGGAAAGACCTGGTGTTCGCCCGTACCCAGCACCACCAATTCGGGCTGCAACTCCAGCAATGCGGCGACATGGCTCTCGTCGAGCAGCGCCGCGTTGTCGACCGTCCAGTCCTCGATCACCCGATCCGGGGCCAGCAGGAAACTGCAAGCGAGATCACGATCCACCAGAGTCACATGACGGGCGTCGACGCGGCGCACGTACAGATAACCTTCGGGGCGATCAAGGGCGAGGTCCATCAGCGTGGCAGCGCGATTTTCGGTTCGTCGACGTTGCGCCGAAACAACACTGCAACGTGACCGATCTGGTGCACGGTTTCGGCTCGAGTGCCGGTGGCCAGTGCCTCGAGCTGGAGCTGGCGCTCGTCCTTGCTGCCGCCAGACAGTTTCACCTTGACCAGTTCGTGATGGTTCAGCGCCAGATCCAGCTCTTTGACCACAGCGGCCGTGGCGCCCTTGGCGCCGAGCAGGATGACCGCGCTCTGGTCGTGCGCCAGTCCGCGCAGATAGCGATTCTGTGAAGTGGAGAGAGCCATGTGCCAGTTGCTCGCGCGCGTACAATGAACGACGAAGGTTATCATGCGCGGCGGCCACGGTTGCAAAGCGCGGTCGCTTCGATCGTTGCGCCTGAGCAGTGATGGGGATGCTTTCCCGGTATCCTGTCAGTTCGTAACACGGCAGTTTTCTCCATGACCCGCAGCAAAAGCAGTGCTGGCTGGCTGCGCGAGCACTTCAACGACGAATTTGTGAAGAAGGCGCAGGCCGAGGGCTTGCGCTCGCGCGCGGTCTACAAACTGGAAGAGTTGATCGAGCGTGACCGGTTGCTGAAGCCTGGCATCACCGTGGTGGACCTAGGCGCCGCACCTGGCAGCTGGTCGCAATTGGTGCGTGAACGCCTGGGTGACAGCGGCAAGGTCATTGCGCTGGACATCCTGCCCATGCAGGGCATCGCCGGGGTGGACTTTTTGCAGGGCGATTTTCGCGAGGAAACGGTGTTGCATGAGCTGGAAGCGCGGCTGCATGGTCAGAGTGTCGATCTTGTGCTGTCCGATCTGGCCCCCAATATGAGTGGTGTGGGCCTCGCTGACCAGATCCGTGCCATGGCGCTGGCCGAGCTGGCGCTGGATTTCAGCCGGCAATGGTTGAGGCCCGGTGGCTCGTTCCTGATCAAATTGTTCCAGGGAGCTGGCTTCGATGATTATCTGCGTGGGTTGCGCAAGGAGTTCGCCCGCGTAACCATGCGTAAACCCAAGGCCTCGCGCGCACGTTCACGCGAGGTATACGCATTGGCCGTTGGTCGCAAGCCATCCACCAAGTCACCCGGCGAGAACCGTGCATGAACGAAACAGCGAAAAATGTGTTGCTCTGGGTCATCATCGC
>DAITPL010000074.1:0-13131 GCA_036833615.1 Rhodanobacter sp.
CGCTGATGAGCGTATCGAATTTGCTGCCGGCAGCGCCGGTCTTGGGGTCGGCGGCGGCGTAGACGACCCGGGCAACGCGCGCGTGGATCAGCGCCATGGCACACATCACACACGGCTCCAGCGTGACGTACAACGTGGCACCCGGCAAGCGATGATTGCCAAGCCTGGCGCACGCGGCACGCAGCGCCTGGATCTCGGCGTGCGCCGTCGGATCATGCAGCGCGATGTTGCGATTCCACCCTTCACCAACCACGACCCCAGCGTGCACCAGCACCGCGCCTACGGGTACTTCGTGCTCGGCATCCCGGGCGTGCATCGCCAGCTCCAACGCACGACGCATGTGCTCCACATCCGCGGCGGGCGACTGGCGTTCCACAGCTGGTTCCTTATCACCCACGTGTGCGTTGGATCCGCAAGGCCAACTGACCAACCACGCTGCCAAGCACGCCGCACGAGATGCAACGCGGCCGCATGCACGTGGCAGCCATCACTCCCACTCGATCGTGGCCGGCGGCTTGCCGCTGATGTCATATACCACACGAGACACGCCGCGCAGCTCGTTGATGATGCGGTTGGACACCGTGGCGAGAAACTCGTAGGGCAGACGCGACCAGCGGGCCGTCATGAAATCGATGGTTTCCACCGCGCGCAACGCAATCACCCATTCGTAGGCGCGCGCATCACCCACCACACCCACGGATTTGACCGGCAGGAACACGGCAAACGCCTGGCTGGTCTGGTCATACAGCTCCGCCTTGCGCAGCTCGTCGATGAAGATCGCATCGGCTTGCGCCAGCAGTTCTGCGTACTCGCGCTTCACCTCGCCCAAAATGCGCACGCCCAGGCCCGGGCCGGGGAACGGGTGGCGATACACCATCGCGCGTGGCAGGCCCAGCGCGACACCGATGCGGCGCACTTCGTCCTTGAACAGCTCGCGCAGCGGTTCGAGCAAGCTGAGCTGCATGTGCGCCGGCAGGCCGCCGACGTTGTGATGACTCTTGATGACGTGTGCCTTGCCGGTCCTGCTGCCCGCCGATTCGATGACGTCAGGATAGATCGTGCCCTGCGCCAGCCACTTCACGCTGGCGCCACCAGCGCTTGCCAGCTTTGCGGATTCCTCGTCAAAGATCTGCACGAACAAGCCGCCGATGATCTTGCGCTTGGCTTCCGGATCGGCGACGCCGGCCAGCGCGGCAAAGTAGCGGTCGGCGGCGTTGACGCGGATCACCTGCACGCCCATGCCCTGCTCGCTGGCGGCAGCCGCCATCGTCGCCATCACCTGATCGCCCTCGCCCCGGCGCAGCAAACCGGTGTCGACGAACACGCAGGTCAGCTGCTTGCCAATCGCGCGATGCAACAGCGCCGCAACCACTGACGAATCGACCCCGCCGGACAGGCCCAGCAGCACGCGGTCGTCACCTACCTGGGCGCGCACACGCGCGATCTGATCGTCGATGATGTTGGCCGCGGTCCACAGGGTCTGGCAGCCACAAATGTCCGCGACGAAACGCTTGAGCAGCGCCTCGCCCTGTCTGGTGTGTGTCACTTCCGGATGAAATTGCACGCCATACCAACGTCTGGCCGCGTTCTCCATCGCCGCCACGGGAATGCGCGCGGTCGTGCCGGTAACGACGAAGCCGGGCGGTATTTGCGCCACATGGTCGCCGTGACTCATCCACACTTCGAGTCGTCGCGCACCGGGCACATCCGTCAAACCATTGAGCAGCTGACTGTCAGCGACAACTTCGACCTGGGCATGGCCGAACTCGCGCGCACCAGAAGCCTCGGTGGCCCCGCCGAGCTGTGCCGCCATGGTTTGCATGCCGTAGCAGATCCCCAGGATCGGCACGCCCGCGGCATACACGGTGGACGGCGCGGCAGGTGCGTCCACTGCCGTGGTCGACTCCGGCCCACCGGACAGGATGATGCCCCTGGCGCCAAACGCGGCGATGTCTGCCGGGTCGTGATCCCACGCCCAGATCTCGCAGTACACGCCAATCTCGCGAATACGCCGCGCGATCAGCTGCGTGTACTGCGCGCCGAAATCGAGGATGAGGATCTTGTCGGAATGAATGCTGGTCATGGCGTTTCAAACAGGGAATGGAGGCCGGAACGGAGGACATCGTGACCAGGCCGAGGTATACCCCATCGCCCTGGACCGCGCGCCCATGGCGCTATCGCCACCGGCCGCAGGTTACCCGTTCCCGGTTCACCGCCGCGGTCAGGACCTGAGACGGTAATTCGGTGCTTCCTTGGTGATCTGCACGTCATGCGGATGCGCCTCGGTAATGCCGGCTGAGGTGACACGCACAAATTGCGCCTTGCTGCGCACATCCTCGACGGTCGCTGCGCCCAGATAACCCATCGACGCACGCAAGCCGCCAATCAGCTGATGAATGATGTTGCGCAGCGGCCCACGATATGGCACACGACCTTCGATGCCCTCGGGGACCAGTTTGTCGGCCTCGATCTCGTCCTGGAAATAACGATCCTTGGAGCCCAGTTGCATGGCACCGATCGAACCCATGCCGCGATAGCTCTTGTACGAGCGGCCCTGGAACAGCTCGATCTCGCCTGGTGATTCCTCGGTGCCGGCAAACATGGAGCCAAGCATCACGCACGATGCCCCGGCGGCCAGCGCCTTGGGGATATCGCCGGAGTAGCGAATGCCGCCATCGGCGATCAACGGAATTTCGTTCTTCAGTGCGGTGGCCACCATGTCGATGGCCGTGATCTGCGGCACACCGACACCAGCCACCACCCGCGTGGTGCAGATGGACCCGGGACCGACGCCCACCTTGACCGCATCCGCGCCGGCATCCAGCAGCGCCCGCGCCGCTTCGCCAGTGACGATGTTGCCGGCAATCAACTGCACCTGCGGATAACGCTTCTTGACCCACGCGACCCGCTCAATCACGCCCTGCGAGTGGCCATGCGCCGTGTCCACCACCAGTACATCGACACCGGCATCCACCAGCGCGGGAATCCGCTGCTCGGTATCCCCACTGACGCCGACCGCCGCGCCAACCATCAGCGTGTCATGCTCGTCCTTGGCTGCGTGCGGATTGTCGCGCGCCTTCTGAATATCCTTGACGGTGATCAGCCCGCGCAACTGGAACGCGTCGTTGACCACCAGCACCTTCTCGATCCGGAACTTGTGCAGCAATTGCAGCACTTCATCCTGATTGGCACCCTCGCGCACGGTGATCAACTTGTCCTTGCGCGTCATGATGTTGCGCACCGGATCATCGTGCTTGCGCTCGAAGCGCATGTCGCGACTGGTGACAATGCCGACCAGCTGCTCCCCATCCACTACCGGCACGCCGGAAATATTGTGCGCATGGGTCAGGCGCAGCACCTCGCGGATGGAGGTGTCCGGGCTGACGGTGATTGGATTGCGGATGACGCCAGCCTCGAACTTCTTCACCAGCCGCACTTCGGCGGACTGCTGCTCGACCGTCATGTTCTTGTGGATGATGCCGATGCCACCGCTCTGCGCCATGGTGATGGCCAGGCGCGCCTCGGTCACGGTGTCCATCGCGGCGGACACGATCGGGATGTTCAGACGCAGCTTCCGCGTGAGTCGGGTGGAGGTGTCAACATCGCGCGGCAGCACAAGTGAATGCGCCGGAACGAGGAACACATCGTCGTAGGTAAGGGCCTCGGCGAGGATGCGCATACAAAAAGTCCCGCAGCAAAGAGGGGATTATACGCGGCCTATCGTGACGCTCGCCAGTTGGCCGGTGCCCCTCGCCTACCTTCACGCTTCTCCGTCACCACGCGTCGCGCGCTTGTGCAGCTTCCAGCGTGTTTTCCATCAGCGTCGCCACGGTCATCGGCCCCACGCCGCCAGGCACGGGCGTGATCCAGCTGGCACGGCGCGCCGCCGCGGCAAACTCCACGTCGCCCACCAGGTGGCCATCCGCAAGACGATTGATGCCGATGTCGATCACCACCGCGCCCGGCTTGATCCAGTCACCCTTGACCAATCCCGGCTTGCCGACCGCCACAATCACGATATCGGCCTGGCGCACAAAGCCGGACAGATCGTGGGTAAAGCGATGACACGAGGTGGTTGTGCAACCGGCAATCATCAGCTCCAGCACCAGTGGCCGCCCGACATGGTTGGAGACGCCCACCACGACCGCGTGCTGCCCGCGCACCGGCCGATCAGTGTGTCCCAACAACGTCATCACGCCCTTGGGCGTGCACGGGCGCAGGCCAAAACGACGCAGTGCGAGACGCCCCACATTGACCGCGTGAAAGCCATCCACATCCTTGTCCGGATCGATGCGATCGACCAGCGCATCCTCATCGATATGCGTCGGCAACGGCGATTGCACGAGGATGCCATGCACCGCCGGATCGGCGTTGAGCCGGTCAATCAGCGCAAACAATTCGACCTGGGTGACCGTCGGCGGCAAATCATGATCAAACGAACGAAAGCCGACTTGCTGACACGCCTTGCGCTTGTTGCGCACATAGACCGAAGACGCCGCGTCATCACCCACCAGCACCACCGCCAGACCGGGTGCGGCCAGTCCATGCGCAATCCGGGCATCAACGCCAACGCGCACGCGATCCAGCAGTTCATGCGCAATGCGCTTGCCATCGAGAATGCGTGCACTCATGTTGATACCCGTCGGTAAAGTCCTGCATTATCCCGGCTGCACCAGACGCGCACAAACGGCAGGCCGACATGCACGCAAACGAGCCCTTGCGCGACACCGTCGCAGTGACCGATGGCGGCTTGTCGTTGCGGCCGTGGCGGGCAGGCGACGTGCCGGCGCTGGCCGCCGCCGTACATGAATCCGTGGCCAGCGTCGGGCGCTGGCTGCCGTGGTGCCGCGCAGGTTACACGGAACAGGACGCTGCAGCCTGGGTCGCGCATTGCCAGGCGGGCTGGCGCTCAGGCACGCATTTCGCGTTCGCGCTGGTCGCTGCGAACTCTGGTGAACTGCTGGGTGGCGCAGGGCTCAGCCAACGTGACCGGATCCACCGCTGCGCCAATCTGGGTTACTGGGTGCGCCAGTCACGCCAGCGACAAGGCGTGGGCAGCACGGCAGCGCGGCTGGTTGCCCGTTATGGCTTTGAGCAACTGGGGCTGATCCGCATCGAGGTCGTCGTACTGCCCGACAACGCGCCAAGCCGCGCCACGGCCGAACGTATCGGTGCGAAGTTCGAAACGATTGCCCGGCACCGGTTGTGGACACGCGAGCAAGCGCAGGACGCCGCCGTGTACGGTTTGCTGCCGCCGGATCTCGACTGACCGGATGCCCCGCGCTCAACGCGTGCGTTTGATCAGCTCGCTCACCCTGCGCCGGGCCTTCTGCTCCTGTTCCTTGGTCAGCACCTTCTTGCGCCCGGCGTACGGGTTCTCACCTTCGCGGAAAGCAATGCGCACGGGTGTGCCCTCGAGTCGGTAGCGCTTGCGGAAGAAATTCTCCAGATAGCGCTGATAGGCCGGTGCAATGTGTTTGGTACGCGTGCCGTGGATGACGATCGTCGGCGGGTTCGTTCCGCCCGGATGGGCAAAGCGCAGGCGCGGCGCATGGCCCTGCACCAGTGGCGGCTGATACGCCTCGTACGCCTGCTCCAGCGCCTTGGTCAAATCCGAACTGACCAGCACTCGCGTTGCCGAGCCGTGCGCGCGTACCACTGCACGCATCAATTCGCGCAAGCCCGAGCCATGCAGTGCCGAAATGTGCACCTGCCTGGCCCACTCCACAAACACCAGGCGCCGATCCAGCGCACGCATGCATTCCTCACGCTGGTACTTGTCCAGACCATCCCATTTGTTGATTGCGATCACCAGCGCCCGGCCGGCGTCCAGCGCGTAGCCGATCAGGGTCAAATCCTGTTCGGCCAGGTTCTCGCGGGCATCGATCATCACCACCACGACTTGCGCGGCGGCGATGGACTGCAGGGTCTTGATGACGCTGAACTTCTCCACTGCTTCCTCAACACGCGCCTTGCGCCGAATGCCTGCGGTATCGATCAGCGTGTAGCGTTTGCCATCGCGTTCCAGTGGCACGCGAATCGGATCGCGCGTGGTGCCGGCGACCGCGGACACGATCAGCCGCTCTTCACCCAGCAAGCGATTGATCAAGGTGGATTTGCCAGCGTTCGGGCGCCCCACGATCGCCACCCGGATGGTGCCGTCTTCATCGTTCGCTGCTGCGGCATCGCCCTGGTCGACGGGCAACAGCGGCAGCAGCATCCCGATCAAGTCATCCGTCCCGCGGTTGTGGGCGGCGGCCAGTGGCAACATGCTGCGCATGCCGAACGCGGAAAACTCGTTCAGCACCGTGTCTTCGTCCAGTCCGTCGGTCTTGTTGATCGCGACCACGATGGGTTTGCCGCTACGCCGCAACTCACCCAGGATCGCGTAATCCTGCGGCAGCAAACCCTCGCGGGCATCCACCACAAACACCAGCACCTGCGCTTCCGCGATCGCCAGACGCACCTGCGTGGCCGTGAGCTCATCCATCGACTCGGCCACACCGGACAGGCCGCCGGTGTCGACCACCACGAACGGCCGCTCCGCGCCGCGGCACACGCCGTAATGCCGGTCGCGGGTGACGCCGGGCATGTCAGCGACCAACGCATCACGGCTGCGCGTGAGCACATTGAACAAGGTCGACTTGCCGACATTCGGACGGCCAACGAGTGCGACGACGGGCAACATGATAAGTAACCTTGAGGTGAATGTCGGCAACGCGCCGAAGTGCCTTGAGCCGGCCTCAGGAGTGTATGGCAACCACAGACGATGCAGCACCCGGCGGGTGTTCTGCCGGAGGGCGCGCGCACCACGCGCCAGCGCGGGCTGCACCATGCTGATTGACCGCTGCGCCGATATCACGGTCGTGTGCCCACGCTGCCTGCGCAAGTTGATACAGCCCCGGTCGCAGTGCCAGCGGCAACTTCAACAGCAAACGGCGCGGGCCGGAGCTACCGCCGACCAAGCGTGGTCATGCTCACTGCGGCGTGAGGCGGTACGCGCCGATGCGGCCCTGCACGTCCTCAACGTAGACCACGTCGCCAACAACCAGCGGCTGGGCCCGGATGGCATGCTTGGACAGGCGTTCGCGTGCGGCCAACGCCCCATCACCGGCCTGCAGCCAGTGCACATAACCCTCGATGTCACCCACCACCACATAATTGCCCTGCACCGCCGGACCGGTCAGCCAGCGATACTTGAGCGCATCGTTCTTCCACATGTCCGCGCCACCACTCTTGTCGAAGGCCCACACCTGCGACTCGTCGTTGACCGCGAAGATCGCGTGGTCATTGGCGGACAGCGCGCCGAAGCTGGAGAACGGATGTGCCCACAGCGGCCGGCCGCTGGGGCCATCCACTGCCACGAGGTTGCCGTGGTAGGCCGCGGTATAGAGCGTGCTGCCTGCCAGCAACACCGAACCATCGGCATCGTTCAGGCGGTCGATTTCCGTGCGGCCTTCACCGCTGGCGAGTTTCTGTTCCCACAACCTGGCGCCATTGTCCTGGCGCAGGGCCACCAGTTTGCCGTCGTCGCTACCCATGAACACCACGCCATTGGCGACCAGCAACGTGCCGTTGCCACGCAAACTGAGCAAGGGCACGTTGCCCTGATCGTAAACCCAGCGACGGTCACCGCTGGCTGCATCGAGCCCGTAAACACGACCGTCCTGCGTACGCACCACGACCAGATCGCCGGCAATGACCGGGGAAGCCAACACCGAAGCGCTCAACTCGGCGCTCCAGCGCGGATCGCCGTTTTTCGCATTCACCGCATAGACGTGGCCATCCAGCGTGCCCACTACCAGCAGGTCACCGGCCACCGCCGGACCACCGGCATACAGCGCATCCGCGCGTCGCTTGTCCCCCCAGCCAAACCAGCCGTGGGTGCGTGAACTTTTTGACCACAGCGTCTTGCCGCTGGCCGCGTCGAATGCGGCAAGCTTGCCATCCGTGCTGTCGGCGTACAGCACACCATCCACGACGGTTGGCCGCAGGCGCACACCGCTGACGCCCGCACCGTCACCTACACTGGTCCGCCACAACCGCGTGACCTGCACGGTCGGCTGAAAACTCTTCGCCAGCGGGGTCGGCGGTTGCACGTTCTCCTTCTTGAAGGAATGGCAACCGGCAAGCGTCAGCCCGAGCAGGGCGACCAGCGTGGTCAACGTCGCGCGTTTCATCATTCCTGCTTTCATGCACCCTGCTTCCCGGCGACGGCCAGATCATCAAGTTTCATTTGCAACACGCCGCGTTGGGGCGCTTCAGTGCTCAATGCCGACATCGCCGCTTGATAAGCCTTGCGCGCCTCATCCAAACGCCCCAGCTTGACCAGCACATCGCCGCGGAGTTCCTGCGCCATGCCCGAAAAGCTCCCCGTCGGGATACTGTCCAACGTCGCCAGGGCCGCCGCGCTTTTGTCGCGCGCCAGCTGCAACTGCGCGACACGCAACTGGATCAACGGCTTCAAGGCCGTATCGGCTACATGTGCCGCGGCCCAATCCAGCGACACCGCCGCCTTGTCCAATTCGCCAGCATGCACCTGTTGCCGTGCACGGTCGTTGGCGGCAAACACCGCAAACGGTGATTTGCTGTGCTCCTTCATCAGCTCATCGGCAAGCTGGGTCACGACTTCGGGTTGATTCGACGCCTGCGCGACTTGCAGCTCCTGGTACAACTGCGCGGCTGCGACTTCCGCGCGCGCCTGATGCGTGCGCCATTGCTGCCAGCCAAAGATACCTACCAGGCCAATGATGACCCCCACGGCGATGGACAGGCCGTTTTCGCGCAACCATTTGATGACGCGCTCGTTCTGTTCATAGTCGTCGTATGCTTCAAATTCCATGCCGTCACCTTTCGTGGGGACCAGTCGGCTGTCGTGCGCGTCCACGCACCCAGCGACAGCGGGATAAAACCAGCCACGCCCTTTCCGTACGGAAAAGGCAGTGCGCTAGCATAACCGAAACTGGCTGGGCGGTATGTTGGGCAGAAGCGTCAGAGACTGGCCGCGCTGGCTTTGCCGTCTTCGATCAGTACACGAAATCGTGCGACATTGGCATGCTGGAAGTCGCCGAGGGCGACCGCCTTCCCGTCGATGCTCAACTGTGCGCCACTGGCATTGCCAATGCGCACGTCCAGCGGCTGATCGCTGCGATAGGTCCTGCTGCTACCGGCCGGCAACAAGCCGTATTCCATGCGCGAGCCATCCTCGCCGGTCACCTCCACCCAGCTCGCGGCGCTGATGTTCAAGCTCACGCTGTGACCACCTTCGTCATGGACATCGGGCGTTGGCGTCACCACCGGTGCCGCAACCGGGTTGTCAAGGCTGGGAAACGGTGCCATCGACGCCATCAGTGACTGCTGCTCCTGCACAGGCACCGCCGCAACGCGTAGTGCACTCACCGCTGGTGCAGTAGCGACACTGGCGGTGGACGCTGACCGTGCATCCTGCTGTGCAACCGGAGCGGCATCCAGTGGCGCCATGCGGCTGAGGTCACGGTCCAGCGAGCCGCGCATGCCCAACCAGACCATGGGCACCACAAACACCGCAGTCAGGACCACATAGGTTGCCGCCGTGGTGTAACGATCGAGCAGAAAGCGCGACCGGGAAATGCCGCCGGTAGCAACCAGTGCTGGTTCGACCTGACGAATGCGGTCGAGCTCGGTCTGTACTTCGATTGCAGCAATGCCAAGATGTCGCGCGTACGCGTTGATATAGCTGGCCAGATAAATCTTCGAATCCGTACCGTCGTACGTATCGGTTTCCAGCTGACGCAACACACGCAGCGGCAGGCGCAGTGCGTGTGCACACGCGTCGAGGTCTTCGCCGCGCGCTTCACGCGCCGTACGCAGACGATGCCCAAAACTCCCTGCGGAGCCCTTGGGCAAATCGACATCAAGGTGCGCGGCATAAGGCGCGGACAAGTCGCCTTCGGCAGTCTCGGCGCCGAACACGGAGTTCGGCGGCGTTGCGTGTGCATCATTCAAATGAGGCTGTACGGGAGTCATGGTCTGGCGGTAGTGTCGAGGGCATGCGCTTGTTCCGAATCCGGGAACTGGGCGTGCAGTCGCTTGGCGTAAGTCGACGCACCTTCCTGGTTGCCGAGTCGGGATTCAATATCGTGGCCAAGCTTGAGCGATCTCGCGTTCAAGCTGCCGAGTGCTTCCAGACGCTGCAGAAAAGCCCTGGCCCCGAAAGCATTGTTGCTCAAATACAGTGAGTTGGCGAGTTGGAACAGTGCCTCGGCGTTGCGCGGATTGCGCGCCAGCGCACCACGAAAGTCCGCTTGCGCCGCCACCACGTCCCTGGCCTGGAGGTGGCAGACGCCAGCATTCGTCAAGGCCACGTCCGGCGTATTGTAAAACGGGTCGGCAACCGCCTTCTGGAAGTAGCTTGCAGCCTCCGCATACTTGCCGGTGGCGCATAGAAACTGGCCAAGATTGTTGTTCGGTGCACCTTTGGCCGGTTCCAGCGCAACCGCCTTGCGGTAATGCAGTTCGGCATTGGCCGGCTGGTTGATACGTTCGTACAGCACGGCAATCACGGTATGTGCCGGCGCATAATCCGGGTCGAACTTCAGCGCCAGATTCAACTTTTCCAGTGCCGTCTGCAGATCGCCATTGGCCATGTAACGCTGGCCCAGCTCGGTATGGATACGCGCAGCATCCGCCGCCCGGTCTGCCTTGCTGCTTTGCGGCATGCTCTTGCCCAGCGAACTGGAATCGGTGTGCGTCGTCACGCAGCCCGCCATGGACAATGCCAGAATCAGTATCAGCAGCCGCTCACACCGCATGCATGGCTCCTTGCGCTTGCTGCTTTCTGCGCAAATCGGCGCTGCGGCGGGTGCGATCCGTAACGTGCCCCGCCAGCTGGCCGCAGGCTGCGTCAATGTCGTCACCTCGCGTGCGCCGCAACATGGTCAGCACCCCCGCATTGATCAGCTGCGTCTGAAAGTCACGAATCATGTTCGGGTCGGAACGCTTGAACTGCGTACCGGGGAATGGATTGAACGGGATGAGGTTGACCTTGCACGTCGGAAACGCGCGCATCAACCGGATCAGCTCGCGCGCGTTGACGGGTTGGTCGTTGACACCCTTCATCAGCGTGTATTCGAACGTGATCGAGGTGCGCGGCTTGCGTGCAATCCAGCGCTGGCAAGCGGCGAGCAGTTCGACCAGCGGATAGCGCTTGTTGATCGGCATCAGCTCGGTGCGCAACGTGTCATTTGCCGCGTGCAGCGACACGGCGAGAGACACGTCGATCTGCGCCGACAACTTGTCGATCAGCGGCACCATGCCCGCCGTGGACAACGTGACGCGCTTTGCCGCCAGGCCAAACCCCAAGTCGTCGCGCATCAGGCGCATGGCGACGAGCACATTGTCGAAATTGGCCAGCGGCTCACCCATGCCCATCATCACCACGTTGGTGATGCGCCGGCTTTGTCCGGTTGCCTCGCCCAGATACTTGGCCGCCACCCACACCTGGCCAATGATTTCGGCCGGCGACAGGTTGCGGTTGAAGCCCTGCGCCCCCGTCGAGCAGAAGCTGCAGTTCAACGCGCAGCCGATCTGCGAAGAAACGCACAACGTGCCGCGGGTCGGCTCCGGAATGTAAACGGTCTCGATCGCATTGCCGCTGTCCATGCCGAGCAGCCACTTGCGGGTGCCATCGGTGGCGACCTTGTCCAGCAAGGTCCGCGGTGCGCCGATGTAGCACACCTCGTCGAGCTTGGCCCGCAACGCCTTGCCCACGTCAGTCATGTTGCCGAAGTCAGGCTCCAGGCCGTGGTAAATCCATTTCATCACCTGCTCGGCGCGATACGGCTTCTCGCCGATCTGCGTGAAGAAATCACGCAGACCCTGGCGATCCAGATCGAGCAGGTTGACCTTCGCGGTTGTCGCGCTGGCCGGAATGGCAGGTACCTGATTCATGGAGTCCTTGAACAATGCCTCACGACTGCACTACTTACCTTGCGAGCACGTCAGTGGCGGCAAAGAAATAAGCGATCTCGGTCTTTGCGGTCTCGACGGCGTCGGAACCGTGTACTGCGTTGGCGTCAATCGAGTCGGCGAAGTCGGCACGGATCGTTCCCGGCGCGGCTTCCTTCGGATTGGTCGCGCCCATCAACTCACGGTGCCTGAGTATGGCGTTTTCGCCTTCCAGCGCCTGGATCATCACCGGGCCGGAAATCATGAACTCGACCAGATGCTTGAAGAACGGCCGCTCGCGATGCACGGCATAAAAGCCCTCGGCTTCCGCCCGCGACAACTGCTGCATGCGCGCGGCGACGATTTTCAGCCCAGCCTGCTCAAAACGTGCGTAGATTTCACCGATGACGTTCTTGGCCACGGCGTCAGGTTTGATGATGGACAGAGTGCGCTCCAGCGCCATACAGGGTTGCTCCGGAAAAAGCGGAAAGAGGGAAAAGAGGTGGCTTCGTGTCCGGGCCGAACCAGCAAAACCCGACACGAATTACAGGGTTGTACGACACACGACTATCGGATTCTAACTCATTCGACATCCATGTGCGGTGTGCTCCCGTCCGCAATTTGACGCTGACAGAACGGCTCGCGTATGCTCAAACGATCGTTTGAATGACCGCCGCCGGGTACCACGCATGAAAGAAGCTGTCTCCACCAAGGACCGCATCCTCGGCGCAGCCGAAGTGCTGTTCGCCCGGCGCGGCTTCGATGGAGCCTCGCTGCGCCAGCTCACGGCGGCCGCCGGAGTGAACCTGGCGGCCGTCAACTATCACTTCGGCTCCAAGGACAAGTTGGTCGAACAGGTGTTTCGGCGCCGGCTGGACGCGCTGAACGCACGTCGACTGGAGGCGCTGGCGAAGATCCAGGGGCATGCAGAGACCACGCTTGAAGACGTGCTGGCGGCATACATCCGTCCGGCATTGGAGCTGTCCCACGACGACAACGGCGCGCTGTTCATGCGCGTGCTGGCGCGCGCATTTGCCGAGCATGACGACCGCCTGCGCCAGTTCCTGTCGGAGAACTACGGCCATGTCATGCGCCAGTTCACTGCCGAATTTGCGCGACTGTTGCCGCAGCTGGGCAAGCGTGAACTGTATTGGCGCATCGACCTGGTGACCGGCGCGCTGACCCATGCCATGTCCGGCTTCGGCA
>DAITPL010000075.1:0-12863 GCA_036833615.1 Rhodanobacter sp.
CCGAAAGGCCGGCGGGCAGTGCCCGCCCTACAAGACCTCCAACTGCCGATCACGTCGCGCCGTCCAAGCTTCGTAGGGCGGGCACTGCCCGCCGCAGTGCTGTATGCAGCAACCATCTCGCCAATGCGAAAAAGCCGGCGGGCAGTGCCCGCCCTACAGGAGCCAGCTGTCGACCATGCCGCGCCGCGCTACGGCGCCCGCGCGCCGCGGACGGGACGCGGCGGCAGGGTTCCCGCCTCCCGGTGCTTGCCTTGGTGCGCATTGGGCAGCGGTAAAGTCCATGTGGTGGCAATGGTTCCGGGGGTCAGCGTGGCAGGTCGCTGCTGGTTGTCGGCGCCGGCGCCGGTGCTGGCGTGGACGTAACCGGCGCCGGCGCCGAGCTGGCACTCGCCGGTTCGCCGGTGGCGACCGGTAACGGTGTGGCGACTGGCAGCGGTGCCACCGGGGTCGAGTCCGCCGGTCGGCGCACCAGTTGTCCCTGCTTGAACAGCTCGCTGGCCACCTGGTAATACGCTGCGGCGTCGTCAATCAACGCGGGGACTTGCGGCACCAGCGGCACGGCGTCGCCGGTGGCGTAGTCAGGCTTCATCTGCTCCAGTTTGCGCTGCGGCTCCAGCACGGTGAGCACATCGTGACGCAGATAGCCGAGCTTTTCGTACGTGGCGGGAAACGCGCGCTCGCGCCCGGGTTCCAGTTGCAGCAGGTTGTAACCAAAGAAGCGCGAGCGATAACTGAAATTGAGCAGGCCGAGCAAGGTGGGGGCGATGTCGATCTGGCTCATCAGGCGGTCGACGCGTTGCGGCTGGATGTGCGCCGGCGAGTAGATCCACAACGGGACGTGGTAGCGGTTGATGGGCACGCTGGTCTTGCCCGCGCTGGAGGCACAGTGATCGGCGGTGATCACGAACACGGTGTCGGCGAAATATGGCTTTGCTCGCGCCCGCTTGATGAAATCACCGATCGACCAGTCGGTGTAGGCGACGGCACCCTGGCGTGTGCCGTTGGGCTGGCTCACGCGCCCGGCCGGGAACGTGAATGGCCGGTGGTTGGACGTGGTCATGATGTGCAGGAAAAACGGTTTGCCCGCCGCATGGATTTGATCCATCTGGCCGAGTGCGAGCGTGTACAAATCCTCATCGGCCACGCCCCACACGTTCTCGCTGTGGATCGTCGCGTCCTTGCCGATGTCGCGCCGATCCACGGTGCGATAGCCATTGCGGCTGAAGAAATAGTTCATGTTGTCGAACTGGCCATAGCCCCCGTAGACAAAGTCCGATTGATAGCCGCGGGCGTTGAAGATGTCGGCCAGCGAGAACAGGTTTTCGTTGTGCGGGGATTTCAGCACCGAGTCGCCGGGTGTCGGCGGGATCGACAGCGACAGCGCCTCCAGCCCGCGGACCGTGCGCGTGCCGTTCGCATACAGGTTGCCGAAGAACAGGCTTTGTGTGCTCAGTGCATCCAGATACGGCGTCATGTTTGCCGTGTTGCCGAACGTGCCCAGATAATCCCCGGACAAGCTCTCCACCGTGATCAGCACCACATTGAGATGCCGTTCCGGCCCGCGACTGCGGATGGCCCGGGTCAGGTCGCGCGGATCATTGCTGAGGTAGGTTGCGTCCGGCGTCTGCAACATGTCCCGCACGCGGCGGTAGGCCTGGTCATCCGGCAGCGTGCGGTAGAACTTCGCGTAGTCCAGGTGCCCGCTGCGGAACGCGGCGAAGAACTGGTAGATGCCGTTGCCGGCCAGCTCATTCACATAGTTGTTGTGCGTGCGGTCCTTCATGCCACCGTTGACGAACGCGACCGAAAGTACGGTCAGCACCAGCCACGCCAGCACCACTGTGCCGCGTTGCCAGAAGCGGCTGCCACTGTCGCGCGTACGCAGTGCGCGCTTGCCCAGCGCAAAGACCACGATGGCCAGCACGACCAGCAACGCCAGCCAGCGGCCAACCGGATACGACTCGCGGATATTGCCGATCACCTCGGTGGTATAGACCAGGTAATCCACGGCGATGAAGTTGAAGCGCACGCTGAATTCATTCCAGAACACCAGCTCGGACGCGGCGACGAACAGCAACCCGTAGATCAGCACCAGCGCCAACCCGTACAGCGTCCACTGCCCACCACGGGCGACGTAGGCCAGCCCCGGGATCGGCAGCACCAGCAAAAACAACACCACGAGCGGCCAGGTCATCTGCAACTCGGCGCGATACATGGCGTACAGCACCGCCAGACACAGGACGTAAATCAGCGTCAGGGCCAACACGTACAGCAGCCACTGTGCCAGTCCCGACACACCGGCACGCCGCGTCGGCACCAGCCACAAGAACAGCACCAGCGGCCAGGCCACATACAACAGCGTCACCAGGTCATAGCCCAGGCCCACGCCGAATATGTAGAGGAGGTTGGACGCGGTGTGCGGCACCTCGGTACCGGACATCACCAGCAGTACGACCCGGGTGGCAAACGAGATCGCCACGAACGTGATGGCCAGCCACAGCAATGGGCGGAAGCGCTGCCGCAGCGGGGAGACCGGGGTAAATGCACTCGACACAGATGACTCCAGAACGCGTGGGAAGACCATTGCCTGCTGCGAGCAGGTTGGTGACATTGTGCACGGCAGGGGTGAACCCGTGAGGCCTGTCGGCACGCGCACCTTATACCGGGGATGCATCCGCCGAGTGGTTGGCCTGCAGTGCGGCAATCGCGTGGATGCGTGCGGCGTCCATCGCTGCGCCAATCGCCACGCCGGTCAAGCCCTCGGCGACAAACGGTCCGGCCGTTACTGCCGCCGCTGCGGCGCGCGCTTCGCGCAAATACGCCGCCTGCGGATAGTCATCGTTTTCGTGGCCCAGACGGCCGCGTTTGTCGGCGCAGCACGCGGCCAGGAAAGTGTCCAGCCGTGTCGGTCGCCGCAGCGCATCCAGTGCACCAAGCAACTTCAGCACGGTGGCCGGCTTCAACTCAAACGCGCGGTGTGCGTTCAAGTGTTCGCGGCACACCAGTTCGGCCAGCGCCGCGGGTTCGCCGGGTACCTTCAAGCGTGCGCACAGTGCCCGCAGCGGCGCCAACCCGCGCTGTTCGTGGCCGACGTGGCGCGGCAATTCGGCAGCGGGTGTCAGCGCCTTGCCCAGGTCATGCGTCAGCGCGCAGAAGCCAACGGTGTCATCGCCGGGGGCAATCTGCGCAGCGGCATCCAGCACCATTTCGACATGGATGCCGGTATCGATCTCCGGGTGAAACTCCGCGCGTTGCGGTACGCCGTACAAGGCGTCCACTTCCGGCAACAACACCCGTAATGCGCCGGCCGCGCGCAGCACGCGCAGAAATGCGGACGGCTGGGCCTCACCCAGTGCCTTGCGGGTTTCCGCCCACACGCGCTCGGGCACCAGATGATCCACTTCGCCGGTGCTTGCCATCTGTTGCATCAACGCCATGGTTTCCGGCGCCACCGTGAAGCCCAGTGGCGCGAAGCGTGCCGCAAAGCGCGCGACACGCAGCACGCGCACCGGGTCCTCCGCGAATGCCGGCGAAACGTGGCGCAACACGCGCATCTCGATGTCGCGCACGCCGTGATGGGGATCGGTCAGGGTGCCATCCGCATCTTGCGCAATCGCATTGATGGTGAGGTCGCGCCGCGCCAGGTCCTGCTCCAGGGTCACCGTGGCGTCGGCCTGGAAGACAAAGCCGTGATAGCCGTGTCCGCTCTTGCGCTCGGTGCGGGCCAGCGCGTATTCCTCGCCGGTCTGCGGATGCAGAAACACGGGAAAATCCTTGCCTACCGGCTTGTAGCCCAACGCCAGCAGCTCGTCCGGGGTCGCCCCGACGACCACATGATCGCGATCGACCACCGGCCGCTGCAGCAAATTGTCGCGGACCGCGCCGCCGACCAGATAGGTGTGCATGCAGGGGATTCTGCCATGCGCATGGTGTTGACGGGTGGGCCCGCAACCGGCGTGGCGGGATGGCAGGGTGATGTGCCGCCAGCGGAGCCCATACCCGCTCGGCGGCACCTGTGTACCAGTCGCCCCGGTCGGAATAAGCTGGCCGCCGCGGATCGGGGCGAGTCTCGGGTGGTTGCTCTGGATTGCGTGCAGACCGGGCAGGAAGTGCCGGTGGGCAGCGCGGTCCGGCCAAGACTGCTTGCGGCTCGCGCAGAATGAGTGGCGCGACACTGTCATGAAAGGTTGGGGGGACCAGACATGCGGGCAGTTCAAATCGTCGAGATTGGCGGACCGCTGCAGTTGCGGGAGGTCGCACTGCCGGAGCCGGGACCGGGGGAAATCCGCGTCAAGGTGCAGGCCGCGGGCATCTGCCATTCCGACGCGCACTATCGCGACGGCGCGGCCAGCGTGGCGTTTCTGCCCATTACACCCGGGCATGAAGTGGCCGGCGTGGTGGACAAGCTGGGGGCGTCGGTGGACAACGTGACCGTTGGCGCGAGGGTGGCGTTGCACTATCTGTTCACCTGCGGGCAGTGCGATTACTGCGCGCGCGGGTTGGAGCAGTTCTGCACTGCGGGCCGCATGCTCGGCAAGCATGTCAATGGTGGCTATGCCGAATACGTCGTGGCACCGGCGCGCAATGCGATCCCGATTGCCGCCACGGTCAGCGCGGCGGAAGCGGCCATCATGATGTGCTCCAGTGCCACCGCGTTCCATGCGTTGCGCAAGGCGCGCATGGCGGCAGGTGACCGCGTGGCGGTGTTTGGTGTCGGTGGATTGGGCATGTCCGCGCTGCAGCTGGCGCGGGCTGGTGGCGCGGCCGAGGTGTTTGCGGTGGATGTGGATGCGGACAAGCTCAAGGCTGCCGCGGCCTATGGCGCCCAGCCGATTGACGCGACCGATGGCGCGGCTGACGTGCAACTGCGTGCGCGCACGCATGGTCGCGGCGTGGACGTGGCACTGGAATTTGCCGGGTTGCCAGTGACCCAGCGACAGGCTGTCGCCTCACTGGCCGTGCATGGGCGCGTCGCGCTGGCCGGGATTTCCCGTGCACCGTTTGCGGTGGACAGTTATGCGACGGTGATCAACCGCGAAGCCGAGATCATCGGGGTGTCCGATCACCTGCATGGTGAGCTGACCACGCTGATGGAGTTCACCCGGCATGGGTTGCTCGATCTGGCCAGCGTGATTGCCGAGCGGCTACCGCTGGACGCTGCGCAGATCAATCGCCGCCTTGATGCACTCGCCGGCTTTCACGGACGCACGCGTTCGGTCATCGTGTTTGATTGACGGCGGTGTGGATGGCGCCTGCCTGGTGCCCGTCATTCCAGGCTGCACTGGAATGACGGTGGTGCGAACGCGTGCCGCCTGGATCTAAGGCTGTTTCGCCGCAACAGCGTGGCGGGTGATGAAGTCGCGGACCAAGCTGGCCACGGTGTCCAGGTATTCGTCGAGGATGAAGTGGCCGCCGTCGAGCAGGTGCAGCTCCGCGTCGGGCACATCGGCAAGGTAGGCGCGGGCGCCGGCTGCGGGGAAGAACGCATCGTTTTTCCCCCACGGCAGCAGCAGCGGCGGGTGCCGCTCGCGCAGCCAGCGTTGCCATGTCGGGTACAGCGCGACGTTGGACTGGTAGTCGTACAGCAGGTCGAGCATGACCTGGTCGCGGCCGGGCTGGTCGAGCCAGTGCTGGTCCAGCGTCCAGGTGTCGGGATTGATCCTTTGCGGGTCGGCGGCACCGTCGACGTGCTGCGCGCGCGTAGCGGCAAGGGCAAGCGCACCCCGCACGCTGGCTTCCATGCCGGTGCGGTCAGCCCAGTACTTCACTGCCGGTTGCATATTGGGTCCCAGCCCGGCTTCGTAGGCGTTGCCGTTTTGCGCGATCACGCCCTGGATCCAGTCCGGGTGACGACTGGCGATGCGATAGCCGATTGGTGCGCCGAAATCGAACACGTACACGAAGAAGCGGGTGGCGCTGAGGTAGGTCAGCCAGTGCTCGGTGATATCGGCCAAGTGATCGAACGTATAGGCGAAGCTGCCGCCGGCGTTGCTGGAGGCCGGCGTGCTGCTGTAGCCGAAGCCGGGGTAGTCCGGCGCCAGCAGATGGAATTGGTCGGCCAACCGGTCGATGAGCGTGGTGTACTGGTGCGACGCGGCTGGAAAGCCGTGCAGCAGGAGTAGCGTCGGCGCATCGGCCGGGCCGGCTTCACGGTAGAAAATTTCCAGGCCGTCGATTTTCGCGGTGCGATGGTGCACATCATGCGCGGTGCCATGCGTGGGCGTGGTGGTGGAGTGGATGGGTTGTGTGGATACCGCCATGGCGAAGTGCCTCCTTCGGTTGTTGCTGCCTGACGTGGATTGCAGCGTCCCGGCTTTGACTAATGTAACCACCCATTAGTACGATGACAACCTGGAATGACGTTGCAGGCGTTGCACACATGGCTGGTTTGGTGCATTTCCCGTTGCTTGGCGAGCCGCTGTCGCTCGATCTGGTGAACACGTGCGTGCGCCGGGATGGCATCGACGTGGATCTGCTGCAGACGCCGGCGTCGCTGGCGGCGTGGCTGCGGGCCGAGTCGGCACGGCTGACGTGGTCGGGGGCGGTCGACATGGCTGATTTGCGCGCGGTGCAGACGTTGCGAGCGGCGCTGGCCGGGTTGCTGTGGGCACGGCGCGCAGGTGCACGGCCGGCCGCCGCCGCGTTGCGGCGACTGAACATGGCGCTCGTTGCGCCCACCGTGACGACTCGCCTGATCTGGACGGCCGCGGGTCCGCAGCTCGCGCGGCCAGATGCCGCCTGCAGACGTGACGCGTTGCTGCATGCGCTGGCTGCCGACGCGGTGACCGTGCTCACCGGCCCGTCGGCCAGGTTGCTGCGCGAGTGCGCGCACCCGGATTGCGTGTTGCAGTTTGTCGCCAATCATCCGCGTCGGCGCTGGTGCTCAGCCTTGACCTGCGGCAACCGCGCGCGGGTGGCGCGGCACTATCAGCGCCAGCAGGCGGACCGTTGATGCCAGCTTTGCCTGTCGCCGACCAATCGGCGGCGCCGCTCGCGCCACGCTGGATGCTGCCGGTGATCTGCAGCGCGGCGTTCCTGGTCTTCGCGCAGACCTTCATGGTGGCGCCGTTGCTTCCGCGCCTGGCGGTCGTCTTTCACAGTCCGGTCGCTTGGGTGGCCCTGGCCATCCCCGCTTACGTCATCCCCCAAGGCTTGTCGATCCTGTTTGCCGGACCGTGGTCGGATCGACTGGGGCGCCGCGCGGTCATCCTTGGTTCGCTGCTGGTGTTCACCGCGCTCACGGCAGCGACTGCCACGGCCCGGCACATCGATACATTCATTGCGTGGCGCATCGTTACCGGCGTGGCGGCGGCGGGGATCGTCCCCATCGGGCTCACCCTGATCGGCGATGTGGTGCCGTATCAACGTCGCGGACGCGCGGTCGGCTGGTTGTTTGGTTCGATCGCCGGCGGCACGGCCACCGGGGCCGCCGTGGGCGCGTTGCTGGAACCCGTGCTTGGCTGGCGCAACCTGTTTCTCGTGGTGGCCGCACTGTGCGCCGTGGTCGTGGCGGTCGCGCTCGGCACGCGCGCGTTTCCGCATATCGCGCGTCCCGCCGTCGCTCCGCCGTGGTCCGCGGTGGCCCGTGGTTACGTGAGATTGCTGGAGTTGGCACGCGCGCGACGCACTTACGTCTACGTATTGTTGAACGCGATCCTGCAATCGGGCGTGTTCACCTGGCTTGGCGTGTACCTGCACCAGCGCTTTGGCCTGGGCGAGATTGGCATCGGGCTGGCGCTGCTGGGCTATGGCGTGCCCGGATTGCTGTTTGGCCCGGTGATCGGCCGGTTGGCCGATCGCTACGGTCGTGCGCGGATCATCCCGGCCGGGGTGGCCTTGACGGGGTTGTGCGCGTGGTCGCTGGTGTTGCCATTGCCGCTGGTGTTGGTGCAGGTCGCGATCGTGCTGTTGTCGCTGGGATTTGACCTGACGCAACCGCTGCTCGCGGCGATCGCCACCGACCTGCGTGGTGCCAAGGGCCAGGCGGTGGCGTTGATGGCGTTCTCGCTGTTTACCGGTTTCGGTCTCGGCAGCTTGCTGTTCCAGCTGGTGCTGGGAGAAGGCTTCGCGGTCGCGCTCGGGGTATTTGGCAGCGTCGCACTGCTGGCTGCTGCGCTGGCCCTGGTGTTGTTCGCGGCCGAACGCCCGCACCCCGGGCTGCCAGGAATGCCGGCGACGGATCGCGGTTGAGTTGCGTGAAGCTTCGCGCCGCAGTGCCGCGGGTATCGATGCGGACGGCGCACCCGCCTGGACCATCCGTGCATGCCCTGAGGGCTGCGCGCCAGGTCCGGCCCGCGTACGCGGTGGCCGCCGGTGCCGGGCTATCCAGCAGAAATCGAGCAGTGCGGGACAGCCTTCGCTGTGCCCTTGTGGTGAACGTCGGCACGGACCGCGGTCGACGCGTCGCATTCAGGGCGAGGTGTCGATGGTGCTGGTGGCCGCAGCCGGGATGGTACCGGGGCACATGACCAGGGTGCGGGCGGTGGTGGCATCTGGCGGCGTATATGGCTGATCAATGGCGCCCATGCGGGTGGCCAACGGCACCACGCTGGTGTTGAGACGCCAGTCGTAAATCACGCTGAATGCCATCACGCGCGCCACGTATTCGCGGGTTTCCTTGAACGGGATGGTGGCGACAAACAGGTCCGGGGCCAGCGTGCCGCGCGCAGCGAGCCATTGCTCGACCCGGTTCGGGCCGGCGTTGTACGCGGCACTGGCCAGCCAGGGCGAGCCGTTGAAGCGTGCGGCCATTTGCGCGAGATAGCGGGTGCCCAGTGCAATGTTGACGGTGGGGTCATACAGCGTTTGCGCACCACCCCAGTTCAGGCCGTTGCGCCTGGCCACCAGTTCGGCGGTGGCCGGCAACAGCTGCATCAGGCCGCGCGCATCGGCGCCGGAACGCGCGTCATTCATCCATGCGCTTTCGGCGCGCAGGATGCCGTACGCCCAGGCCGGATAGATGCCCGCTTGTTGCGCCTCGGGCACGAGCCCATCCTGACTGGCCAGCGGGAAGCGCAGTGCGTACATGCGCAGTGCGTCGCCGCTGCTCAAGGTGAATACCGCGCGGTCGTACCAGCCGCGACGATTGGCCAGGTCCGCGGCCAATTGTGCCGTGGCCGAATCAGCGCCTTGCAATGCACGCGTCCATTCGCGCCGCGCGTAGCCAGGCAGGTTGACGGCGTACAGCTCGAACGCGCGCGCCAAGCCCGGGTTGTCCAGCAGCGCCTGTTCGCGCTGGGCGTCGCCAGCCAGGGTGACCGGGCAGATGGCATATGGCTGGTCGAGTTTGTCTGCAGCGAGAAAGCCGAAAAAGGTGGCCTCGCTGGCGAGCGCCGCATAGCCTTGCTGCGCCTCGTCGCCGCGCCCGGTGGCGGCCAGCGCGCGCGCGCGGAAGTAACGCCACTCGCCATCCTGTTGCTGGTCCACCGGCATGGCGTCAATGGCGTCGAGCACTGCGGGCCATTGCTGCCGAGCCAGGGCGACGCGCACACGCCATGCGCGACTGGCGTCAGTTTGCGCAGTGGCAGGCAGGGCGATAAGCCGAGCCAGGGCGTCGTCGTCAAAGTCGGTGGCGTGGAACAGGGCCAGGGTGTAGAGAATCCGGTCGCGCTGTGCCGTGCTGAAACCGAAGCGCGCCTGCAGGTTTTGCCAAGCCTGGTCGGCACTGGCCGCTTCGCGTCGCGCCAGCCGGGTCAGGGCCAGCGTGACTGCCTGCGTATTGCGCGGCGTATCGGCCCAGGTGACCGCGCTGGCCAGCGCTGCAGCCGGGTCGCGCAAGGCCAGCGCCAGTTGCCGGGCGGTTGGCGCATCGTCGGCCGGCAACCAGCTGGCCAGCGCTTCGATGGTGCCCGGTTGATTGGCCGCTGCGGCACGGTCGATCCGCGTCCACAGGCGGGCGGTGGTCAGCAAGCCTTGATTGTGCGCGGCATCGAGGACTGGATCGCAGGCGCCGGGCAAGTTCGGTTTGGTCCATAGCGTGGCCAGGTCAACATCGAACTCCAGCGTCTCGCCGCGGCTCAGGCGCGCCTGCAGGGCGTTACATGCAAGCGCGTCGCCAAGGCCCGGCTGGTACAGCGCGGTGAACGTGCCCCAGTCCTGTCGGCGCGCCAGTTCCTGCAGGAATGCGCGGCGCAGATCCGCGGCCGGAATCCAGTTCGGGTAACGGCGCAGATAGTCTTCCACGGTGCTGCGCTCGAGCAGGCGGATGTCGTGCAGCAAGGCAGCGGCTGGCAGGTACGGATACAACGGGTAGTCGACCAGACCGCTGGCCAGCGCGCGCCACTGCTCGCCGCCGTTTTGTGCGGCCGCGTAGGCCTGAATGAACGCCGCGCGCTGGGGCGCCGTGGGCTCGGCCGCGTGCAGGATGGTCGCAGGCAGCAGCCAGCTGACCGTCGACAACAAACAGACCAGCGCCGTGCGCCGAGACGGAAACAAGGACATGGAGGCTCCTGCGATCAATCCATGCGCCAGTGTAGTGGATGGCATGTGCATGACTTGGTGGCGGTCCGACGCGCACGGCGCAGGCGCGGGCGCGGGCGCGTTGTCGCGTGCATGCGCATGTGTCGCGCGGCGGATGGCAGCCCTGCGGCTGGGCGTATCGGCAAGAAACCCCGGTTCCCCATCGCCGGATGGGCAGCGATATTTTTGCTGGAGCCGCGCATGCCAATCTGCGCGCTCGACCCGACTGGTAAGCTGGCGTCCGGTTTTTGCGCAAGTGTTGGATCGTATGTCATCCCTATCGTGGATTCGTCGTCAGCATGGATGGGCGTGGCTGATTGTGTTGGCATTGGCGCTGTTCGGCGCGTGGGGCTGGTGGTCGCTGGGGCGACCGGTAACATTGCCCGACGCCCCGTCAGGACGCATCGCGTGTGTCTCCTACGCACCGTTCCGCCTGCCGGGCGAGACGCCGCTGGATGCCCACGCGTTCATCAGCCCGCAGCGTATCGATGAGGATTTGCGCGCGTTGTCGCAGCGCTTCGATTGTGTGCGGACCTACTCGCAAGGGCAGGGGTTGAGCGCTGTGCCGGAGATTGCGCAGCGTCACGGCATGCAGGTGTTGCTCGGAATATGGCTGGGGCGTGATCGCCAGGCGAACGCCGAGCAGATCCGGCTGGGCATCGCCACTGCGCGGAAATATCCGCAAGTGTTGCGCGGCGTGATTGTCGGCAACGAGGTGTTGCTGCGTGGCGAGTTGTCGCCGCACGCGTTGGGCGGCTATTTGCGTGAGGTGCGGGACACGATTGACACGCCGGTGACGTATGCGGATGTCTGGGAGTTCTGGTTGCGCCATCCGGAGCTGGCCAGCTCGGTGGATTATCTGACGATCCACATCCTGCCGTACTGGGAGGATCACCCCGTGGCACCGGAACACGCGCTGCGGCATGTGGCAGACGTGTATGCACGGGTGCGTGCGGCGTTCCCCGGGCGCGAGGTGATGATCGGCGAAACCGGCTGGCCGAGTGCCGGGCGGCCGCGTCAGGCGGCGGTTGCGAGCGTGGTCAACGAGGCGCGTTATCTGCGCGGATTCCTCGGTTATGCCTCCGAAGTACATTTGCCGTACAACGTCATCGAGGCCTTCGACCAGCCCTGGAAGCGTGCGCAGGAGGGCACGGTCGGCGGTTACTGGGGCATCTTCGATGTGCATGCCCGGCCGAAGTTTGCGCTGAGCGGACCGGTGGTCGAGGAGCCACGGTGGTGGCTGGGCTGGCTGGCGGGAGTGCTGGGGATGGTGGTGTTCGCGCTGGTTGGGGCACGGGCCCGGCGCTGGCATGGCGCTCGCGGCTGGGTCGGCCTTGGTCTGCTGGGCTTTGCCGGTGGCGCGGCACTGGCGTGGCAAGGCCGGCAGTTGGCGTTCGCCGCGCGCGACGCCTGGGAGTGGGCGGCATCGCTGACGGCGTGCGCTATGGCATTGGTCACGGCCTTGCTGCTGGCCCGGGCTATCGCCGCGCAGCTGGCAGGCACGACAAATTCGGCCCGGGAGCCGTCGCGACTGGAGTCGGTCCCACTACGGCTCTCACCCCGATCTGCCGTGGTGGGAGCGGTTTCAGCCGCGCTGCTCGTGCCTGGCACCATGCCGGAGGGATCCACTGGCGCACCGTCCAGCATGTTTGGTGCGTGGCTGCATGTCGGCTGGCTGTTCGCCATGGCGTTTTACGGCTTGTTGCTGGTGTTTGATGGCCGCTATCGGGATTTTCCGCTGGGCTTGTTTGCCTTGCCGTGCGTGGGTTATGCGCTGCTCGGCGGGCTGACCAGGCACCACCTCGTGCTGCCGCTGCTGGAAGCGCGCTTTCTTGCGGCATGGCTGCCGGTCCTGGCCGCCGTGGTGCTGATTCACGAAGGCGGCCTGACCACTGCGGCTTGGTTATGGCTGGCGCTGAATATCGCGCTCGCGTGGCCGGTCCTGGATGCCTGGTGGCGCTTGCGTCTGCAACCGCAACAAGCGTAGCGAGCCAATCAGCAGCGCGATGGCCCCGCTCTGGAAGCAATACAGTACCAGCGCGAACAGACCCAACGCTGCGGCCAGCCACGCCGCCGCCGGTCGTCGCCAGAGCATCGCGAACAGCGCCGTGAGCAGCGCCGCGGCGCCGTACGCATTGTGCAGAAAACCCAGTACCAGCCACTGGCGCCAGCTGCACCACCACGGACTCGCGGCCTCGCCGCACAGCTGCGCCAGATGACTCGACTCGATCAAACCGTAGCGCAACCAGGCCGCCGCGCCGCCGATGGCGGCCAGGGCCAGCCATGGCAGCAAGGTGCGCAGGGCGCGGTTGGTCATCGGTGATGGTGCCGACGGCGGCGCGACTTGCCACCCACGTTGGCCGGCAGGCGGATTTCCGCCGCCAGCGGCAGATGATCGGAGAACG
>DAITPL010000076.1:0-12507 GCA_036833615.1 Rhodanobacter sp.
GACTTGACGGCATTGTCCGCTGCCGACTATACCCAGTGTCCGTCTTTCGCGAACGGTCACGCATGAAACTACGACCACCGCCGCGTCTCGTCGTGCGCCGACAGGATGCTGCCGGCCGGCGCCAACAGCTGATCTGGCTGGGAGTGACCTGGCTCGCCAGTTTGCTGCTGGTTGCAGGACTGGTGGTCGTGCTCAGTGGGCGCAGCAGCGGCGGCAGCGACAACCAGACGACCCGCGCAGCACGTACCGAGCTGGCCGCGTTGCGGCAGCAAGTGGACAATTTGCAACGCGCCGCGCAGGTCGATGCCGTGGCCACGCGCTCGCTGCGCGGCACGCTGGCGCAGCGCGAGGAAGAGATCAACGGCCTGCGCGCGGACCTGGGTTTCTACACCCGCCTGGTTGGCGGCGACACGCAACGTCAGGGCCTGCGCCTGCAGGAAGTCCGGCTGCGGCCCATCACCGGCTCCCGGGGCTGGAACCTCACGCTGAGCCTGACCCAGAATGTGCGCCGCGACAACGCCACCGAGGGGGCGGCGCAGGTCAGCGTCGAAGGCTTGCGTGGCAACCGGGTGACGCAACTGGACTGGGCCGCATTGGGCGACACTGCGAACAAGGCCGGGCTGCCGTTTCACTTCATGTATTTCCAGCAGTTGCACGGCACCATCGTGTTGCCGGCAGACTTTCGCCCGACGCGCTTGCGTATCCGCCTGAACCCGACTGGCGGGGAGGCGTTCACCCGCGTCGTGGCCTGGGCCGATGCGCTGCGTGGCTACCATTTACCCGCTTCCGGAGAATCCGATGTTCCATCGTAAGCCTGACCCGCGCGCGCCAAGCGGCAGCGACACCAGCCTGATTGCGCGCGGCACCGTCATCCGCGGTGACGTGTATTTCACCGGCGCGTTGCATCTTGAGGGCCGCATCGACGGCAGCGTGGTCGCCACCAGCGACGACGCGCTGCTCACACTCAGCGAGCAAGGCCAGGTTGACGGCGAAATCCGGGTGCCGCAGGCGGTGATCAATGGTCACGTCACCGGCAACGTGGCGATCAGCGGGCGGCTGCAGCTGGCGGCAATGGCGCGCATCGATGGCGACTTGTGCTATCACACGCTGGAAATGGCTGCCGGTGCGCAGGTCAACGGTCATATCACCAGTCAAGCCGAACCCGTGCCGCGGGAGCTGGGTGGCCCGCAGGCAGCGGACCCCGCAGTCATCGAAGATGCCGTTGTCGCCTGAGCCAAGTATGCTTGCACCCATCCATACTGACTCGACAGCCGATGCCATGGAAAACCTTCTCGCCGTTCCCGATTACCGCAGCAGCGGAGCGCCGTTGCGCTTCACCTCGGCTGCTGCGCACAAGGTGCAACAACTGGTCACCGAGGAAGGCAACCCGGAGCTGAAACTGCGCGTGTACATCAGCGGCGGCGGCTGCTCGGGCCTGCAATACGGCTTCACCTTCGACGAAGCCCAGGCCGATGATGATGTGGTCGTTGAACGCGAAGGCGCCACGTTGCTGTGCGACCCGCTGTCACTGCAATACCTCTCCGGGGCGCAGGTTGACTACACGGAAAACCTCAGCGGTTCGCAGTTCGTGATCAGCAATCCCAACGCCAAGACCACCTGCGGCTGCGGCTCGTCGTTCACTGCCTGAGACCGGCGCGTGGACCCGCTGCCACCGGCGCGCACCAATTGCTTTGCCGGACTCAGCCGCACGCTGGATCGCAGCGCCGAGCATCGTGGCGATGCCACGTGGATCGCCGCGCGCGCGCACAGCGCCCAGGCCCGCTACCTGCTGCTGGACGCCAACGGTGACGCGTTCCTGCAGCGCGACCACGCCGCGCTGCGCACCCTGGATGACCGCGAGCGCCAACGTTTGCTGGAGCCGCTGGCTCCCAGCTTGCTGGGCATGCTGGATGGCTGCCCCTGGTTCCTGCTGGCGCTGAACGCCACCGCAGACGCCGCGGCACTGGCCACCGCGCTCGATGCGCGGCGCATGTCACTGCGTAGCGCCGGCCTGCAGCTGAGCGCCGAGCAGGCAGGCTTGTTTGCCTACGCCAAGGGCTTGGCGCACTGGCAACGGGAAACGCGGCACTGTCCATACTGCGGCGCGCCGCTGCTGCACGTGGCCGCCGGACATCGCGCGCAATGCACCAACCCCGACTGCGCGCGCCTGCAATTTCCGCGTACCGACGCCGCCGTGATCATGCTGGTGGAACATGACGGCGCATGTCTGCTTGGCCGCCAGACCGGCTGGCCGCCCGGGCGCTGGTCCACGCTTGCCGGCTTTGTGGAGCCGGGCGAAGCGCTGGAAGACGCCGTACGTCGCGAGGTCGCCGAGGAATCCGGCGTCATCGTCGACGAGGTGCGCTATCACTCCTCGCAACCGTGGCCATTGCCGGCATCGCTGATGGTCGGCTTCATGGCCACCGCCGTATCGCGCACTATCGCCATGCGCGACCTCGAACTGGAAGCCGCGCGCTGGTTTACACCACGGGAGATCGTCGACGGCATCGCCGATGGCAGCTTCGTGCCCTCCGCGGCGTTGTCGATCTCGTACCACCTGTTGGCGGACTGGTTGCAGGCGCGTGCCAGGCTGGATCTGGGTGCGCTCATGGCCGGGACCGGGGTCGCGCCTGCACACTGAACCTGCCAACGTGCGGCAGCCCCCGCCGCGGGCCTGCGCGGCGCGACGCCGCGCATACAATACAACCCCACTCGCGAGTTCCCGCCATGGCCATCCGTTTGCTCGTTGCCCTTCTCGCACTTGCGCTGCTGCACCTGTGGCCGCGACTGGCCAGCTGGCGCGGTGATGACTTGTTTCGCCGCTGGGTGCAGCAGTTGCGCGATACCAGCGGACCCGGGCGGGTCGCGCTGGCGCTGTTGCCACCGCTGGCGTTGTGCGTGCTGATCCTGCTGCTGCTTGGGCGCGGCACCAGCGGCCCATGGCTGCAAGCCTTGTTTGCCTTGCTCGTGCTGGTGTACTGCTTCGGCCCGCGCGATTTCGAGGCAGACGTGGCAGCCATCCTGGACGCCCCCGACGGCGCGGGCCGTGAAGCGGCAGCGCAGCAGCTGGCCGATGATGGCCGTGCCGTGGCGTGGGACGCGCGCGCGCTCGGCAGCGCCACGGTGTATGCCGCGCTCCGCCGACGGTTTGCGGTGCTGCTGTGGTTTTTCCTGCTCGGCGCCGCGGGCGCACTGGCGTACCGGCTGGCACAGACGTTGGCCCGCGATGCAGCACTGCAACGCGACAACGACACCGCGGCGGCGCACCTTGCCAATGCGCTCGACTGGATCCCCGCGCAACTGCTGACGTTTACGCTGGCGCTGGTCGGCCACTGGGAAGCCGTCATCGCCGCGTGGCAACGCTGGCACAGCCAGGCGCAAGCCACCAGCTGGTATCGCCACGGCCCGGACTTTCTCGGCGCCGCTGCGCAAGCCAACGTACAGACCGACATCGAAGGCGGCGACGGCTACAGCGAGGAGCACAGCGACCCGCTGGTCGAGCTCGTCCGCTTGCGCAGCACCTTGCTGCGCGCGTTGCTGGCCTGGCTGAGTGTCGTCGCGCTGATCGTGATTGGGGGCTGGTTGCGCTGACTATCGGCCGCACCGACCGGCGCCTCACGTCCGCCGCCGGTCGAAACGTGCCCAGACGGCGAAGCGCGCCACGAACTCCGGTACGCGAACGAAGATAAAGCCGACAAACAGCACGCCAAGCACCGCCGCGAGCAGAAACGTCCGCGGCACGCCAAACCCCAGCGCGTCCATGCCCAGGCCGAAGCCGGCGCCCAGGCAGATCAGCACGGCGTTGATGATGTTGTTGCCGGCAATCACGCGCGAGAGACGATCGGATGGCGTGCGGCGCTGGATGAACGCAAACAACGGCACGACATAGACGCCGGCAAACATGCCGATCAGCGCCAGATCCAGCGCGATGCGCAGACTGCCGGCGCCGTGCACAAACCCCAGCCAATCCACACCTGGCTGCACCGCCAACCCCGGTCGGGCGAAATACAGATCGATCCCGAACACCGCCAGCCCCAGCGCGCCCAATGGCACCAGCCCGATTTCCACCCGACGTGCGGACAGGCGCTCGCACAGCAGCGCGCCCACCCCGGTGCCGATGGAAAACAGGGTCAGCACGAGCACGGCCACCGAGCCATCGCCGCCCAGGTTCAGCCGCGTGTAATTGGGCAGCTGCGCAATCAACACGGTGGCGTAAAACCAGTACCACGAGATGCCCAGCACGGCATGGAATACGGCCCGATCGCTGCGCGTGATGGCCAGCACGCGGGCCGTCTCGGTGAATGGATTCCAGTTGAACGTCAACCCCGGGGCGGTGGCCGGCGCTGGCGGGATCTGCCGGCTGGCCAGGTACCCGGCCACCGCGATGGTCACTGTTACCGCGCCCGCCCACAGCGTACCGTTACTGCCGACCTCGATCAGCGCGCTGCCCACAATGAGGCCCAGCAGCATGGCCAGCTGCGTACCGGTTTCGACCAGCGCGTTGCCGCCAAGCAGCTCCTCGCGCTGCAATGCCTGCGGCAGAATCGCGTACTTGATGGGCCCGAACGTGGCCGAATGCACGCCCATGAAAAACAGCACGGTCAGCAGCAAGCCCACGTTGTGCGTGTAGAAGCCGAACAACGCCAACGCCATGGCGCCGATCTCGAACAACTTGACGTAGCGGATGATGCGGCTTTTCTCGTACTTCTCCGCAAGCTGGCCGGCGGTGGCGGAAAACAGGAAGAACGGCAGGATGAACAAGGCCGGCGCCAGGTTGGTGTACAGCGCCACGGTGTGGTCGCCGAGCCCCAGGTGAAACGCCACCAGCATCACCAGTGCATTGCGAAACGCATTGTCGTTGAATGCACCAAGGGCCTGGGTGCAAAAGAACGGGCCGAATCGCCGTTTAACCAACAGTTGGAATTGGTTCATGTGCCCTCGACGAACAAATACGCCAGCCTGATGTCGAACCGCCCAACCCTGCGCAGCGGCGCCCGTCCGTGGCCGGGCCCCACTTTCCAGCCGCCGTACCGCCCACGGTCGAGGCGGGCAATGCCGTGAAACGGCGCTGATCGTTCCGCCCACCGCACGCCGGCACCAGCACCCAGGTATTTACGACAAAATTCCTGCAGCGCAAAATATTGTTACCCGTGACTGACTCGATTCATCACGGCGAGACTTCATCGACCTCATCTGGCCATCCGCATGAACGCGAAACCATCGGCTCCGACAAGCTCCGAAACGAATTTCTCCGATCGCATCAAGTTGCTTATCCAGCGCACTGGCAGCGCCACCCAGATCGCCCGCCTGTGCGGCTTCTCCGAAGGCGTGGTGCGCAGTTGGCGCGATGGCAACACCGATCCCTCACGTGCACGCTGCGTCACGCTGGCGCGCACGCTTGGCATTTCGCTGATGTGGCTGGTGGCTGGCGAAGGCTCCATCCTGATCGATCCTGCCGCCAGCACGCAAGACGACCAACGCAGCGCACTGAGCATTTCCTCGCACGCCGGGCCCCGCCCGCTACCGGATGCCGGCCACCTGGCGTCGGTACCTGATAGCGGTGTAGACACCCAACGTCTCAGTGCCGCCATGCGACTGTTGCAATCGGAGCTTGCGCTCACGAACAGCGGCATGAGCCTGGCGGAAAACACCGACATGCTCAGCGAGCTGTACGGGATCCTCGGCCCCGCCGGTACACAGGCAGACGCGACGGCCATCGTGGAGTTCAATCACCGCCTCGCGCGGCGCATCCAGCACATCGAGTCCGCGGCCTGAGTCGCGGCCGCCAGCAGGCACTCCGCGCGCCGTTATCGGTTGCCGTGCGGAGCCGCTGCTCCGACGTTGGCGCGCAGCCACGGCGTACTAGAGCAACGCGATATCGGCCACGGTCGCAAACTGCGCCTTCAACTGGGCCAGCAGGGCCAGGCGATTGGCGCGCACCGCTGGCTCGTCCGCGTTGACCAGCACATCCTCGAAAAACACATCCACTGGCGCCTGCAACTGCGCCAGCCGCGTCAACACTGCAGCGTAATCGCCCGCCGCCAGCGCGTCGGCGGTAGCATGCCGGGCCGACTCCAGCGCGGCGGCCAGCTCGCGTTCGGCATCGGCCTCAAAGCGTTCGGGGTCGACCTGCCGTGGCGCCACGACACCGGTTTCTTCGGCCTGCTTGCGCAGGATGTTCGCCACGCGCTTGTTCGCCGCCGCAAGATTGATGGCTTCGGGTAGCCGGCCAAATGCAGCCACCGCCCGCAGACGCCGGTCGAAATCCACCAGGCTTTCCGGCTGCACGGCCAACACGGCCTCGAACTGCGCGGAGTCGAAACCCTTTTCCGCGTAGTAGCTGCGCAGGCGGTCGAGCACGAAGGCCAGCAATTCGTCGAGCAGGATCGCCCGCCGTTGGGCGACGTGCAATGGCGGACGCTGACCGTCCTTGCCGGGCTTGAGACCAGCAACCAGCGCCGCGTCGGGCAACAGCTCCAGCGCCTCGATGAAACTGCTGCGCAAGTCCAGCTCCAGCGCAGCCTCGATCAGGGTACGTGCCAGGCCCAACGCCACGCGACGCAATGCAAACGGATCGCGACTGCCACTGGGTTTCATGCCCACGGCGAAAATGCCGGCCAGCGTGTCCAGGCGTTCGGCCACCGACAGCACCTGGCCGAGCCGGTCGGGGGCTATCGCATCGCCGCCGAACCGCGGCTGGTAGTAGCTGTCCAGCGCTGCGGCGACCACGGCAGACTCGCCGCTCCGAGCGGCGTAATAGCGACCCATCACCCCCTGCAACTCGGGAAATTCGCCGACCATGCGCGTCAGCAAGTCACACTTGCACAAGCTGGCCGCGCGGGTGATGTCGCCACCATCCACGCCGACCCGGTTGGCGATTACCCGTCCCAGTTCGGCCACGCGGTAGCTCTTGTCCCACAAGCTGCCCAGCGCCTGCTGATAAGTGACGTCCTTGAGTTGCTCCCGATAATTCGCCAACGGAGTTTTCAGATCGGCATCCCAGAAAAACTTCGCATCGGCAAAGCGTGGCCGGATCACCCGCTCATAGCCCTTGCGGATTTCGCCGGGCTGCTTGCTTTCGATATTGGCGATGCCGATGAAGTGCTCGGTAAGCTGGCCATCGGCAGCAAACACCGGCACAAATTTCTGGTTGGCCACCATGGTGGTCACCAACGCTTCGGGCGGCACGGTCAGGAACTCGTGATCAAAGGTGCAGGCAACCGCCACCGGCCACTCAGTGAGGTTGGCCAGCTCATCCAGCAATGCATCGTCCAGCCGCGGCACGCCACCGGTGGTCTTTGCCGCCAGCGCGACCTGTGCGTGAATGCGCTCGCGGCGCTCCTGCGGATCGGCCAGCACGTTCGCCGCGCGCATCGCGTCCAGCCAGCCATCGGCGTCGGCCACGTGTACCAGCTGCGGATGCATGAACCGGTGTCCGCGCGACTTGCGCCCACTGCTCAGGCCCAGCACTTCGCCATCGATGATCGCCTCGCCATGCAGGATCACCAGCCAGTGCGCGGGGCGCACGAAGCTGTGTTCGTGATCCGCCCAGCGCATCGGCCGCGGGATCGGCAGGCCCTTGAGCGCAGCGTCGATGATGCCCGGCAACAGGGCAGCCACTGGCTGGCCCGGATGGACCGCGCGGGAGACAAACCACGCGCCCTTGTCAGTCTCGAGTTTTTCCAGTTGCGCAACTTCGACACCGCACGAGTGCGCAAACCCGAGCAAGGCGCGTGAGGGCTGCCCGCTGGCATCCAGGCCCGCCGCCAGCGCCGGGCCACGGCGCTCCAACGTTTGCGCCGGCTGCATCCGCGCGACAGCGGGGATGTACACGGCCAGGCGGCGTGGCGTGGCGTACGCGCGCGCGGCATCAAAATCGGCACTGATCCCGGCCTTGGCCAGGCCATCGCACATGCCGCGTCGAAACGCGGCCGCGAGTTCGTCCAGCGCGCGCGGCGGAAGCTCCTCGGTACCCAGTTCGACCAGCAGCGGCTTGTGCTCAGCCATGCGCCTGCTCCTTGACTTGTGGCAGACCCGGAAACCCGAGCTTTTCGCGCTGGGCGACATAGGTTTCCGCCACCGACCGCGACAGTGTGCGCAGGCGCAGGATGTAGCGCTGGCGCTCGGTGACACTGATGGCGCGCCGTGCATCCAGCAGGTTGAAAGTGTGACTGGCCTTCATCACCTGCTCATACGCCGGCAGCGGCAGGTTGACCGCAATCAGCTGGTTGGCGGTGGCCTCGCACACATCAAACCAGCGACTCAGCTCCGGCACATTGGCGTATTCAAAATTGTAGGTGCTCTGCTCGACTTCGTTCTGATGGAAGACATCGCCGTAGGTCACGCGGCCGCGCGGGCCATCCGTCCACACCAGGTCGTACACGCTGTCGACGTTTTGCAGATACATCGCCAGGCGTTCCAGGCCGTAAGTGATCTCGCCGGTCACCGGGCGGCATTCCAGCCCGCCGGCTTGCTGGAAATAAGTGAACTGGCTCACTTCCATGCCGTTCAACCACACTTCCCAGCCGAGCCCCCACGCGCCCAGCGTCGGCGACTCCCAGTTGTCCTCGACAAAGCGCAGGTCGTGCACCAGCGGATCAACGCCGAGCTTCCTGAGCGAGCCGATATACAACTCCTGGATGTCTTCCGGATTCGGCTTCAGCACCACCTGATACTGGTAGTAATGCTGCAGGCGATTGGGGTTGTCGCCATAGCGGCCGTCGGTCGGGCGTCGCGAAGGCTGCACATAAGCGGCCGCCCACGGCTCCGGGCCAAGGGCGCGCAGAAATGTGGCCGGATGAAACGTGCCGGCGCCCACCTCGGTATCCAGCGGCTGCAGCAGCACGCAACCTTGCGCCGCCCAATAGCTGTTGAGGGTCTGGATGACATCCTGGAACGTGTGCGCGGACATGGCTGGCCGTGAGCAAATGGTAAAGCGCGTTAGTATAGCGCCAGCGTATAACGCCACTCCGGCCATGCCGGCACGGCAACACGAGGGTGCACCCGCATGGCGGCATCAGCACAAATTGCAGCGTTGCTGGGCAACCGCGGCCGCCTGCAGCTGGACGACGTGCTGGCGGCGTTGGTGGTGGATGGTTATGTTCCCGCCGCAGACGCCAAACGCGTGCGCATCGGTACCCGCGACGGGCGCACCACCGTGCAGTTGCATCCGCTGGTGCTGATCGCGAACGCCAAACTGGACAACCTGCACGACCCGGGGCGCCCGCTGAGTCTCGAGGGGCTGACCGAATGGCTGGCCGGACACGCCGATTTGCCGTATCTCAAGATCGACCCGATGAAGATCAACGCCGCGGTGGTAACCCAGGTGGTGAGTCACGGTTACGCCCAGCGTCACCGCATTTTGCCCATCGCGGCTGCCCCCGGCCAGGTGACGTTTGCCACCTGCGAACCGTTTGACACGGCATGGGCGAAGGACCTGGCGCAGATGCTGCGGCGTGACGTGCATCGCGTGGTGTCCAGCCCGATCGACATCAATCGCTACCTGCAGGAGTTTTATGGCGTCCAGCGCTCCATCCAGCTCGCCCAGGATGCCAAGGGCAACGCCCACGACCCGACCTCGGCGATCCTCAATTTCGAACAACTGGTGGAACTGGGGAAAGCCGGCGAAGTCGGCGCCGATGACCGCCATGTCGTGCATATCGTGGACTGGCTGCTGCAGTACGCATTCGAGCAACGCGCCTCCGACATCCACCTGGAACCGCGACGCGAAACCGGACAAATCCGCTTTCGCATCGACGGCATCATGCACAAGGTGTTCGAGCTGCCGTCGCCGGTGATGACCGCGGTGACGGCGCGCATCAAGATTCTCGCGCGCATGGACGTGGCGGAAAAGCGTCGTCCCCAGGACGGTCGCATCAAGACCCGCTCGGCCAGCGGGCGCGAAGTGGAATTGCGCATTTCCAACATGCCGACGGCGTTTGGCGAAAAGGTGGTGATGCGCATTTTCGACCCCGACCTGGTCGTCAAGGATTTTGCCCAACTCGGCTTTTCGCCGAGTGAGGGCGAGCACTGGCGCAGCATGGTCGAGCGTCCGCACGGCATCGTGCTGGTCACTGGACCTACCGGCTCGGGCAAGACCACCACGCTGTACTCGACGCTGAAGCATCTGGCCACGCCCGAGATCAATGTGTGCACGGTGGAAGACCCGATTGAAATGGTCGCGCCGGAGTTCAACCAGATGCAGGTACAGGCATCGATTGATCTGGACTTTGCCGCCGGCGTGCGCACACTGCTGCGGCAGGATCCGGACATCATCATGGTCGGCGAAATCCGCGACCTGGAGACGGCGCAAATGGCCGTACAGGCATCGTTGACCGGCCATCTCGTATTGTCCACGCTGCACACCAACGATGCGCCCAGTGCTGTCACGCGCCTGCTGGATCTCGGCGTGCCGCATTATCTGATCCAGTCGACCCTTACCGGCGTCGTGGCGCAGCGGCTGGTGCGCACGCTGTGCCCGCATTGCAAGGAGCCGGTCAGCCAGGATACGCACGCCTGGCAAGTCCTCACGCATGGCTGGTCCATTCCCATGCCGGAAAAAGTTTATGAACCAGTGGGCTGTCTGGAGTGTCGCAACACCGGCTTCATGGGACGCACCGGCATCTACGAGATGATGCGGTTGTCGCCACACTTGCGTTCGCTGATTTCGGCGCAGCTGGATCTGGGCCATTTCGGCCAAGCCGCACTGGCCGAAGGCATGCGTCCACTGCGCATCTCCGCTGCCGCCCAGGTTGCACGCGGCGTCACCACGGTGCAGGAGATCCTCACCGTATTGCCGCCGGTCGAAGGCTTTGACGACACGCCACCGCTGAGCACCGACACGCCAACATGAAACCTGTATTGATCATCGGCACCGGCCACGCGCCGGATACGATCCGTGCCCGGCATGGCGACTTTCCGCAATGGTTCCAGCGCGCTGCGCGACTCGCACGCTGGCGCGTGCGGGTGATCAATGTGGCCGCTGGCGATGACCTTCCGCCCGTCACGAGTGTGGCCGGTGCCATCATTACCGGGTCGGCGGCCATGGTGACCGAGCGCTTGCCCTGGAGTGAGCGTACGGCAGGGTGGATCCGTGACGCGATGGACGTCGACCTGCCGCTGTTTGGCGTGTGCTTCGGCCATCAGCTGATGGCGCATGCCCTGGGTGGCCGCGTGGACTACCTGCCCGGCGGGTACGAAATCGGCACACAGCCGATCACCCTGTCGCCAGATGCGGCGAGCGACCTGGCTGCCGGCAGGGCTCCGGCGACATTCCGTGCGCACACGACGCATGAACAATCGGTACTGGAAGCGCCGCCCGGAGCGGTCGTGCTGGCGCGTTCGGCACGCGATCCACACCAGATGCTGCGCTACGGCCGCAATGCGCTGAGCACCCAGTTCCACCCGGAATTCAGCGCCGAGGTGATGCGCGCCTACGTCAGGCGCAAACACGCCGCGATCCGACACGCCGATTTGCAACGGCTGGGGGTATTTCGCGAGGTGGCCGCCACACCAGGGGCGCGCCGCTTGCTGCGCCAATTTGCACGACGCCACGGCTGGGCGGGGTAGGTCGGCCAGCCGGTTGGTCGGCGCGCTCAGCCGCGCAGACGACGCGCGATCGAATCACGCGACACGAGCGCGAACACCAAGCCAAACAGGAACCCGCCGATGTGGGCCCACCACACGTAAGCGCCGTAACTTGGCCCAACGTAACTGAACAGCAATTGCAGCAACACCCACAAGCCGATCAGCAAAAACGCCGGTACCCGTACAAACTCCAGATACAACCCCAGCGGCAACACCAAACCCAGTCTGGCGCGCGGGAACAGCGCGACATACGTGCCTACCACGGCGGATACCGCGCCGCTGCAGCCGATGATTGGCAGACGGACGCCGGCCAGCGACAGTGCGCCGATCAAGTTCGCCACGATGCCACCGACGATGAACAACAGGAGAAAGCGCAGCGAGCCCAGCGTCCGCTCACCTGGCAGGCCGAAGATCACCAGAAACAACAGATTGCTGAGCAAGTGCAGCCACGTGACGTGAATGAACAGCGCCGTGAATAGGCGCAACAACGCCGGATCGATCAACTGTGGCAACAACGGGTCCGCGGCGCGGAAGATATTCGCCGGCACCGTGCCCCACTGCAGCAGCAACGCGATGCGCTGTGGTGGCGGGGTGAGCGACAACACGACGAAACACAACACACACACGCTGACAATCAGCAAGGTGGCCCAATGCCAGCGCGGTTGGCGCCGGGTTTCAACATGCACGAACACCAGCGGCTCCCGGCACCGTCGCAACTCTGCGACGCGTCGGTGATGATAGGTGATACACCGTGTGATCGCCGCAACGCGCGGCTTCGGTGGATTGTCATGGTTGACGATCAGTTGCAGCAGCAACAAGCCAAGGAACAACCCGCACCATGGCTGGTGCGGGTTTTGGGATAAAGCCCCTGGCGGTGACCTGTTGCGGGCTGTGATCTGCGATCACAGCGGCAACAGCAAA
>DAITPL010000077.1:0-11827 GCA_036833615.1 Rhodanobacter sp.
GTTGCAACGGGCGCTGGAATGGTTCGGGAAATATCTGCCAGCCGGCGGCTGACCGTGCGCAGCGGGGTTCCTTCCGGCGCATGCCGGAAGGAACCGTCGCTCATGATTCCGGTGGATCGCGCCGCCGTGTATGGGTGACCGCGCCAACAATGCCGATGCCCAGCAGCACCACGCCGCCGACGATGATCCATTGCGTGGGTGCATGCAGCAGAAAGGCGGCATAGGCAAGGCCGCCGATCACGACAAGCATGCCGATCAGGTAAAGCGCAAATGAGGACATGGGTGCCTCCGTGTTTTCCGGTCCATGTCAGCGCGCAGCGGAGCAGCTACCGGAATGTCGATTCGTGGCGGTCAATTTGAACCGTGTGGCCATCAGCAACGCGTGAAGCCCCGTGCGGCGGGATCCGGTCAGAACAACTCACCCTGCGGCGCAGCCTTGCGCGGCGGCACGAAGTGCGTGGCGTCGAGCTGCAGCTCACGGGCGCGGGTCAGGCCATGCTTGCGGCAGGCCACGTCGAAGCGCCGGCGCAGCAGGTCGGCAAACACGCCTTGGCCGTGCATGCGCGTGGCGAAGTCGCTGTCGTAGTCGCGGCCACCGTTCATCTGCTGCACCAGGCTCATCACGTGCGCGGCGCGTTGCGGTGCGTGCAGCGCGAGCCATTCGCGGAACAGGGCTTTCAATTCATGCGGCAGGCGCAGCGTGGTGTAGCCGGCGCTGCAGGCGCCGGCTGCAGCGGCTTGCGCAATGACGGCTTCCATGTCGTGGTCATTCAAGGCCGGGATGATCGGCGCCACCAGCACGCCGACCGGCACCCCGGCGGCATGCAACGTGCGGACCGCCTGCAGGCGCCGATGCGGCGCGCTGGCGCGTGGTTCGAGCTTGGCCGCGAGCTGGTTGTCCAGCGAGTTGATCGAGATGAACACCTGCACCAGGTGCGCGCGCGCCATGGGCGCCAGAATGTCCAGATCGCGTTCCACCAGCGCGTTCTTGGTGACGATCGTGCACGGGTGCCGACACGCGGCCAGCACTTCGAGCGCGGCGCGGGTCAGGCGCCAGCGCTTTTCGACGGGCTGATACGGATCGGTATTGCTGCCGATGTTGATCGGGCTGCAAACATAACCAGGTTTGGCCAGCTCGCTGCGCAACACGTCAGCCAGATTGCCCTTGGCGCGCAACCGGGTTTCAAAATCCAGCCCGGGTGACAGGCCGAGATAACTGTGCGATGGCCGGGCAAAACAGTAGACGCAACCGTGCTCGCAGCCACGGTAGGGGTTGATCGCCTGGGTGAAATCGATATCCGGCGAATCGTTGCGGCTGATCACGCTGCGCGCGCGTTCCTCGGTCACTTCGGTGCGCGGGCGCGGGCGATCCTCATCGAGCAGCGCATTTTGCCAACCATCATCTTCGGCATGATGGCGAATGGACTCGAAGCGGCCTTCCGGATTGGACGCGGCGCCGCGGCCCTTGATGGCGCGGGCAGGTGGCGCGGTATCCGGCGTGGTCGGCGGCGAATCGTCCATGCGCACAGTGTGCCGCGAGTGTGTCTCAGCTGCGGCGACATGACGCGGGCCAATGCGACAGGTGCGCGGCGGTGTTGGCGCTCGCGGTAACGCGGCAGGCGGCCGGCGGCAGGGGCAATGGCGCTGGGCACGGCCCGCCGGCTTTCCCGGCTTTCGGCCTTGCACGGCGTTGAGCAAGGAGCGGCGGGCGGTGCCCGCCCTACAACGGCGTGAGCCACCCACCATGCCACGCGAGCCAAGCTTCAGGGCGGGCACGGCCCGCCGGTTTGCCCGGCTTTCGGTTTTGCGTGTTGCTTGACCGGAGCGGCGGGCGGTGCCCGCCCCACAACGGCGCGAGCCACCCACCATGCCAGGCGAGCCAAGCTTCGTAGGGCGGGCACGGCCCGCCGGCTTGCCCGGTTTTCGGTTTTGCGCGGCGCTGGGCACGGAGCGGCGGGCGGTGCCCGCCCCACAACGGCGCTAGGCGGTTGCCACGCCGTGGGGGCCAGACTTCGCAGGCGGGCTTGCCTGCCGGCTTTCCCGGCTTTCGGTTTCGCGGGGTGCGGATCGATGCGTCACGGCGGCGTACCGCAATCACAGCGCGTCCACATGAGCGCGGCGATGGTTGACATGGCCGCAGCGCGGCCATCATCCCCTCAGATCGAGGAAGCAACCATGACCGCTACCAGTTTCATCATTCTTCTCATTATCGGGGCAATTGCCGGCTGGCTTGCCGGGCTGATCGTGCGCGGTTTCGGCTTCGGCCTGGTCGGCAATATTGTCGTCGGCATCATTGGCGCACTGCTGGCTGGCTGGCTGTTGCCCGCGCTGGGCGTCGGCTTCACCCTGGGCAGCCCACTGGTTACCAGCATCGTGTATGCGTTGATTGGCGCCATTGTGCTGCTGGTGATCGTCGGCCTGTTCAGGCGCGCACCACACGTGTGAGTACGTCCGGCCTGGCCCGCCCCGATCGGCGTGGCCAGGCTGGCCTCAGCCGGCAGCCGACTCAGCTCTGGAAACCCTTGACCAGGCGGTCGAACAGCAGGCCGTAAGCCACCGCCAGCGGGATCGAGACGATGGCTGCCGCTGCCATCAGCGATTGCCAGAAATAGATGTCCCCGCGGATCAACTCGGTCGGCACCCCGGCGCTGACGGTACGCGCGGCGGTGGAGCTGATGAACACTGCGGCGTAGATGTAGTCGCTGATCGACAGGGCGAACGCAAACACGACGCAGGTGGCAATGCCCGGCCCGGCCAGTGGCAGCGCGACGCGCAGGAACGACTGCCAGCGACTGCAACCATCAATCAGCGCCGATTCCTCCAGTTCGCGTGGCATCGACTTGAAGAAGCCCAGCAGCAGCCACGTGCAGAACGGTACCGTGATCGTCGGGTACACCAGGATCAGGGCCCACACCGTGTTGGTGGCGTGCAGGAAGCTGACGATCTGGTACAGCGGAATGAACAGCAAGGTGGGCGGGATCAGGTAGACCAGGAATACGGCAATACCCGAGCGTTCGCCCCAGCGGCCCACCAGTCGCGCCAGGCTGTATGCCGCCGGGACGGCCAGCACCAGCGTGATGAGCACCACCGCCACGCCAATGAATACCGAGTTCCACAGGAAGCGCGGAAAGTTCGTGTCGGTAAACAGGAAGGCGACGTGCTTGAGCGTCGGCGGCAAGTTGTAGATGAACGGGTTGTTGGTGACGTCGTACAGATCGCCGTCTTCCTTGAAGGCGGTAATCACCATCCACACCACCGGGAACACCGCGAACACGGTGAACAGCAGCAGCCCGAAATAAAACCCCGATTTGCGCAGTATTTTTTTCACGACGGGGTCCATCAGTTCGACTCGGCCCGGTACGCCATGCGCAGCGCCAGAATCGCGCCGGCCAGCAATATCGGGAACATGAACAAGGCCACGGCCGCGCCTTCAGCCAGCGCTCCGCCCTCGATGCCTTTCAGGTAAGCCCAGTACGGCAACAGTTGCGTGGCGTAACCCGGGCCACCGCGCGTGGTCAACGCCACCACGGCCATGTCGCCAAACACGATCAACGCCGTGAACATGCCGGCCACCACCAGCAGGGGCAGCAGCGCAGGGATGGTGATGCGAAACAGGGTGCGGAAAAAGCCGGCCCCGTCCACTTGCGCCTGTTCAAAGATTTCGTGCGGAATCGCGGTGCGCCCGGCCAGCACGATGATCGTGGCCAGCGGCAACAGCCGCCACACGTTGATTACCGTGACCGCGCCCAGCCCGAGCCACTCCTTGCCGTAGAAGTACAGGTGATTCGACGGTCCCCACACCGTGCCGGGGCCCAGCAGGTGCATCTGCCGCAGCAGCCAGTCGACGGGGCTGAATTCGGAATCGAGCAACCACAGCCAGTCCACCGAGGCCAGCGACACCGGCATGGCCCAGGGCAGGATCAGCAGGATTTGCAGCAGCCACTTGCCACGGAAATCGTGCACCAGCAGTTCCGATTCCGCCGTGGCCAGCACCAGCGTCAGGATCAGCGTGCCGAACGTGACGATGATGCTGTTGCGCAGTGCCAGCGGGAAGGCCGATTCATGTATCGCATGGACGAAATTGGACAGGCCGACAAACCCGTGAATGCTCGGGTCGCCGATCGTGGCGCTGCTCATGCTAAGGGCAATGGCGAGGAAAAACGGAATGCCCACCAGCGCCGCGATGTACACGAACGCCGGCGCGATCATGAGCGTGCCGAGCAGACCCTCGCGGTCGCCCAGTTTGGCGCGTGCCACTGGTTCAGTGCGGGCCATCTTCAACTCGCAAACCGGTAGCCGGATCAAACCAACGCAGATGTGCGCGCGCCACGCGGAACTCGCGCAGCTCGCCTTCGCGCAAGGTGGCGGCCACCATCGGCGGCACCTTGGAAAGAATCTTCTCTTCTTGCCCGCCACCTTCGAGCAGACCGTAGATCAACCAGTCGGCACCGAGGAACTCCAGGCGTTTGACCCGCACCTGCAGGGCAAATGCGTCATCGGCGGTGGTATCCGCCAGCGCCGGCAGCAAATGCTCCGGGCGAATGCCGACAATCCGGCCACCGCGCTCCAGCAGGTTCATCGGCGGCGAACCCAGGAAGCCCGCCACGAACGTATCGGCGGGGTTGTCGTACAACTCTTTTGGCGTACCAAGCTGGCGCACTTGCCCGCGTTGCATGATGGCAATGCGGTCGCCCATGCCCAGCGCCTCGATCTGATCGTGCGTGACATACACCGTGGTGACGCCGGTGCGGTCGTGCAACAGGCGCAACTCGCTGCGCGCCATGGTGCGCACTTGCGCATCCAGCGAGCTGAGCGGTTCGTCGAAAATGAACAGGGCCGGGTCACGTACCAGCGCCCGCGCCAGCGCCACTTTCTGCTTTTCCCCGCCCGACAGCCGGGCCGGCTTGCGTTGCAGCAAGGGTTCGATACCCAGCATGCCGGCCGCCCACTTGAGCTTGGTCTCGCGTTCCGCTTTCGGCACATCGCGTGCCTTGAGCGGAAACACGATGTTTTCCGTGACCGTCATGTGCGGATACAGCGCATAACTCTGGAACACCATGGATACGTTGCGCTCGCGCGGCGGCAGGTGCGTGACCGGCTTGCCGCCGATCAGCACCTCCCCCGCACTGGGCTGCTCCAGGCCAGCAATCATGCGCATGGTGGTGCTTTTCCCGCACCCGGATGGCCCGAGTATCGCCAGGAACTCACCCTCCTTGATGGCGATGTCGATGCCATCCACAGCGTAGATGCTGCCGTACTTCTTTTTCAGCCCGCGTAGTTCAAGCGTTGCCATGAATCATTCCCGTCTTTCGCGATATCTCAGTTGGCCGGACAGCCGATGTAACCCTTCGTCTTCCACTTGGCGACGATGTTGCCGATTTGCGCAGCGGTAGCCTTCACTGCCTCGGCCGGCGTTTTCTGCCCGCGTGCCGCTTGCGACATCATCGTGGACAGCAGATGCGTGTTGTAGACCTCGCTGACCGCCGGATTGGCGTAGCCCGGATAGCCCGGCCATGCGGTCCACTCGACGGCATTGCGCAACACGTCAAGCTTGTTGGGTGGCGTCGAGCCGAACGGGTCGCGATCCAGCCAGCCGCCCTTCGCCCACAGCTGCGGCACCGCCTTGCTGTACGCGGGGAAGTCATACAACTCGCTCTCGTAGGTACCCCAGCTGGCATTGGCGGTGAGGTCGAGCAGGAACTTCTTCGCGGCCAGCGTCTGCTGCTTGTCGGTCACGTATTTCGGCAAGGTGTAGATCAGCCACACGTGGGAAGTCTGATGCACCTGTCCGGTCGGGCCCTTGAGCCCTGGACTGAAGCCGGTGTCCTCCGTCACTTTCGGGCTGGTCCGCTGGGCGGTGCGGTAGAACGAAATGGAGTTCTGGATATACGACGCCTGGCCAGAGATGAAGGCCTGGTTGTTCGAGGCGGCGTTCCACGCAAACACTTCGGGCGTCAGCGCGTTCTTGAACAGCTTGGTCTGGTACTCGACGGCCTTGAGCACCGCCGGCGAATCCAGTGCCACTTCCCCGCACTTGTCGAACAACGAGCCGCCGAAGGACCAGATCAGGGAGCGCGCGTAGAACTCGGAGTCGAGTTCCGGCGACATGCCGACACCCACCGGGATGCCGGTCTTCTGGAAGATCTTGGTGCCGCCGGTGTAGAGGTCGTCATAGCTTTTCGGACCGTTCGGATAGCCGGCGTCCTTCCACAGCGATACGCGGTAGTCACCCGGATCCGGCACCCAGCCGTGGCAGTAGCCGTACCACATGTTCTTGATCGGCAGGAAGGCCTGGCTGGCGCAGACTGTTTCCTGCTTGCCAAAGGCTTCTTCTGCGGCCTTGTTCACGTCGGACAAATCCTGCAAGCCTTCGACGAACGAGGCCGGCGTCGATACCGTCTCGAACAACGTGGAACCCTTGCCGGCCGCGATCGATGCCGCCAGGGTGGAACCCAGGTCGGCCAGGTTGATGTGCTGCACCGTCACCTTGACGTTGTTCTGCTTGCCCCAGTCCTGCGCGTACTGGTCGAACCACTTGTCATAGCGGGGCACGAAATGGCTCCACTGGGTAATGGTGAGCTTGGTACCGGCGGGAAATGTCGTCGGGAACGTCATGCTGCCGAATTTGGACGGAAACTGTATCGGCGTGGGCTGCATGCCCGGCGTGGCCGCCGGTGCCTCCACTGCCATCGCTGCTGCGGACAATGCCAGCGCCAGGGCGCTGATCGCACATTTGGACAAATACCTGTTCATGACTGAACTCCTCGACTGAACGTGTAATCACACAACCCTGTCTTTCCTTCCCGCTGAAGCTGCCCGCGGAGCGCGCCCGGCGCGGCTGCGCATGGGCGCCAGCGGAAGCCTTGCCCGTTGTGCGGCAAGGCCCACTGCCGCGGACGTAGCGCAAAACCGGTGGCACCGGCCAGCAGGGCAAACACCGGCTGACTGGCCGCATTCAGGCCGCGGGGAAATTGGTGACCGCTGACGACCGCGCAGCTGGACGCGCGCATAGTCTTCGCGTAGCCCTTGCGGTATATGGCGCGGTCCTCGATTGCCGTTGTCGCCATGGCCATGGCCATGTTCCCACCTGGTCTGGTGAACTGGACGCTGCGACCGTCAGGCCGCAGCGTCCAGCCGCGTGGACCACCCGGCGCACCGCCCGGGTGGCTGGCGTCTTGCGTCAGAAGTGATACAGCGCGTTCAAGCTCACCTGATTGCCGCTGGTGGTCTTGCGGGTCACGCCATCGCTGGTGGAATCCAGCTTGTCGTGCATCCACTCCATGCTGAGATCGTAGGCACCGGCCGTGTATTGCAGGCTCAACGCGGCCTGGTTGTTCCTGAGCAGGCCACTCGAGCCTTGCCCCATCCAGGTGATCACGTCCTGCTTGTCCGGGCGGGCGGCGGAATAGAACGCATACGCCGTCCAGTTGGGCGTGAAGCTGTAGCCAACCTGCACGTAGCCGCCGGTCTCGCTGATGTCGCCGAACTGGGCCATGGCCCCGAAGATTTCGCCCAGGCCCTTGCCGGTATAGACCAACCCCTTGAACGTCCACGGACCGGGTTTCCACTGGCCACCGACTTCGAAGCCGGTACTTTTCACCTTGGACTGGATCGGTGTCGGCGCGGCACCGTCCACGCCACGCAGGTCAACCTCGCTGTAATGCGCTGCGGCATACGCCAGCCAGGTCTTGTCCTGCACGTGCAGACGGGCTTCCACTTGCGGGCGGAAACCAGCGTTGCCGGCGGTCAGGTAGTTGACGTTGTTGCCCGGGCCGCTCCAGCTGCCCTCGAACGCGCCGACATCAAGCCGCCACTGCGGGCCGCTGGCGCCGTGGTTGAGGTCCTGCATCACGACGATGCCGGGGAAGCGCCAGCCGATCATGCCGACCCCGAAACCCAGCGGAAACGCAATGTGCGACAGCGACGACGAGGAATTGTCGATCGGGAACATCAGTTCCCATTGCTGGCCGATGCGCACCTTGGTACCGGTGTTGGCATTGGTCAGGTCCATGTAGGCCTGGCGCAACCGCGGCGTGGCCTGTTGCTGACTGAATGCGCCGGTGCCGTTGAAGCCACCGAAGAAGTCCATCTCGATGCGGCCGCCACCGGTCCAGTCGCCGGTAAACTTGGCGCCGCTGAAATCAAGCCAGAAGCGGGTGTTGCGCACGTCCACGCCGCTCAGCGTCCCGTCGCTGCCAGGTACCGGCCATTCCGCGTTCTGCCCGTTGCCGAAGGCAAAGGTCTTGTTCTGGCTGAACGCCGTGGCGCTGACGAAACCATGCAGTGCCACCGAGACGCCCGGTGCGCTGCTGAATACCGGTTTCTCCGCCGGAGCGGCGGCCACGGTCTGTGGCGTTGCACTCGGTGCCGGTGCCGGCGCGGCGGCCTGCTCCTGCACCATCTGCTTCAACTCAAGCAGCTGTTGTTCCAGTTGCGCCACACGCTGTTCGAGCTGCTGCTCGCGTGTGCCGCTGCTGCTTTGGGCTTGTGCTGCGAGCGGCAGCGCGAGCGCGCATGCCAGACTCAACGCAAGAATCTTGTGGCCGTGGGGAAGCTTACCGCTCATGCGCGCACCTCCAGAGAAAATGACGTGAAGATCATGGCCATGTTGCGCTGCAGACGACTATTCGACGTTAGTCGAGGTTCGACCAATGTCGACAATGCGCGCCGCCGCCGGCTGCGACGATCCGGCTACACTCGAAATCATCCGCCGGCCCGCCACTGTGGCGCCGCGCGTGACACCGGTTTTCACCATTTTGTTGAGCCCGCAGGAGGCAGTCATGTCCAAGGTTTATCCGGTTGATCCCCATTTCGCCGCAGCCGCACGCGTGCGCAAGGACGATTACTCCCGGTTGTACGCCGAATCAATCAGCGACCCGGAAAAATTCTGGGGCCGCGTCGGCCAACGCCTGGACTGGATCAAGCAGCCCACCCGGATCAAGGACGTTTCCTTTGACGCCAAGGATCTGCATATCCGCTGGTATGACGATGGCACGCTCAACGCGTCGGCCAACTGTCTCGATCGGCACCTGGCGAAGCGCGGCGACAAGGTCGCCATCATCTACGAGGGTGACGATCCGGCCACCTCGCGCAACATCACCTATCGCGAACTGCATACCGAAGTGTGCAAGTTCGCCAACACGCTGAAGCACCTGGGCATCGCCAAGGGTGATCGCGTGGTGATCTACATGCCGATGATTCCCGAGGCGGCGGTGGCCATGCTGGCCTGCGCCCGGCTGGGTGCAATCCACTCGGTGGTGTTTGGCGGTTTTTCGCCGGACTCGGTGGCTGGACGCATTGCCGATTCGCAGGCCAAGCTGGTGATCACCGCCGACGAAGGCTTGCGCGCGGGCAAACACATCCCGCTCAAGATCAATGTGGATGAGGCCCTGCAACGCCCGGGCACCAACAGCGTGGAGACGGTCGTCGTGGTGCGCCACACCGGCGGCGCGATCAACATGCAATCGCCGCGCGATCGCTGGTATCACGTGCTGATGGAAGGCCAGTCGGCGGAATGCCCGCCGACGCCGGTCGAGGCCGAGCATCCGCTGTTCGTGCTGTACACCTCCGGGTCCACCGGCAAGCCCAAGGGCGCGGTGCACACCACCGGCGGCTACATGGTCTACACCAGCTACACGCACGAGGTGGTGTTCGACCTGCACGAGGACGACGTGTACTGGTGCACCGCCGACGTCGGCTGGGTCACCGGCCACAGTTACGTGGTGTATGGACCGCTGGCGAACGGCGCCACCACGGTCATGTTCGAAGGCGTGCCGAACTATCCGGACTATCGCCGCTTCTGGCAGGTCGTGGACAAATACAAGGTCACGATTTTCTACACCGCGCCGACTGCCATCCGCGCGTTGATGCGCGAAGGCGACGGCCCGGTGAAAGCCACCTCGCGCGCCTCGCTGCGCGTGCTCGGTTCGGTCGGCGAGCCGATCAATCCGGAAGCGTGGGAGTGGTATTACCACGTGGTTGGCGAAGACCGCTGCCCGATCGTGGACACGTGGTGGCAGACGGAAACCGGCGGCGTCATGATCTCCGCGCTGCCCGGCGCGATCGCCACCAAGCCCGGTTCCGCCACCTTGCCGTTTTTCGGCATCGCCCCGGCCATCGCCGACAACGATGGCGAAGTGCACGACGGCGTCACCGAAGGCAAGCTGCTGATCGGCGCGTCCTGGCCCGGCCAGGTGCGCACGATTTACGGCGACAACCAGCGCTTCATCGAAACCTATTTCACCGCGTATCCCGGTTACTACTACAGCGGTGACGGCGCGCGGCGCGACGAGGACGGCTATTACTGGATCACCGGCCGCGTCGATGACGTGATCAACGTGTCCGGCCACCGCCTGGGCACCGCCGAAGTGGAAAGCGCCCTGGTGGCACACCCGAAAGTTGCCGAGGCCGCCGTGGTCGGTTGCCCGCACGACATCAAGGGCCAGGGCATCTACGCGTATGTCGCGCTGGTCGCCGGCGAAACCGGCACGGATGCGCTGCGCAAGGAGCTGATCACCTGGGTGCGCAAGGAAATCGGTGCGTTTGCGGCGCCGGATTACATCCAGTGGGCGGCGGACCTGCCCAAGACCCGTTCGGGCAAGATCATGCGCCGCATCCTGCGCAAGATCGGCGAGAACAAGCCCGGCGAACTTGGCGACATCACGACGCTGGCCGACCCCAAGGTGGTGACGAAACTGGTGGATGAACGGTTGATCAAATGATGCAACGGGGAGCAGGGAACGGAGAGTCGGACATGCTGGCGCGGCATCGCGCGGCGCATGCCCGGCCCTGCCCGGTTGTTCCCTGTTCCCCCCGCCTTGCTTCCCGTACCGCGCCACCCATGAGCCATGCCTGACATCCTCATCGCCGACGACCACCCACTGTTCCGCGATGCGCTGGAACGTGCGGTGCTGGTCGCGTTGCCGCAGGCGCGCGTGCACAGTGCCGACAGCGTGCACGACCTGCTCAGCCTGATCGAGGCGGTACCCGACGCCGAGCTGTTGCTGCTGGATCTGCACATGCCCGGTGCGCGTGGCTACTCGGCACTGGCGCATATTCGCGGGCAATATCCCGGCTTGCCCACCATCGTCGTCTCCGGTCACGAAGAAGCCCTGGTGGCACAACGTGCGCTGGCCCACGGCGCCGCCGCGTACATTCCCAAATCGACGCCCGCCGCCGACATCGTGACGGCGATCCACAGCGTGCTGGACGGCGATGTGTGGCTGCCGCATACCTTGCTGGGCAACGATGTCGAGCTCAAGGCCGAAGAGGCGGACGCGGCCGCCCGCATCGCCACCCTCACGCCGCAACAGTTCCGGGTGATGACCATGCTGGCCGACGGCCAGCTGAACAAGCAGATCGCGTGGGAGCTGGGCGTCTCGGAGGCCACGGTCAAGGCGCACATGACCGCGATCATGCGCAAGCTCGGCGTCAACAATCGCACCCAGGTCGCGCTGGTCGCCAGCCAGCTTGCCGTCGATCAGGAAGTCATGCCAGCCATGCCGGAGGAGGGCGATTGAGGCGGCTCACAGATCGGGTTTGGTTCGCGTAAGCGGCGCTGCGGGCGATCGTCATACCCGCGCTTGAACCCAAGGCGGCGGGCAGTGCCCGCCCTACAAAATGCAAGCCCACGCGCAATGCCGTCGCGCTGCCTCGTAGGGCGGGCACTGCCCGCCGGCCTTGCTTGCACCCGGCCAACCCGGGCGAAAGCAAGTGGCGCTGCCCGAAACTGTCCCCGCGCGCGGCCACCGGCCCCGCCCAGGCGACTAACGCCGCACCAGGGCACTGAGCAGTGCCCGCAGCGCGGCCGGACGCAGGGGTTTGTGCA
>DAITPL010000078.1:0-11477 GCA_036833615.1 Rhodanobacter sp.
ATAGCTCAGTTGGTAGAGCGGCGCATTCGTAATGCGTAGGTCGGAGGTTCGACTCCTCTTCCCGGCACCAGTTTAAGGGCATCTGCGGCCGCGCAAGACGAGAGTTTTGCGCGGCTTTTTGCTGTGCGAAGTGGGCCCATGGTTGACGATCGCGCATGCAGGCACGCCAACCAGCAAGACCGCATCCTCGACCATCGTATCCGCCGGATGCAGAACGCCCGATACTGGCCTCGTGCGGCCTGCACTCCAGCCCAATACATGCATTCAGGACATGCATGCATCTGCCTGCGGCCCGTTCGTCGGGCAATTCCTACCGCTCGTCGCGTACAGGCTGGCCGCCCGGTAATCGATTCGTATAGTGCAATCAGGGTACCGAGGGGAAAACGCATGCAACTGAAGTCGCGCCAGCGTGGCGTGTCGCTGATCGAGGTGCTGATGGCAGTGCTGATCTTCAGCATCGGCCTGATCGGCCTGGCCGGCTTGCTGGTGGTGTCCACGCGCTCCAACCACTCGGCTTATCTGCGCACCCAGGTGACGTTTCTGGCCAACAACATGGCCGATCGTATGCGTGCCAATCCTGTTGGCGTGTGGAACAGCGACTACAACAGCACCGCGTATCCGATCACTGGCACCACCGATTGCCAGACCGTGGCGTGCGCGCCAGCCGACATCGCCACGCGCGACCAGCAGACCTGGAGCACGCTGTTGACGACATTGCTGCCGAGTGCGAAGGCGGGCATCACCTGCGTGGCCAATGACGGCACGCTCACCCATACAGTCAGTGCAGATGAGCTTGATCGGCGACCACCGTATGGCGGTACGTGTGCGATGACCATTAGCTGGAGCGAGCGCGGCAGTGGCGACACCACCCGCAGCGACGCTGCATTGCAAACCTTTGCCTGGGAGTTTCAGCCGTGATGGAGCAACGCGCCATGCGGCGCCAGTCGGGTGTCACCCTGATCGAGTTGATGGTGGCCATGGTGTTGGGCCTGCTGGTGGCAGGCGGCATCGTCACGGTGTTTTCGTCGACATCGAGCAGCAACAAGGCACAGCTGCAACTGGCGCGGCTGCAGGAAGAAGGCCGCTTTGCCATAACCCGCCTCACCGGTGACCTGCGCATGGCCAACGGTCAGTACTGCAGCAGTACCGGAGGCGTGGCGACCAATACCGGGAGCAATCAGTTGTACATGGACAGTCTGCGCGCGCCCAAGGTCTATGCGACAGACCTCATTGGTGCGTTGAGTGATGTCACTACGCAGTGGGCGGCAAGCCCGTATCCGGCGGCACCGAACGCCCCGTATTACTTGCCTGCATTCCTGTCGATGCGCGGCTATGACTGTACGAAGACGGCGTGCACCCCGGTCGATCCGCATGCGACGGTTCCCGGCATTCCGGCGATGGGTACGGCCATCGGCGATCGCGTGGTGGGTACCAGCATCCTGACCGTACGCTACATGGACTCTTCGCGTGGCTGGGCGCTGGATGGCGTCAACACCAAGTCCACCGCGGATGCAACAGGCAACCTTGCCAGCGTCACGGTAAGTCCCGCGCCAGGCGAGCCGCCGCTCACGGATTTCGAGGCAGGGGATCTAGCCATGTTGGCGGATTGCTCCAACGCGCAGATATTCGCGATCAGTGCGCCTTCCTCGGGCGTGATGGCGGTAGACAGCGCCAACAATTTTTCTGGGAGCACGCCGATAAACCAGCAACCGCAGTCCGCGCCACGGTTGTTCGACCTGAATACCGACCTGCTTACGGTGACTTATTACCTGCAGGTGGTCGACAACGGCAACGGACAGACAACCGGCGCGCTGATGCGACGGGTCAACGGCACAGCCGAAGAGATCGTACGCGGGGTGGAGCGCCTGAACTTCCTGTATGGCGTGGAAGACAACAACGGCAATACCCGTTATCTCAGCGCGGCGGATGTCGACAGCCGCGTCAGCGGTGCGCTCAATTGCCCGCCATCTGTTCCCAGCGCCGACAGCAGCGCGCCGTCAATCAATCCAGTCGGTTGCATGTGGCGCGCGATCAAGAATATCGAAGTGCGCATTTTGATGGATGGACAGGTGCCGCTGTACACGCTGGCGACCAACGATCTTGGGTTTACCTATGCCAGCGATGGCAACACCACGCCGAAGCCGCCAGATGACGGCAGCCGTGCGGTGACGCCAACCGATCAGGGCTTCGTCAACCAGATGCTGCGGCGCGAGTTCAGCGCCCTGGTTTCCGTGCGTAATTACAATCCGTGATGGTCGAGAAGCCGATGATGTCTACAACACTGCGCCCGCCGATGCTGCCGACCGGAGAGCAGCACGGCGATCGAAGGCGGGCGGGTTGCGCCATGCAGGGTTCCGCGCGTGCCGTCGGGCTCTGGTCAGGCCGCGTGTCTCCGCGCGGGCAGCGTGGTGTGGTGCTCGTGGTGGCGCTGATTTTCCTGTTGTTGATGACGATATTGGCGATCAGCGCGTCCGGTCGTTCGCTGTTGCAGGAACGCATGGTTGGCGGCTTGCGCAATGCCCAGCAGGCCGAGCTTGGCGCCGAAGCAGCCATCCGTGGTGCGGAGTGGCAGTTATGGAGCCTGCCGGCCAGTGGCGTCAAGCTCGTTTGCCCCAGCGATGTCCTGCCGAATTGCTACCAATACGACGCGGCAGTTCCCAACGCGGATGTCACCGCATTTCGTACCACCGCCGGGTGGCCCACGGCCGGCTCGACCGAATACAAGGGTGATGCCGGCGGGCTCGATTACACGACGATGGCTGGCAGCACATTGACCACCAACCAGAAGCTGGTGGCCAAGCTGGCACACAATCCGCGCTACATCATCGAGCGGCTGGGGCTGGAGACCGCGCCAGGCGTCGGCAGCCAGATCGAGGGCGGCGTCACTGCCGTCTATGGCAGCAGTTCCACTCCTTCCACGTCACTCTGGATCTGGCGCATTACCGCACGTTCCAGTGGCGGCAGCGAAAACACGGTACGTACGCTGGAAAGCACTTACGCCGCTCCCAGCAACTGAGTCACGAGGGTACAAGATCATGCGCAGTGCAAACATTCTCCGCCGTCGTCTGCCTTCAGGCTTGAGCGGGCTGCTGCTGACCATGGTCGCGGGCTTCTCCGCCACGTCCATGGCCGGAACCGTGGACTTGAGCGCTGCCCCGCCCGAGGCCAGCACCACGGTTGCGCCAAACCTGGTGTTGACGTTTGATGATTCCGGATCCATGAACTGGCACCACTCGCCAGACAAGCGCCCGTATACGGGAGCTGGTTGGAATACGGCAAGCGATGGCGATCAAGGTGACAGCGCCAACCGGACTTATCGCAGCGAGGCGGCTCCTTACCTTTGCGCCGGCGTCATCACGCCGAAGCGGGATGACGCAACGGTCGATGCTGCCGACCCGCGTTCGTTGAGCATGAATGGGGTGTATTTCAATCCGGACAATACCTACGATCCGCCATTGAAGGCAGACGGTACGACGGCGATGCCGAATTCCGTCTATACCGCCGCGTGGGATAATGGCATCGAGATCAATCGACCAGTCAGCCCGGTGGCGGTGGATAATTCGGGAAGCAACCGGAATATACGTGATTTGAGCGCCTATGATTTTTGCGGTAACACTGGCGCTGGTTATTATAAATATACGGGTACCAAAGCCAGCCTCCCGCTGAGCAACGGGCAGTTCACCGCAGGTGCCAAGTCAACGCTGTTTACGGCTAGTAACTGGACGTGGGTTCCATTGACGTCAGCGACCGACCTGGCGAACTTCGCCAACTGGTACTCCTACTATCGTACGCGCACGATGGCTGCCGTAACTGCCATGTCGCTGGCGTATGCGCCGTTCAACAAGAACATGCGTGTCGCTTGGCAGAACATTAACTCCAGCAGTAATCAGTTGAGCACCAACACCAAGATATTCAAGTTCGTCGATGACGCGACCACAAATAATATACGCACACGTTTTTACAACTGGTTGTTTGCGATGCCGGCCTCTGGTAGTACGCCAAATCGTACGGCGATGCAGCGCGTGGGTACCTACTTCACCAATCGAACCGGGGCGGTAGACAACAATCCGTATTGGGATCGTGATGTCGGCAAGGAGTTGGTGTGCCGTCAAAACTACCATATCCAGATGACGGACGGCATGTGGAATTCCGATAGCCCAACCCAACCAACGGATAACGACAGGGCAAGCATCACATTGCCCGACGGTAAAGGATTTTCAACGTCTGATGCAGAGAGCAAGGTCGTATGGAACGAAGCCGGCAACTCGGTGGCGACCATGGCTGATTTTGCTTTTTATTACTGGTCACACGACCTGCAGTCAGGGGTGACCGGCACGAGCGTGTTTGCCACTCCGGCCAATCGGCTAAAGGTAGTGCCATTTATCACCGATACCAGTACAGGCATTACTGGGACAACGCCTTGGTCGGCAAGTACCGACGCCCGGGGTAACAAGGAAATTTACTGGAACCCGGTCAACGACCCGGCCAGCTGGCCACATTTGGTGCAGTACATGATCGGCTTTGGTGCGTCGGGTAATCTGGCCAACAATGATGCGACTTACCTCGGTCTGCGGAACGGGACCACGGCCTGGCCAGTGCCAGTGGCCGGTACAGACGATGGACGCAAGATTGACGACATGTGGCATGCGGCGTTGAACAGTCGTGGCGAGTTCGTCGCCGCGAGCAGTCCGAAAGAGCTGGTCGCTGCGGTGAAAAAAATCATCAACAGCATCGTGTCCCGCGCCACCACGGCCGTTGCGGGTAGCCTGAGCGCGCCGATCCTGAGTCCGGTGGCCGAAACGTTCAAGGCTGGTTATGACACCAACGACTGGACCGGTACGGTTAGCGCGAACCACGTAAACGTGGATGGCTCGGTTTCCACCGTCGACCTGTGGAACGCGCGTGACTTGCTGGATGCACGCGCGCCGAGCGATCGCGTCATTCTTACCAGTACGGCAGTAGGCGCCGGCAACGGGTCGGCATTTGCCGGCACACCCGTGGTCGATGCGATCAATGCCGTGGATCCAGACTTTGGCATGGCCACCAGCACGCCGTCGGGGCCGGACCGGCTGGCCTGGGTGCGTGGGGATACGAGCAAGGAGGGCTCGAGCTTTCGCCAGCGCAATCACATCCTGGGCGCGGTGATGAATGCGCAGGGTTTGTACGTGGCGCAGCCAGCCAGCGGTTATCGCAACGTGTGGCCCGCGTCGTCAGACGAGGCCGCGGCTGAAACTGCTGGCACGGGCTACGCCAAGTTCCTTGCCGACCACGCCAAGCGTGCGCCCACCATTTACGTGGCAGCCAACGATGGCATGTTGCACGCGTTTGATGCGACGACAGCAACGGATACGTTTCCCGACACAGTCGACGTTGCGCCCAACCCGGGCAAGGAGCGCTGGGCGTATGTACCGTATTCGGCATACGGGCAACTGGCCAATTGGTCTTCGCTGACGAGCTTCAGCTTCCGGCCGTCGGTGGACGGCACGCCGGTGAGCCGTGATGTGTATTTCAATAGTGGCAGCGGCAAGGGTTGGCACACGATCCTGGTGGCAGGGATGCGCTTCGGCGGGCGTGGTGTGTACGCGCTGGACATCACCGATGCATCAGCCAGCGAAGCCTCGCCGGATGCCAAGGTGCTATGGGAGTTCAACAACACCAGCACGGGCGGCGCCAACCTCGGCTACACCTACGGCCGACCGAATATCGGACGGCTGTCGACTGGCCAATGGGTGGTGACGGTGCCCGCGGGATATTTCCCGACAACGATTCCTGCCGTCGACTGTGTGGCAACGCCGACTGACCCGGCATGCAACAACTTCAGCTCGTTGTTCGTGCTGGATGCGCAAACCGGCGCGTTGCTCAAGGAGATCAAGACACCGACCACGGTCAGCGGCATAACCGGCACGGTGGTGAGTTCGGGTTTGACCACGCCGGTGCTGGGCGACTACCAGAGTGACCAGATTGATGACGTGGCGTTTGCCGGCGACTTGCAGGGCGATATCTGGCGCTTCGACTTGACCGGCGACAGTTCCAACTGGAAAGCCGAGTTGTTCTTCCGCTCGTCGAATCCGGGGGATCGCCCGGTGACGGTGATGCCGCGATTGTTTGCCGACCCGATTGGCGGTGGCATGGTGGTGGTGTTTGGTACCGGCAAGTACCTCGCCAGCGTGGACAACGTGATTGACAGCAACACGAAGCAGCAGGCGGTGTATGGCATCCGTGATTCGGGGTTGTCCGGTCAGGCGGTGGTGGTGGAAGGCTCCACGGCAACGCCGCTGGTCGAGCAAACGCTCGCCGAGCAGAGCTCGGTCCGCGGCTTGAGCACCAATCCCGTCCCGGCGAAAACCACGTCGGGTGTCACCAACCGCGGCTGGTACTTCAACCTGTATGTGAACGACGGCACCGGTCAGACGAACAAGGGCGAACGCGTGGTGGTGGATGCCACGGCGTTGACCGATACCAACCGGGCCATCATTACCACCTTGATTCCGCAGGACAACGACCCGTGCGATCCTCTACCACGGGGAGCCGTGATGTTCGTGGATGCAGCCACTGGCGGTGCGGCTGCGGGCGTCGACTTCGGTACCTCGACCGGGTGGTCCGCGGGCACCGTGCAGGCTGGCGCATTGGTCAAGAACCCGCCAACGGGTGGCTTCCTGCCGGTGGCCACGGCGGTGGGTGGTGGCCAGGTGTACTTGCCAGGGCTTACGCTGATGGACGACAAGACCACGCCGAGCGCCGGTGCCCCGATCTGGCGTCGACGCTCCTGGCAGGTACTCAACCATGACCAGTAATGCCAACAGGGGGATGGAGTGATGACGCCAGCGAAGGGCTTTACGCTGATCGAGCTGATGATTGTGGTGGTCATCATTGCCGTCCTCGCGGCGCTGGCGGTGCCGGCCTTCGGGCGCTATGCGTACCGCGCGCATCGAGTGGACGGCCAGGAACTGCTGTTGCGCATTGCCAATGCGCAGGAGCGGTTTTATGCCACCAACAATCACTACGGGGCGTTGACCGAGATCGGCTATGACAGCCCAGCGCTGTCGGAGAAGGGTTACTACAGTGTGACTTCGGTGCCTGCGGCGGCCAGCACGTCACAGACCTTTACCGTCACCGCCACGCCGGTGGGTGCGCAGCTGGCGGATGTTTGTGGTCCGCTGACGATCAACAATGCCGGCGTCAAGACCCCCGGCCCGGCGTCAGCCTCATCGAACAGCAATGGCAGTTGCTGGTGAACGCCATGACTTGCCCTGCGCGTCGTCCGCACGGTTTCAGCCTGCTGGAATTGATGATCACGATCACCGTCGTGGCGATCCTGCTGGCCATCGCGGTGCCCAGCTTTCGCGACCTGATCCGGCGCAACCAGGTCAGTTCGGCCAGCAATGAGCTGCTGGCCAGCATTGCTTATGCGCGAACCGAAGCCATCGACCGCGGCCAACTGGTGTCCATGTGTCCAAGTTCGGACGGCGCGGCGTGCACCGCCAGCGGTCAGGCCTATGAACCGGGCTGGATCATTTATACCTACCCGGCAGGTGCCGCTTCGGCCAACAAGGCGTACGCCGCAGCATCGGCAACACTGTTGCGCGCGATCGGCGCGCGAGCGGGTGTATCGATCCAGTCCGGAGGCACCACGAACTCGGTCATCACGTTTGGCCAGCAAGGTCAGTTGCGGCCCAGCACGGCGCTGACGTTCGTGACGTGTGCGCGCACGGGCACCAGCGGTACCGGCGAGAGCACGACGGAGGCCCCCGGGGTCGGGCTGACGGTCAATGGCTCGGGCAGCGCCAACAGCCAGAAGTGGGCCGTCGGGGCGGCGTGCAGCTTCTGATTGCCACCGTTCTTGCCGTACACGGTATCGGGGTGTAGAGCGCCCTCGCCAGTTCCCCGAACAACTTTCCCGGCACGGGGGGAAGCGGCTCGCCAATCGTCTGCCGGATGACTTCCCGGGTTGCGACACGATCGCCGCAACCGGTTGATAGCCCTTGCCGACAAGGCCGGCCGGGCAGTTTGCGTGCGCATCCTCGCGCTTGCGTCAACCGGTTGTGCAGGCACCTATGCGCGGTTGGAGCAGTGCGCTATCGTTTGCGCGCTACCCGTATGGGGGAGTCAATGGCCAGTCAAGCACCAGCACGGCGGGGACTGCGCGAGCGGTTTTACCGCAGTGTGGCCGAGACCTTGGTGCTGTTGCACACTGCGCCGGGATATGACCGCCGGCTGGCGCTGACGCAGGTGGCGGAAACCCTCAGCTCGATCATGGAACTGCCACTGGTGTGGATCGGCCGCGTGGAGCCGGGCAGTTCGCGGGTGGAGGTCCTTGCCGCGGCCGGATCCGCTGCCGAGTACGCCGCCACGTTGCGTCTGAGCATGGACCGCAACGAACCCGGTGGCCTCGGACCAACTGCGTTGGCGTTGCGTGAAGGGCAGGCCCGGGTCACGGCGGTCGACGCCGCGGAGTTTGCACCCTGGCGGGACTCGGCCATGGCGTACGGTTTCGGCTGGCACATCGTCGCTGGTGCCCGCACCAGTGATGGCGGCCGGCTGGTGCTGTCGGCGTACGCACGCGAAGGGGTGTTGCCACTCGGCGCCGAGTTGCCGGACTGGGCACAGCGCCTGGCCAACGAGATGGTGCGCTTCTGGGATCACCAGACGTTGCTTGAGCACGACATCCGCATGAGTCGGTACCGCAATGCGCAGCGCAGCATTCAGCGCGCCCTGCTGGATCAGCCCGACCCTGCGGCCGTGTATCACACGCTGGCACATTCGTTGGTGGAGATTGCTGGTGCTGTGGCCGTGGACGTTTATCGTGCCGATGTCGGCGAGGCGATTCTGAAGCGCGTTGCGCTGGCGGGTCCGATGGCTGATGCCATCCGGCATCTGACCGATCAGCCGAGTCATAGTGCGGGGCCGAAAATTTCCACGCCGACGCTTGCGTTCATGCGCGGTGAACCGGTGATCAGGGTGCGGCCGTCGGTGCATCCCGAAACCATCGCCGCGTGGCACTTGCCGGCGCTGGCTGGAGTTGGGGCGATCGGTTGCTGGCCGATGTTTTCCGCGCCGCGTAGCGAGACAGCCCGCGTCCCGGTTGGCGTGTTTTCGGTGGTCACCACCGAGGCCGATGCCTTTGACCGCGAAATGTGCGGTCTGCTGGACGAAATTGCCGATGCGGCGGGCCTGGCGCTGAAGCAGCACGAGCAGCGCCGCAGGCTGCGGCAGGAACAAGCGCGGCAGACCTATCTGGCGCTGCATGACGACCTGACCCATTTACCCAATCGCCGGGCATTGGATCGTCATCTGGAGCGTTTGCTGGAGCGTGCCAGGGAGCAGGGCCGGCTGCTGGCGGTCGGCATCCTGGACGTGGATGATCTGAAGCTGTTCAACGATCGCTATGGGCACGCGGCGGGTGACGACGTGCTGGTTGATCTGGCCGCCCGTGTGCGTTCGGCATTGCGCGATGAGGACTATGTCGCGCGCCTGGGTGGTGACGAATTTGTGCTGGTTTTCGAGAACCTGGATCGGGTCGAGGATCTGGACCTGTTGCTGGAGCGCATCTGGCGTGCGTTGCAGCAACCGGCGTCGATCGACGGCAGTAGCCACCAGCTCTCGGCCAGTCTGGGGGTGGCCCTGTTTCCGCTGCACGCGCAAACCAGCGGTGCGCAGTTGCTGCGTCGCGCGGATCAGGCGATGTATGCAGTCAAGGCGCGCAAGCGCACGCGCTCTCGCTGGTGGGCGTTGCCACCGGGTGAGGGTGCCGGTACGGCGAGTGACGTCCAGAACACGCGTGCACCGAAACCGCACGGGCCGGCCGCGGCGGCTCTGCTGACGCCGGACTTCGCGCTGTGGTCCTCGCTGCTGCCGGACCTGGTGGAGGATCTTTACGCCACCATGTTGGCGCACGAGGGTATTGCGCGCGTGCTGGAAACGCTGCGCGCAATGGATGCACGATCGGTCAAGCGGCGGATGCTGGAGCATCTGTGCTCGCTGGTGAGTCCGCAACTGGAATATGCGCGACAGCGCGAGAGCGCCGCGCGATCCGGGATATTCAATGCCGCAAGTGGCCTGGAGGAGGTCTGGCTGCTGGAGATCGTCGAGCTGTTGCGCGGGATGCTCAGTGCCAAGCTGGGTGCGAGTGCTCACGGCGATCGCCGACCGCTGGAGATCGTGCTGCAACGCCTTGCCTTGGAACGTCAATGGCAACTGGAGAGCATGCGCGAGCTGCAGCGTCGTCGCGTCGCCGTGCTCGGACGCATCAATGTCCTGGCGTGGTCGGCGGACAGTTATCTGGAATTGATCCAGGGCGTGGTGGACGTTCTGGTTACGCACGAAGAGATCATCGCGTGCTCGGTGGGGCGCCCGAACCGCGCCGGTGAGCTGACCTATGAGGCGGTCGCTGGTGCTGCCGTTGCGGATTACCTGCGGGCGGTGTCGCGCGGCGAGGCGGTACCGATCCGAACCGATTCCGGCAGTTCGCAGGGGCGCGGGCCCAGCGGTCGCGCGTGGCGTAGCGCGACCATCCAGCGGTCGGTGAACCATGCCACCGATCCGGCCCTGACCGACTGGCGCAAGGCAGCGCGGGTGTTGGGTATTGCTTCCAACGTCTCCGTGCCGCTATGTCCATTGCCGTTGACCCCGGCAGCCATTCTGGTCATTTACAGCGCATATCTGGGCGGTTTCCAGAGCGAGGACCAACAGGCGTTCATTGGTCAGATCAAGACGGTGCTCGACCTGGCTTTGTCACGCCTCGCGCCATCGCGCCCGGGCACCGTGTTGTTGCCGTTCTTCGTGCGCGAGCGCTGGCGGCAGATGGTGGCTGGCGATGCCGCTGAAGTGTACTACCAGCCTGTGGTACGGCTGACCACCGGCGCCGTCACCGGGCTTGAGGCGTTGGCGCGCCTGCATGCCGACGACGGCACCACATTGCTGCCGGGCACGTTCCTGCCGGCGCTGGGCGAGGCCGAATTGTTGGCGCTGTTCCAACACACGCTCGGGCAAGCCATGGCGTGCCGCCAACATCTCTTGCATGGCGGGTTTGCGCTGGATGTCGCCGTCAACGTGCCGGCCTCCGCATTGGAAGACGAACGGTACCGACAGGCGGCCGCAGCCGCGTTGACCTTGTGCAAACCCGAACCAGGGACATTGTTGCTGGAAATACTGGAATCACCGATGGGCACCGAAAATTCGGTGGCCGAGGCCAGGTCCAGTATGCAGGCGCTCCGCGATCTGGGTTTCCGTCTGGTCGAGGACGACCTCGGTGCGGGGTACAGCTCGCTGCTCCGCTTGCGGCAATGGCCGTTTGATCGGGTCAAGATCGACCAGGCCATCGTGTTGCAGGTGATCGACGACCCGCTGCGTACGCTGCGTTTCATTCGCCAGCTGATCCGCCTTGGTCATGACCTGGACCTTGAAGTGGTGGTGGAGGGGTTGGAGACGCAGGGGATGATCGAGGCGGCGCTCGTGCTCGGCGCGGATTTTGGCCAGGG
>DAITPL010000079.1:0-11350 GCA_036833615.1 Rhodanobacter sp.
AACACGACGATCAGCTGTTGCGCAACATTGACCGCATCCGGCATATCCCGGCGGTGATCGTGCAAGGTCGGTACGACGTGGTTTGTCCCCTGCGCAGTGCGTGGGATCTGCATCGGGCTTGGCCCGAGGCCGACTTGCACATCGTGCAGGACGCTGGCCACTCCGCGTTTGAGCCCGGCAACATGCACCAGCTGCTGGAGGCGACTGATCGCTTCGGACATTGACTACGCGCATCGGCGCCGATTTGGCAGGTAGCGGCGGCGATGGTCGTCTTGCAGATGAGCTGGCGGGCAGTGCCCGCCCTACGCGGAGCATGGCACCGGTCTTCCCGCGACAACCCGTGCTGTTGTAGGGCGGGCACTGCCCGCCGGCTTTTCGAAACGTTGCCATGGGTTTCGCCAATGGCCGGTCAGTGCTCGCCCCACGGACATCAGCGAGGGCACCCGTGGTGCAAAATACTGCCTTCAGTGGCTCGCCGGGAGTTGCCTGGTACCGAAAATCTTGTCGCCGGCATCACCCAGGCCGGGCAGGATGTAGCCGTGTTCATTGAGACGCTCGTCGATCGATGCGGTGTAAATCTCGATGTCCGGGTGCGTGGCCTCGATATGCTTCAGGCCTTCAGGGGCGGCCACCAGGAACAAACCCTTGATGCGTTTGCAGCCGGCGGCCTGCAACATCTCCACGGTCGCCACCAAGGTGCCGGCAGTGGCCAGCATCGGATCGACGATCAGCGCGATGCGTTGATCCATGCGGCCGCTGAGTTTCTCGTAGTAGGCGACAGGTTCCAGCGTGTGTTCGTTGCGTTGCACGCCAACCACGCTGACCTTGGCTGACGGGATCATGTCGAGTACCCCGGGCAACATGCCAAGCCCGGCACGCAGGATCGGTACGATGGTTATTTTTTTGCCCTTGAGGCGCTGCACGGTGAGCGCCCCGGCCCAGCCGGTAATCTGCTCCTCTTCCGTTTCCAGATCCCTGGTTGCCTCGTAGGTCAGCAGCGATGCCACTTCGGCAGCCAGCTCGCGGAAGTCCTTGGTACTGATTCCGGCGTGGCGCATCAGCCCCAGCTTGTGCTGGACCAGCGGATGACGAACTTCGACTATCTTCATGAGTGCCCTGTCGGCGAGGCAGCGCGAGTGCTGCGTACAGCGGACAGCTTAGCGAAGCGTTCCCATGCAGACACGTCGTGGCAGGCGCGCGGTAAAAAGATCCCGCCAAGGTGTGCACCATGGCGGGTTGACCGGCAATGCGCAGGTTCAGCCTTTGGCGCCGGCGTTGGGCCGGACTGTCGCTTTGGCCTGGTGTCGCGCCGAGGTGTCGGCTGCAGCGGTATGCGGCCCTTTCAGGCAGGTGCTCATGAATGCCCTGCGCTCAGGGCCTTTCTTGCCTTCGGTCTTGGCCTGGTGGCTGCAATCCGCCATGCGTTGTTGTTGCGGCGTACGGGTCTTGGTCGGCGTCTCGGTGGCGGCGCTGGCCGCAGCCGGGGTTGCGGCGTAGCTGATCTGCGGTGTCGTGGTGAATGCAGCGACAGCCGCGCAAAGCGCGCCGGCGGCAAGCAGACGAAGTGAAGTTGACATGCGTAGCTCCTCCTGGGCTTCCGGTGGATACCGGTGTAACCAGTCTAGGCAGGGCGTGGGCAGTCACGCAGTCGGCGCAAACCCACACAGGCGCAGTATTTTGCCGCGCATGTGTGTCGGGCGTGGCCGCTGTCCGGCTTCAGGCGGCCTTGGCCTTGGCTGCGCGGGGACCTTCGCGCAATGCGGTGCGCACATGCGCCACGATCAGGTCCACTTCGGCGCTGGTGACGTTGAAGTGCGGAGTGAAGCGCAGCGAGTTGGCCCCGCCGTGAATTACGCCGATGCCGTGTTCGCGCATGTATTCCTCGGTGGAATTGGCGCCGTAGCATTTGAACTCCGGCGCCAGCTCGCAGGAAAACAGCAAGCCGGTACCCTGCACCTTGGTGATCAGGCCGCCGAGTTCGTTCTTCAACGCATTGAGCTTGTCGACAAACTCCTTGCCGCGCTCACGGATATTGTTGCGCACGCTGTCATTGAGCAAGCCGAGAGTCGTCACCGCGACATCGAGTGCGCGCGGATTGCCGGTCATCGTGTTGCCGTAAATACCCTTGCGGTACAGGTCGCCGGTGGCCTGCGTGACCGCGAGCACCGACAGTGGGTACTGCCCGGCGTTGAGCGCCTTGGAGAAGGTTTCCATGTCCGGCGCCGGCAGCTGCTCGAAACCCGGATAGTCAATGATCGACAGCACGCCGTGTGCGCGCAGGCCGGCCTGAATCGAATCGACCAGCAGCAGGGTGCCGTGGGCCCTGGTCAGCTCGCGCGCAGCCTTGTAGAACTCCACGGTGACCGCGCGACCCGGGTCGCCTTCGCCCATCACCGGCTCCAGGAACATCGCCTCGATGAACCAGCCGTGCTTGTCCGCGTCAGCGAATACCGCCTGCAGTTGCGCGACGTCGTATGGCGCAACGGTAAGCACCGAGTCCTCGCGCTGGTAGCTGGCCAGATACTGCTTGTAGGTCTTGCGGGTGGAATCGGAGTACAGCGCCGGACCCTCGGTGCGGCCGTGGAATGCGCCCTTCACCGCCAGCCGCTTGATCGTGCGTCCGGCGTAGCGGGCACCGGGATCGGTCATTTGCTTGGCATTGACTTCGGCGATGCGACAGGCCAGCGAAACCGATTCGGAACCGGAATTCAGGCACAGGTAACGGGCATATGGACTCTTGCCGTGGACGCGGCCGAGCTCGCGGTCCATCGCGCGGGTGAAGCGCAATTGCGCGATGGTCGGGGTCATCACGTTGGCCATTACCTGCGGTTGGGCCAGGGCGTGCATGATGGTTGGCTGGTTGTGCCCGAAGCCGAGCATGCCGTAACCGCCGTTGTCGTGCAGCACGGCGCCTTTCAGGGTGACGATCCACGGGCCGCGCGCAGCGCCGGGCAGGTACGGGTTGACCGCGTCATCCGGGTAGAAATTGACAAAACCCGCCTGCGCTTGGGTGAGCTGGTCGGCCTCGTCCAGCTTGAGAAAGTCGGACAGCTCGGCGCGCAACTCACGGTGACGCTCGACCGCTTCGGCAATCGCCTGCACCAGCAGTGGATCGTTGGCGGCGAGACGTTCGATAGTGGCGTCATCCAGCCCCGTCGTCCGCTGTTTGCCCCCGAAATCGCGCAGTTCGCGCAGCTGATTGATCACACCCATGACGTTATCTCCTGACAAATCTGCCGACCCGGACGCTCACATTGCCTGATCCGTCGACTGGAATGAATGCGTGACAAAGCTCGCTGCGGTGTCGTGCAGGGCTCGTCTATGCAGCAATGCGCCACCGCGGCGCCAGTCGTGTGCGCCTGCAACAGCCTTCACAGGATACCTTGCGGCGTTGCCGGCCGGTACCCCCTGAGGGCTTCCGCAATGCCGGGTCCGGTCCGGGAGGTGGGGCGAAAACCGCGTTGCGACGGGCCCTTGGCGGGATATCGGAAGCGACCAGCACCAGCCCGGCACCCTTGCCTGTGGCGCCTTGATGGGTTGGGGCGGCTCGTGTTCGCGATGCTCGGAGTGAGGACGGTCACGCGCGATGGCTGACATCGACAACTACGGCCCGCTCACTGCGCTCGACGGAACCGATCTGCAACTGCAGCAAGGTGAAGGGCTGGCGCTGCCTGGCTCCAGTGGTGCTGGCGAGATCAATGCGATCGGCTTGTTGCCGGGCTGATCCGTGCCGATGCGGGCAGCGTTACATTGTTCGGCCAGGATCCGCGGCGCGGCGCGGTCAGCGCGGGGATGCCAGCGCTGGCCCGCTGCAGGATAATGGCGAGCTGCGCATCACGCGCGAGCTTGAGCAAGCCCATCTTGAAGAAATCCGATTTTGACTTTGACCTGCCGCGCGAACTGATCGCGCAGGCACCCCTCGCGCAGCGCTCGGCCAGCCGCTTGCTGTTGCTGGATGCTAGCGCCCAACGTCGCGAGGACCGCGCGTTCCGCGAGTTGCCGGAGTTTCTGCGTCCCGGTGATTTGCTGGTGTTCAACGACACCCGGGTGATGCCCGCGCGCCTGCATGGGCACAAGAGCACCGGCGGTGCGGCGGAGATCCTGATCGAACGCATTACCGGTGAGCACGAGGCCACCGTGCAGCTCGGCGTCAGCAAGAAGCCGAAAGTGGGCGGAGTCATCGTGCTGGCCGATGGCAGTCACGCGGTCGTGCTGGGCCGCGACGAGGACTTTTTCCAGCTGCACTTCGAGTCGCCCGAACCGCTGGAGAAATTGCTGCTCAAACTCGGCGAGATGCCGTTGCCGCCATATATTGAGCGACAACCGGATGCGAGTGACCGCGAACGCTATCAGACGGTTTATGCGCGGGAGTTGGGCGCGGTCGCGGCACCAACTGCCGGCCTGCACTTCGACCAGGAACTGCTGGCGGCGCTGACTGCGCGCGGCGTCGATTTTGGCTACATCACCCTGCACGTTGGCGCTGGCACCTTCCAGCCCGTGCGCGAGGACGATGTCGAAGATCATCACATGCACCGCGAGTGGCTCAGTGTCGGTGCGGACCTGATTGCGCGGATGCGGCGCACGCGGGCCGCCGGTGGCCGGGTCATCGCGGTGGGCACCACGGTGGTCCGCGCGCTGGAAAGCGCCATCAAGGATGGCGAGTTGCAGCCATTCGTGGGCGAGACGGGGATCTTCATTTATCCCGGTTACCGCATCACCAGCATCGACGGCTTGGTCACGAACTTCCACCTGCCGCAATCGACGCTGCTGATGCTGGTATCGGCGTTTGCCGGGCGTGAGTACATGCTCGATGCGTATCGACATGCCGTCGAGCAACGCTATCGCTTCTTTTCCTACGGCGATGCGATGTTGATCCTGCCGCGGGTGGAGTGAATTCGGCGTTGCGCACCTGTGGCGCATGGCGTGCTCGCTCCCTGTGGGAGCAACCTTTGCCGCGATGCGTTTGGGTGGAGCGAGGAGCTTTCGTGCGCCTATGGCGCGCGAGTTACTTTCTCTTTGCGTGGCCAAAGAGAAAGTAACCCAAGAGAAAGGCCACCCCGCTTGGCGCTTTTCGCCCATCCATGGGCGAAAAGTCCGTGAGCCGGGGGCGGGCTTTTCGACGGCACGTCCGTGTGCCGGCGAAAAGGCATCGACCTCCTGTCGATGCCCGCTTTGCGGCCTGTCGCCCCCGTCTCACCGCCGCACAGGGGCCCCCGGGTCGAGCAGCGCGCTCCTGCGCGCACTCCTCGAGAAGCCACATCAGAAGCACGCTGTTGTCTTGCGCTTTGCTCTTGCAGCCGCTGCGCGGCTGCGCACCGAGTGCGAGCCGGGACGGCTCGTTGCTCTGCCGGGGCCCCTGTGCGGCGGTGAGGCATGGCCGTCCGGCCCGTAGGGGAATCGGCACGACGCCGATTCCTTTTCGTCGGCACACGGATGTGCCGTCGAAAAGCCAGGCCATACCTCACGCACTTTCCGGGCGGGATGCCCGGAAAGCGCCAAGCGGGGTGGCCTCTCTTTGGGTTACTTTTCTCTGGCCAAGCAGAGAAAAGTGACTCGCGCGCCGAAGGCGCACGAAAGCTCTTCGCTCCACCCAAACGCATCGCGACTGGAGCCGCCCTCACATAGGTAGCGGTGTCGCAGCATCGCGCCGCGACACTGCTTGGCGCCGGGTTCGCCCGGAACACCACCCAAACCCGCGATAATCCCCCCATGACCTCACTCCAGTTCGATCTCCATGCCACCGACGGCGCTGCCCGCCGTGGCCGACTCACGTTTGCCCGCGGCACGGTGGAAACGCCGGCGTTCATGCCGGTGGGTACGTATGGCACGGTCAAGGCAATGCCGCCGCGCGATCTGGTGGAGGTGGGCGCGGAGATCATTCTGGGCAACACGTTCCATCTGTTTTTGCGGCCGGGACTGGAGGTCATCAGGAAGTTTGACGGGCTGCACCGGTTCATTGGCTGGGACAAGCCCATCCTCACGGATTCGGGTGGTTTCCAGGTGTTTTCGCTGGCGCACAAACGCAAGCTGGCCGAGGACGGGGTGACGTTTGCGTCGCCGGTGGACGGTTCCCGGGTGTTCCTGTCGCCGGAAGTGTCGATGCAGATCCAGACCACGCTGGATGCGGATATCGCCATGGCGTTCGATGAGTGCACACCGTATCTGCTCAATGGCGAGCCGGTGAGCGAGCGGGTGGCGCGCGAGTCGATGGAGCTCAGCCTGCGCTGGGCAGCACGTTCGCGCCGCGCGTTTGATGACTTGGGCAATCCCAACTCGCTGTTCGGCATTGTGCAAGGTGGCGTGCATGCAGACTTGCGCCAGCGCTCGGCGGCAGGCCTGGTGGAGATCGGCTTTGACGGTTATGCGGTGGGCGGTTTGGCGGTTGGCGAGCCGGAGGCCGAGCGCAATCGGGCGCTGGATTTCACCGTGCCGCTGTTGCCGACCGACCGGCCGCGTTATCTGATGGGCGTGGGCCGGCCCGAGGATATCGTCGAAGCGGTGTGTCGCGGTATCGACATGTTTGATTGCGTGATGCCCACGCGCAACGCGCGCAACGGATTCTTGTTCACCGCCAGCGGTACGCTGCGCATCCGCAATGCGAAGTTCGCCAGCGATACGCGGGTGATTGAGGAGGGGTGCGATTGCCATGCTTGCGCCGGCGGTTTTTCGCGTGCGTACCTGCGTCATCTTGATCGTTGCAACGAGATGCTTGGCAGCCAGCTTGCCACTGCGCACAACCTGCGGTATTACCAGCGCTTGATGAGCGGCCTGCGCGAGGCGATTGCCGGGCACACGCTGGACGGGTTTGTGCGGCGGTTTCGCGCCGCACGGACGCCGGTGGCGGCGTAGGGTCGGACGTCATCCCGGTGGCGGCGCGCAGCGGGCGGGTCTGCTGGTTGCCGTCGCCATGTGCGGCGTGCGCCAGGCCGGGTGCGCCATGCGCAGGTGCGTGGCATAATCGACGTTCTTTTATCAGGCGTTCAGCCAGAAACTTCAGGCTGCGCCACAACCTGCGAGACGAACGATGAGTTTCCCGATATCTCCCGTGCTGGCCCAGGCCGCGCCCGCGCAACCCCAGGGCGGTGGCATGTCCTTGATCCTGATGATGGCCGTGTTGTTCGGCCTGATGTACTTCATGATGATCCGCCCGCAGATGAAGCGGCAGAAGGAACACCGTGCGTTGGTGGCTGGTCTGGCCAAAGGTGACGAGGTGGTCACCAGCGGCGGCATCGCCGGGCGCGTGGACGAGGTGGGCGAGACGTTCATCACGGTCGAGATTGCGGCCAACGTGAAGGTCAAGGTGCAGAAGGGTTCGGTGCAGCAGGTGCTGCCCAAGGGTTCGCTCAAATCGGTTTGAACACTGGTTGCACGCGACTGTCCGTCCTTGACGGGCATCGTTTGCTGCTTGAGTCCTTTCCCTTGCTGGTTATCGCCGCGACCACGTATCGCGGCTATCACGGGTTCAACGTATGAATGATTTTCCTCGCTGGCGCTACTGGCTGGTGGCCGCAGTGATGTTGTTCGGTGTCCTGTATGCGATGCCGAACGCGTTTCTGGCCATTCCCGGGGTGCAAGTCACGGCCAACCGCAGCGCGCCACCGATTGATGCCACCGTACGGCAGAAAGTGGTCGATGCGCTGGCTGCGGCCAAGGTGGTGCCCGGCGAAGTGGTGGTGGATGGCGAGCACCTGCTGGCCACGTTCGCCAATGCGGACATGCAGAAACTTGGCGCCGACACGATGCAGGCGGCCCTGGGCGATGGTTACACGGTCGCGTTCAAGCCGAAGTCGACGGTGCCAAAGTGGTTGCAGTTGATCGGTGCCAAGTCGATGCCGCTGGGCCTCGACCTGCAGGGCGGTGTGCACTTCCTGATGCAGGTGGATCAGAACGACGCGATCGACAAGCAGGAGAGCAGCTACGCCGACGACGTGCGCACCATCCTGCGCCAGAAGAATGTGCGTTACGAGTCGGTCACCCGCAAGCCGGTGGCTGGCAGCGGCATCTCGGTACTGCTGCGTTCGGCGGAAGATCGCGACAAGGCCAGCACCATCATCGGCAACGAATACCCGGATCTCAATCTGGCCAACGGCCCGAGCACCGGCGATCGCTTTGTGCTGAATGTCGTGATCAAGCCGGAGAAGTTGCGCGACATGTCGCTCAACGCGATCAAGCAGAACCTGGGCACGTTGCGCAATCGTATCAACGCGTTGGGCATTTCCGAGCCGTTGATCCAGCAGCAGGGCGACAGCCACATCGTGGTTGAGTTGGCCGGTGTGCAGGACCCCGCCGAGGCGAAAAAACTGATCGGCGCCACGGCCACCTTGCAGTACCGCGCCGGTATCGGCCAGGCTGGGGATGCGGCGGCGCAGGAAGCCGCACGCACCGGCAATATCCCGCCCGATGCCAACCTGTATTACATGCGCGACACCCGCGTGCCGGTGCTGGTGAGCAAGCGCATCATCGTCACCGGCAACGAGCTGGTTGACGCCTCGTCGGGTATTGACCAGCAAAGTGGCACGCCGAAGGTTGACGTCACTTTGAACGCCGCCGGTGCCAAGCGCATGGGCGACTTCACCAATGCGAACGTCGGCAAGCCGATGGCGGTGGTGTATGTCGAACGCCTGGTTGAAACCAAGATGGTCGACGGCAAGGAAGTGCGCACGCCGAAGATCACCGAATCGGTCATCAATGACGCGTCGATCGCCAGCCCGTTCAGCAAGCAATTCCAGACCACCGGTCTGGGCAGCCCGAAGGAAGCATCCGAACTGGCCTTGCTGCTCAAAGGCGGCTCGCTGGCCGCGCCGATGGATATCGTCGAAGAGCGGGTGATCGGCCCGAGCCTGGGCCAGGACAATATCGAGAAGGGCCTCAAGGCGGTGTTGCTTGGCCTGGCGATGGTGCTGGGCGCGGCGGCGGTTTACTACAAGCTGTTTGGGGTGGTGGCGGATATCGCGCTGTTCTTCAACCTGGTGATACTGGTGGCGGTGATGTCGTTGATTGGCGTCACCCTGACCATGCCGGGCATCGCCGGTATCGTGCTGACGCTGGGCATGGCCATTGATGCGAACGTGCTGATCTGCGAACGCGTGCGTGAGGAACTGCGCAACGGCTCCAGTCCGCATGCGGCGATTCGCGCCGGCTACGAGAAGGCATGGTCGACCATTCTGGATGCCAACGTGACCCACTTGATTGCGGCCCTGGCGCTGACCACCATGGGCACCGGCGCGATCAAGGGCTTCGGTGTGACACTGCTGATCGGTATCTTGACCTCGCTGTTCACGTCGGTGACGCTGACCCATGCGTTTACCGCGGCGATCCATGGCCACCGCAAACTCAAGACACTGTCGGTCTAAGGAAACACCATGGAAATCTTCAATCACGACAGCAACATCAACTTCCTCGGCATGCGCAACTACAGCATCGCCATTGCGATCCTGTTGGTGATCGCGTCGGTGGCGTTGATTGGCGTGCGCGGCCTGAACTACGGCCTGGATTTCACCGGCGGCGTATCGCTGGTGGTCGACTACGAGCAGCCCGTGCAGGTGGCTGACGTGCGCGCGGCGCTGGCCAAGGGCGGCATGGACCACGCGATCGTGCAGGCTCTTGGTGGCACGCGCGAGGTGTCGATCCGCATGCAGCCCAAGGACGACCCGGCAGCGCTGCAGACCGCGGACGGCAAGGTCAACCTGGATCGCATCGCGGCCGACGTCACCAGCAAGCTGCAGGCCGCGCGTCCGGACGCCAGGCTGAAAAGTCGCGACTACGTGGGCTCCGAAGTGGGTGCCGAGCTGCGCAGTGACGGCACGGTGGCGGCGATCTTCGTGATCCTCGGCATCATGGCGTACCTGTGGATCCGCTTCGAGCGGCGTTTCGCGATTGCGGCCGTGGCCACCGAAATCCATGACGTGCTGGTGACGCTCGGCGTCATCGCGCTGGTGCAACGCGAGTTCGACATGACCGTGCTGGCATCCGTGCTGGCGGTGATCGGCTACTCGATCAACGACAAGGTGGTGGTGTTCGACCGCATCCGCGAGCTGTTCCGTCTGGCGCGCAAGGCCGAGCCGGAGGAAATCCTCAACCGCTCGATCAACAACACGCTGTCGCGCACCATCATCACCTCGTTGTTCACCGGCATTGCGATGGGTGCGCTGTATTTCATCGGTGGCCCGGTGGTGCACGGTTTTGCCATCACCATGCTGATCGGCATCGTGGTTGGTACGTTGTCGTCGATCTTTGTCGCCAGCCCGATCCTGTTGTGGCTGGGCGTCTCGAAGAAGGATTTGATGCCGGTGACCCGGGAAAACCCGGAGCTGGCGCGGCGCCCGTAAGCGCCGCGAGGTGCAGCGGCTGCCTGCACGCTGCGCGGGCAGAAAACAGCCCGGTACACACCGGGCCGTTTTTCGTGCGCGGGTAAGCTGTCGCCGCGCGAATTTCTCAGCCCGGCGGCAGCGCGGCTTGCAGCTGCGCCAGTCGCTCCGGCGTGCCCACATCCGTCCACGCGCCGTGGTAATGGGTGCCGCTGACGGCGCCATCCAGCATGGCCGCGCGCAAGACCGACCCGAGCTTGAAGCAGGGCGGTTGCTCCGACCTGCCGGAGACAGCACCGATGCGCGTTGGCCAGTCCTGCAGCAGCTCCCGGCGAAATACGCCGATGCCGCTGAACGTGAGTTTGGGCTCGCCACTGGCGTGCAGCATGCCTTGTGCATCCAGGGCGAAATCACCAAGCGGGTGATGCGCCGGGTTGTCGACCAGCAGCAGGTGGGCCAGTGCGACCGGTGCGGCAGGCAGGGCGGTGAAATCGGCGTCGCACCAGATGTCGCCACTGACGACGATGAACGGTTCGCCGCCCAGCAGCGGCAGTGCGTGCAACATGCCGCCGCCAGTTTCCAGCGGCGTGGCGCCCTCGTAGACGTAATGGATATGCAGACCCCAGCGTGAACCGTCGCCGAGCGTGGCAGGAAACTGCTCGGCCAAGTGCGAGGTGTTGATCACCACGTCGCTGCAGCCTGCGGCTGCGAGTTTTTCCAGGTGCCAGACAAGCAACGGCTTGCCGCCGACACGCAGCAGGGGTTTTGGCGTGTGGTCGGTCAGCGGACGCATGCGCTCGCCCCGGCCGGCGGCAAAAATCAGGGCATGCGTCACGGCTGGTTGGCCACGGACAGATCGCGCGCGCCTACGTAGCGCCGCAGCAACGCGGCAAATGCGTGCAGTTCCGGGTGACGCTCGGCAACTTCAATGATGTAGCGGTACACGCGCGGCAGATCACGCAGATAGCCAGGCTTGGCGTCGCGATAATGCAGGCGGCAAAAAATGCCGAGCACCTTGATATGCCGTTGCATGCCAGTGAGAT
>DAITPL010000080.1:0-11058 GCA_036833615.1 Rhodanobacter sp.
CAGCGCATTGACAACGCCTTGGTGACCCTGCTCAAGGGCGTGCCCAAGAGCATGATCTATCGCTTGTTGCGCACCGGCCAGGTGCGCGTCAATGGCAAGCGGGCCAAGCCGGACACGCGTCTCATTGATGGCGATACGCTGCGCATCCCGCCTGTGCGAGTGGCCGAGCGCCCGGATGCGCTACCGGCGCCCACCGGGCAGATGGCGTTGCTCAGTGCCGCGGTCATCTTCGAAGACAAGCATTTTCTGGTGATCGACAAACCCTCAGGCATCGCCAGTCATGGCGGCAGTGGCATCACTCACGGTGCCATCGAGTTGCTGCGGGCGGCGCGGCCGCAGGAGCATCTAGAGCTGGTGCATCGTCTCGATCGCGACACCAGCGGCGTGCTGGTGCTTGCGCGTACGCGTGCGGGCCTGGTCGGGCTGCAGGCGGCGATTCGTGCCGGTGAAGTGACCAAACAGTACTTGTGCCTGATGCTCGGCCATCCATCCAAGGCCAAGTTTGATGTCAACGCACCCCTGCTCAAGTCCGTGCTGCAAGGTGGCGAGCGCATGGTGCGCGTCGCGGAAAGTGGCAAACCCGCGCTGACATTTTTTCGCGAGGTGGATCAGTACCCCAGCGCGCGTCTGATGCAGGCCACGCTCGGCACCGGCCGCACGCACCAGATCCGCGTGCATGCGGCGCATATCGGGCACCCGCTGGCGGGCGACCCGAAGTACGGCGATCGCGAGATGAACAAGCGCTACCGCGAGCTCGGTTTGCATCGGCTGTTTCTGCATGCGGCGCACATGAGTTTCGACCTCGATGGGCGCGCCTACAGCTTTTCCACACCGTTGCCGGATGATCTGAAGGCGTTTCTCGATGTCCTGGCCGTCAAGGGCAAGCGGCTGGCGTACCTGCCGGACAAGTCACGTCCCGACTTCCGATCACCGGGCGAGTAGCGCTTCGGCGCGTGCCGCACAGATGAAATCATTGCGCGACAGCCCATTGACGTCGTGCGTCGACCAGCGCAACCGGCAATGTCCGTAGCCGGCCTCGATGTCGGGGTGGTGATCCTGCTGGTTGGCCATGAAGCCAACGGCGTTGATGAAGCCAAGCGTGTGGTGGAAATCGGGGAAACGGAAGTCCTTGCTGATGGCTTGTGCCTTGGAATCCAGCTGCCAGCCTGGCAGCTGTGCCAGCAGGCTGGCGACCTGCGCGGTGTCCAGCGCCTGCATGCCTTTTTGGGGTTGGCATTGCGCGTCCGCGAGATGGTGATCGTTCATGGCGTTTCCGGTGACGGGAGCAAGTGGTATAGCCTCGAAGCCGCGCACGGAAATGTCAAAGTACGCGTGTTGAACGAAACAGGACTAAAATGGTGCTGATTGGCTCACACGGTCCGTGGGCATTCGGTTTTTGGAGTCACGCATGATCGACATTTCCGAGCGCGCACAGCAGCATTTTTTGCGCTTGCTCACGCAACAAGGCATCGAAGGACTGAGCATCCGGGTGCGGGTGACGGCTCCGGGCACGCCCGCGGCCAACTGCGAGTTGGAGTTTTGCGAGCCGGCCGATCTGCTGGGCAGCGAGGTGATGCTGGAGTGCACGGGCTTCAGGCTGTATGTCGATCACGACAGCATGCCGTGGATGGAAGGCGCCACAATGGACTTTGAGCCAACCACGACCGGGGGTCTGCTCAATGTCCGCGCGCCGAAGATCAAGGGCGATGTACCGGGTGCGGACGCCGGTCTGGTTGCGCGCGTGCGTTACGTGCTGGAAGCCGAGGTCAACCCCAAGCTGGCAGCGCATAGCGGCAACTGCAAGTTGGTATCCGTGGAAGCTGACGCCACGGTGGTGCTGCAATTTGGCGGGGGCTGCCACGGCTGCGGCATGGTGGACGTCACCCTCAAGCAGGGTGTCGAGAAAACCTTGCGTGAGCGCATTCCGGAAATCACGACGGTGCGCGATGCCACCGACCATTCCGACGGCAAGAAGCCGTACTACAAGAAGCACGAAGGCAAGTCAGCCATGGCGTGATGGCGGCTCCCATCAAGGGCAATAAAAAGCCCGCTGCAGCGGGCTTTTTATTGCCACAGGTGCCAAAGTTTACTTATCGCCCTGGAGGTGGCCCTTGAGTGTGTCGAGCTTGGTCGGCAGGCTGGAGAAGTACGTGGCGATGTCTTCGATATCCTGATCTGACAACGTTGAGGCCATGCCTTTCATGATCGGGTTGTTGCGCTGGCCGTCCTTGTACTCATGCAACACGACCTGCAGATACTTGTTGTACTGACCCGCCAGGCGCGGGTATTGCGGATCGACCGAGTTCCCGTCCACGCCATGACAGGCAAAACACGTGGCGGCCTTTTGTTTGCCGTCCTCGATGTTGCCGTTGGCCAGCAACGTGCTGGAGGCGAACGCCAGCGCGGCGCCAAATGAAATCAGGGTAGCAACGTGTTTCATGCGCGAAGTCCTCGGCAACTACTTGGCAAAGCTGGAAAGAAAGGCGGCGATGTTCTGGATGTCGACATCCGACAGGCTCGTTGCCTGCGCATCCATGGTCGGATGCTTGCGCTCACCGTTTTTGTAGCCTTGCAACGCGTTGATGAGGTATTGCTCATTCTGGCCGACGATCTTCGGCACCGGGTATTGCGGGTAGGCGTTGGTGTAGCCGGGTACGCCGTGGCAACCCGCACAGGTATAGACGAGTTTTTGTCCAGCTACCTTGTCGCCTTCAGCATGCACACTGGTGCAGGCGAAAAATACGGCGGCCACAGCCAAGCCGAACAGTTGCAGTCGAGTCATCGAGTCATTCCCACTGGTGCGACGGGTACGGGTGATGCAGCCGTGCAAGTATAGTCGTTGCGGTTGAACATGAACAACTCTCTGGCCGGTCAGGTCACTGCGGCGGCAAGGTGTGCGGGCGGGCTGGCCGGTTTGCGGCAGCACTTTCGCCGCAACCAGAATCGAAGGGGAGGCCATCCGTAGCCGGCGTGGTGGTCGGCGTCGGCGCATTGCAGATACTGGCATGGCCGGGCAATCAACGGGAGCATGTCAGCGTGATGAACGGCGTTCCGCCAACCATTGCTGTGGCGCGAACGAACCCCATATACTGTTGTGGTCAGATCGTTTTCCCCGGGGGTGTCCTGGCTTCGACGGGGGTAGTGAGATGACTTGGTGCATGCCGAGGGGGCAGCTTTCCTCGTAAATCCAGCAGCAAACTCTAGTTGCCAACGACGACAACTACGCTCTCGCCGCTTAAGGCGTAAGCCCCGAACCCACTTGTGCTCGTGCTCGTCGGTGTAGGGTCATTATCACGGGATCGCCGAAGACTGCTGCCTGGCGGTCGTAGGCCAAATCAAGCAGGCTGGTTCCGCGGTGCGCCTTGCCCATCGTGCTTGTCGCGGAACGAGATCGAACGGTGAGCTAAGCATGTAGATCCGGGCATTGAACATCTTCGGACGCGGGTTCGACTCCCGCCACCTCCACCAATACAAGCTCCAACGCAGTCCAACGAAGGCCGGAAACCCTAGCAATAGCAACGGTTCCGGCCTTTTTTGTGTCCAAAGGCGTCTGGGGGCATCCGTTGCAATCCGGCCTATTGCGGGGGCATGATCGGGGGCATGCCCCCAATCCAGCATAGGCGATGCCCCCAATGGCTCTGACAGACACCACAATTCGCACGGCCAAGCCAGCGGCCAAGCCGCAACGTATGTTTGATGGCGGCGGCCTGTATCTGGAAGTCTCGCCAGCCGGCGGCAAGCTGTGGCGGTTGAAGTATCGCCACGGGGGCAAGGAAAAGCGGCTGGCGCTGGGGGCATACCCGGACACCGGACTACGGGACGCCCGCGACAAACGCGACGCGGCCCGCAAGCTGCTGGCCGCTGGCGTTGATCCGGGTGAACAGCGCAAGGCCGCGAAGGCTGCCGGAGAGGAACGCGCGGCGAACAGCTTTGAAGTCGTGGCGCGCGAGTGGCACGCCAAGCAATCAGCAACGTGGGTGGAGTTGCACGCCAGCCGGATCATGCTGCGGCTTGAAAATGACGTGTTCCCGTGGCTGGGCAAGCGCCCAATTGCCGATATCACCGCGCCCGAACTGCTGGCGACCGTCAACCGCATTGTTGACCGTGGCGCGGTGGAGTCCGCCCATCGTGTGTTGCAGAACTGCGGGCAGGTGCTGCGCTATGCCATCGCTACTGGCCGCGCCGAACGCAATCACGCTGCCGACCTGCGTGGCGCGCTTCCGCCGGTGAAGCAATCGCACCTTGCCGCCATCACTGACCCGCAGGCCATCGGTGGACTGTTGCGCGCGATGGATGCCTACAACGGCTCGCTGGTGACGAAGTGCGCCCTGCGGCTGGCACCGCTGGTATTCGTACGGCCCGGCGAACTGCGCCAAGCCGAGTGGGCAGAATTTGATCTGGACGGCGCGCAGTGGAACATCCCCGCCGAGAAAATGAAGATGCGCGAGCCGCACTTGGTCCCGCTGGCACCGCAAGCCGTGGCGATCCTGCGCGAGCTGCACCCGCTGACCGGGCGCGGGCGCTACGTGTTCCCCAGCGCGCGTAGTCCGCAGCGGCCGATGAGCAACAACGCGGTGTTGTCGGCATTGCGACGCATGGGTTACGGCATCGGCGAAATGAGCGGGCACGGTTTCCGCGCAATGGCGCGCACAGTATTGGATGAAGTGCTGCACTTCCGGCCGGACTATATCGAGCACCAGCTAGCGCATGCCGTGAAAGACCCGAACGGGCGCGCCTACAACCGCACCGCGCATCTGCCGGAGCGGCGCGCGATGATGGCCGCGTGGGCGGACTATCTGGATACGTTGAAGGTGGGCGGCAACGTCATACCGATGCAGCGCAAGGCGGGCTGATCCCGCAAGTTGGTACGCAAGGTGCCGCAACTCAGACAGGGGAAAAACATGAAGCGTGTTGCAGCAATGTTGCTGGTAGCGGTGGGCGCGGCCGGCTGTGTCTCAAATCCCGGCGTCGTCAAAACAGGGCCATCCACCTACATGGTATCGAGGCAGGCAAAGACAGGCTTTGCCGGTATTGCGGGGTTGAGGGCGAAGGCGATGAGTGATGCCAGCGCGTTCTGCGCTGCGCAAGGCAAGCAGGCACAGATGACGAATACGTCTCAATCCAGCGGCCTGCCGATTCTTGGCAACTTTCCGCGCGCAGATATTGAGTTCACTTGTGTGGCGATGGGCAGAGAGTGACGGCGGCTTGATCTTTTCACGCAGTGCCTAGGCTGATCCCTGAACACCGGGCTCCTTCCCCGGCTGGCGCGGCACCTATTGAAGGCGTTGAAGGTGCGCACTGTGGCAAAGGAATGGAAGAACAAACTCGCCGACATCCAAGCGCCCCGCGATCCCCGCGCGGATGGTTTGGGACTTGGTGACTACTTTGCGCGTCATGCTGGCCTTGTCGTCCCTGACGGATTCCCAGCGGGCACCATCGCGCCTGCCAGCATTCCCGACAGTGAAAGCCGTGAACAGTTGCGCAAGAGACTTGCGGGTGAACTGGCGAGCTGGGATCACGAAACGCTTGCGCAGGTGGCAGCCGCGTGTCTTGAGGGCTCCTTCCTGTGGCGTGGCGTGTTTGCGAAGTACGCCATAGACAAAGAAATCGAGCTGTGTGGCGCGAAAGCAGCGTTGTATCAGCGCCTATATGAGGCCAACACTGAGGCGTTAGACATCCTTTCCGATCCCGGAACGCGCGCATATCTAAACGCGATGGCGAAGCTCGCCAAAGACCCAAAGCAGGCGGCTAAAGCCGAAGCGTTTGAGTTGTGGCAAGACTGGCAAGCCGGCCGGACCTTGCACAAATCCGGCGCGGCCTTTGCCCGTTTTGTCTGTAATAAGTGCGCGGTGCTAGAAAGTCCGACGACCGTCGAGAGATGGGCGAGGAAATGGGCCGCCGAGAAAGTCAAAAAGTAGGCATTGAGCTAGCACGGTACGCATCGTGCTAGCTCCGCGAGGATCGTGCTAGCTCATGGGACGACATGCCGGTTTCAGGTGTATTTAATCCATGACCATCCAAGCCCGCAAAGGATGGTCCCATGAGTACCGAAGTCACCGCATCCAGCGCTTACCTGCGCGTTTCTGAAATCGCCAACAACCGCCGCACCGGCGCGCGGGGAATCATTCCGGTCGCTGCCGCGACTTGGTGGGCATGGGTCAAGGCCGGCAAGGCGCCGCAATCCATTCGCCTGAGTGCCGGCGTTACTGTCTGGCGCGCCGCCGACGTGCTGGCGTTCGCCGAGTCACTGGCCAGGGACGCAGCATGACCCGCCCCGAAAGCAGCACCGCGTCGGCGCGGGAACGTCGACGCGGCAAGGTGGTGCGCACTGTCTGGCGCCGGTTTTATCGCTTCGTTGAGCGGCTGGACGCATTGGGCGAATGTGCCATCGGGCTTTTCGTCGGGGCATTGTTCTGGCTGATCGCGCTGGGGGTGTTGAAGTGAACCGGCACGTTTTGCAGTCATCCGTACGGATCCCGGACAACTGGCGCGACCGCGTACCCGATCCTGCAACGTACTACGGCCAGCACGTCGCCAAACTGGGCAAGCCCAACGGCACCGGCTGGGCGCAAGGCGTCTGCCCGTTGCACGATGACCACAACAAGAGCTTGTCTGTCTGCATTACAGGCGAGCGCGGCGGATGGCGTTGCTTTGCTGGCTGCGGCGGTGGCGACCTGGTGGGCTTCCATATGCGCTTGCGTGGCCTGGGCTTCCGGGCAGCGGTGCGCGAGCTGCTGGAGGTGCGCCGATGAATGCCACGGCCCAAGCCATCGAAACGCCGAAGGATGCCGCGCGCCGGCTGTCCGCTGGCGCTATCCGCGACGGATACAAGCCGCAAGCGTTGCACGTCTATCACGACGCCAGCGGCGAACCTTTGTACTGGCGGATTCGCTGCAAACACCCCGGCACTGGCGACAAGTGGATTCGCCCGATGTACTGGAACGGCACCGGCTACGCGATAGGCGAGCCGCCCGCGCCAGCGGAAGGAAAGCCGCTGTATCGCTTGCCCGAACTGCTGGCCGCGGCGCTGGTGCTGATCGTCGAGGGCGAAGGCAAGGCCGACGCGCTGGGCAAGCTCGGCATGGTGGCGACCACCAGCGGCGCATGCACAAGCGCCAGCGGTGCGGACTGGACACCACTGCGCGGCCGTAGCTGTCTGCTGTGGCCCGACCACGATGCACCGGGCAGCAAGTATGCCGATGAGGTGGCGGCAATCCTGCGCGCGCTGGGTTGCACCGTCGAGCTTATTGATGTCGCGCCGCTGGGCTTGCCCGACAAGGGCGATGCGGTGGACTGGCTGGCGCTGCATCCCGATGCCACGGCAGCGGACGTGCTGGCGCTGCCTAGATTGGCCGCGTGTGAGCTAACCAAACCATCCGCGCCGCTGATTTTTGCCAGCGCACCGGAGCCGCTACGCCGTCCGCGACCGCCCGCGCTGGAATACCCGCTAGATGCGCTGGGCTCGCTGCTGGGCGACGCTGCAAAGCGCATCCATGCCGTCGTGCAGGCGCCCGCTGGACTATGCGGTCAATCCATCCTGGCGGCGGCATCGCTGGCCGTGCAATCGCATGCGGACGTTTCCACAACCGGCAACGTGGAACCGTTGAGCTTGTGGCATGTATCCATCGGCGCATCAGGTGAACGAAAGAGCGCCGCCGATCACTGGGCACTATCTGCACACCTTGCGTTTGAACGCGAGCAAGCCGAAGCATACCGGCTCGCGATGGCGGCTCATGAGATCGAAATGTCCGCATGGAGGGCCGCCGAACGCATCGCCACGCAATCGAAAAAGGGGCACGGCGCGGACGCGATCCGAACCGCGCTGCTGGCGCTTGGCGCGGCGCCGGAAGCGCCGCTGCTGCCGTGGCTGCTGCTGAGCGAGCCGACGATGGAAGGGCTGCACAAGGCGTATCAGTACGGACGGCCCGGCATCGGCTTGTTCAATGACGATGCTGGCGACTTTCTGGGCGGCCATGCCATGAACCGGGACAACCGCACGAAGTCCGCGGCGAGCTTTTCCAAGCTATGGGACAACGGCCGTTTTGATCGCGTGCGCGCTGGCGATGGTGCGGCGAAGTACTACGGGCGACGGCTCGCAATGCATTTGATGGTGCAACCGATCATTGCCGAATCGGTGCTGTCTGACGATGTACTGACCGGGCAAGGTTTTCTCCCGCGCTGCCTGCTGGCGTGGCCAGCGTCAACCATCGGCACCCGTGAATATCAGGACGTCGACCTGAGCCACGATCCCGCGCTTGCCCGCTACTGGGTACGCATGCGCGATCTGCTGGAGTGTTCGCCACCGTTGCGACAAGGCACCCGCAATGAATTGCAGCCGCGCGTGCTGACACTTGCACCGGATGCCATGGCTTACTGGATTGAGGTCAAGAACGCGATAGAGCACGCCATGCTGGGCGACTATGCCGGCATCCACGCGTGGGCCAGCAAGGGCGGTTCACAAGTGGCGCGCATTGCGGGCGTGTTGACGCTGGCAGAGAGCCCGGATGCGGGCGTTATCCAACGTGATGCTATCGAACGCGCCACGGCGCTTTGTATGTATCACCTGGACGAAGCGGCGCGGATTGTGGGCACCGCCAGTACACCGGCACCGATCAAGCACGCCGAGCTGCTGCGCGCATGGTGTTGGGAAACCGGCCGAACGTTGTTGTATTCCAGTGACGCGCTGCGCAATGGCCCGAACCCGATACGCACCGTGGAAGCATTCAATGCGGCTGCCGATCAATTGGAGGCCACCGGCTGGGCGGCATGGGTCGAGGGCGGCAAGATACTGGACGGCAAACACCGGGCGCGCGTCTGGTGCATCCGGCCGGAGAGTGACCAATGAACGCGCTGGCAGAGTTGCAAAAGCGCGCGCGCCTCCCTGCGAATCCTGCGAATGCTGCGAATCAGGGGCGGCAAAAGGTGGTCGATTCGCAAGATTCGCAAGATTCGCAACGGGTGGAAGCGGAAACGCGATTTTCTGCCACCACGACAAGCGCACCGCTGTCTCGCCTTGCCGATGCCCTGAAACCGCTGCGCGCTCGCTTGCTGGCGCTGGCCGAACGGCAGGTGGTCGAAGTTACCCATGTTCACCGGCTGCATGATCTGGACGTCGCCGCGTGCGCCGGCCTGGACGATTGCCAGCTTGCCGCGTATCTGGACATGGTGCGCGACACCGCCGGCCGCCATGCCGGGCGCGTGCCACTGGATGACACCGCGGCGATGCACTGCGAAGGGTGCGGCCCGGTCTGGATACACCCCGACATTGCCGCCGTACTGCCCGTAGTCGACGGCTGGCCGCGTGCGCTGGGCTGCCCGTGGTGTTTCGTGCGCAAGGCTGGCGACTACATTCCGCGTCCGCCAGTCACTTGTGAGGGCTGCCGACACTTCACCCCGGACATGATCAATCCACCGTCCGGCATGGGCGTCTGCGGCGCTGGCAACGGCATGCACTACCCGATGCAGCGGCATGCGTGCGCCGATCATTCCACGAGGAAGCGCCATGACGAAGCCTAAGCCGCCAGCGGTGGCACCAAGCGCGCGCACATTAAACGTGGTCGCGGAGCCGGGCAAGTCACGCGAGGCGCTGATAGCGGACGCGGCGACGGCAGCTAACGTGCCCATTGCTGCCGTCATCATGGATTTTTCCAAGCCGACATGGGGTGAGCTTTCGCTGGGCGAGGTCGTGGGCGCGCTGAACGATCATGCCGGCAAGATCAAGGGCGGCGACCTGTTGCGCGTCGAGGCGATGCTGGGCGGGCAAGCTGCGGCGCTGAATACGATGTTTGCCGAACTGGCGCGCCGAGGTGCCGTGAATATGGGCAAGTACATCGAGCCCGCAGAAATCTATCTGAAGCTCGCCTTGCGCGCGCAAAGCCAATGCCGCGCCACGCTGGAAACACTGGCTGCGATCAAGAACCCGCCCGCGGTGTTCGCCAAGCAAGCCAACATCGCGCACGGCCCGCAGCAAGTGAACAACACCACCGCCGACATCGCGCGCGCGGAGCAAATCCAGAAACCGCCAACCGAACTATTGGAGCACGATCATGGGCAACAGCTGGACACCGGAGCGGCGGCAGCGGCAAGCGGCGGCAATCAAGCGATGGAAACCGTGGTTGCGGTCCACCGGGCCGCAAACGATCGAAGGCAAACGAGACTCAAGCCGTAACGGATGGAAGGGTGGCACGCGGCCAATGTTGCGAGAGATTGCGCGGGCGCTACGTGAACAGCGTGAATGGGTGGACGGGTTGGGCGGGTGAGGGGCACCATGCGAAGTAGCTGAAAAGCCGTACGCAGTGGAACGAAAAGGACGGGGGACATATGTCGGAAGCGCGCAAGAACTGGTTGCACATCCCATTAGATGATGCTGGTGCAATGACAAACATCATGGATTGGCCTTGGTTTTGGCGTTACCCGGTGGGTTTGGTCGGAGTTACCGCATGCCTGTGGTTCACCATGGCCAACGGGGGCGGTCCCCATGGTGTTAGGTGGGGTATGGTTTTGTTGGGCGGCGCTGGCGCCCTTGTGTGTGCGTTCCCAATGTTTGAAGTGTTGTTCCTTGGACTTTTTGTTGGGTTTGTATTTGGCATCGTAAAGGTGGTGACGTTGTTCCTTCCCGAATCCGATGGATTGGGCTGGTTGCCATCACTGATGGTTGGGGGAGGCATCTATGCCGTCTATGCGCTGCACCAGATCGGTGGCGAGATGGAAAAACTCAAAAAATCGAATCAGGCTCTTCATGACAAAGTGGACGAGCTTGTATCGCGCGTGCGTGCAGAAGATGACCGAAGGAGCCGGAAGTTCTCTGAGGCATGGGACGCAGTGCACGGCGAACCTGAGGGCGAATGGGATCGCTAATAGGCAACGAAACTAATCAACGCAAACCATGCAGCCCTGTAGCAGCGCACATAGTCTGGGGGCATATTTGGGGGCATATTCGATATCGTGAATTGCGAAATCGTTGCAGTGCAAGGCCTGCAAGCTTCAATTCAATAGACGCCACCCCAATACAAGCTCCAACGCAGTCCAACGAAGGCCGGCAACCCTAGCAACAGCAAA
>DAITPL010000081.1:0-11036 GCA_036833615.1 Rhodanobacter sp.
TGCCGTCGTAGGTTTTGCTGACATTGCTGGTGCTGAGCGTCAACGCCGCCGGGTTGATGGTCACGGTGCCGCCGGCAACGTCGATGTCATACCCCATCTGGCCCGAATACAGCCCTCCGCCCAACGTGTAGCTGCCCACATTGATCGCCGGGGTGCTGGCTTGGGCGTCGCCCAGAACCAGGCTTGAATCCACGCTGGTCGATGGCAGCCAGTAGGTTGGCGTCAGCGTGCCGAAGGTAAGGGCGCCGCCGGCAAAATCGGTGCCGTTATAGGTCGCGCTGACATCCGTGATCGCCAGGCCGCTCATGAACGCGCGCAACAACGGCGCGGTATCGCCCGAGTAGATGCGCCAGATCGCCGTGCTGCCGCCGGCCGCGCTGATATCCGTGCCCCAAGCGGCAAAACTGGCCGGGTCCTTCATTTGCGCGGTGGTCAGGCCGGTGCCGTCGGTGCCGTCGGTGCTGGCCTGGCCGGTAGTTTCCGTGTCCCAGTAGCTGTCGGTGGCCGCGCCGAAGTTGATCCCGATCAGACCGCCGACATCGCTGTCGCCGTTGACCGCACCGGTGGCATAGGCTTGGCTGATCGCGCCAGCGTTGCGCCCGGCCAGACCGCCGGTCTCGAAGTCGCCGCTGACCGCACCGGTGGCATAGGCCTGGTTGATCGTGCCGGCAGAGTGGGTGCCCACCAACCCGCCAGTGTTGTTGCTGCCGCTGACCGCACCAGAGGCATAGGCTTGACTGATCGAGCCCGAGTTGGTGCCCGCCAGACCGCCGGTGTCGCTGATGCCGTTGACCGCACCGGCGGCATAGGCTTGGTTGATCGTGCCGCCGAAGTTGGTACCGACCAGACCGCCAGTTATGAAGTTGCCGCTGACCGCACCGGTGGCATGGGCCTGGTGGATCGCGCCGGTGTTGAACCCGGCCAGACCGCCGGTGCCGCTGCTGCCGCTGACCGTGCCGGTGGCATAGGCCTGGCTGATCGTGCCATCGTTTTTCCCGACCAGCCCGCCCACGTTGTTTTGGCCTATCACGCTGCCACCCAACAGGCCGAGGTTGCGGATCGCGCTGCTTGTATTCGTGTGGCCGAACAGGCCGACGTAGTCGGTGCTGGGTCGGTTGATGGTCAGGCCGCTGATGGTGTGGCCGAGGCCGTCAAACGTGCCAGTGAATTTGGTGCCGCTGTTGCCAATCGGCACAAAACCCTTGCTGCCCCACATATCGGCACCTGCAACTCCAACAGCCGCGGCGTCGATGTTGCTTTCCAACGTGTAACCGGCCCCTAAATCCATCGCCATCAACTGCAACTGGTGCGCATTGCCGATGGTGGTGCTGTATTCGGATTGCAGGAACGGGCGGGTGCTGGCGTCGATCATGAACCACGTGCCGGTGCCTGGCGTGAAATCAAAGCCGGCGTAGGCGCTTGGCTTGAAGGCGTAGTTGGCAGCGCCGGCTTGGGCCGGGTCGCTGGTGATGGCGACAACGCTTGACGATTGATTGCCGATGGCCCGTATTTGATTGGTGCTGAAACTGTCCCAGTAGCTCGCGCTTACCGAACCCGGGGCGTATTGGAACCCGATCAAGCCGCCGGCGCTGCCGACGACGCCGCTGACCGTACCGGTGGCGTAGGCCTCGCTGATCGCGCCGTTGTTGGATCCGACCAGACCCCCTGTGCGATTGCCGGTATTGGTGACCTTGCCGGTGGCATACACATGGGAAATCGCAGTGAACTGGTTCTGGCCCACCAATCCACCGACCCCTTCACCTTGGCCACTGACGGTGCCGGTGGCATACGCATGGTCGATGGTGCCGCGATTGTTGCCTACCAGGCCACCGACGGCTTGGATGCCCGTAACCGTGCCTGTGGCGTAGGCGTTAGTGATGGTGCTGCCGATAAAATTGACGCCCGCCAGTCCACCGACGCCAGATTGTCCTGTGGCGCTTCCGCCCAGCATTCCGATGTTGCGGATCGTGCTTGTGCTGTTGGCAAATCCGAACAGGCCGACGTAGTTGGTTGTCGGCCGGTAAATGGTCAGGCCAGTGATCGTGTGACCGAGGCCGTCGAACGTGCCGGTGAAGTATGTGGTGGCGTCACCAAGCGGCGCGAAGCCGGCGATGCCATTCCAGCCGCTGGTGGCGCTGGCGTCGATATTTGCACCCAGTACGTAATTGCCGGCGAGGTTGCCACTGATGCCTTGCAGGTCGATCGCCGTGGCGGAGCCGGCTACGCCGAGGCTGGTGATGACCTTGTAGTCGATTGCAGTACCGTCGCTGCCCAGCCTGGTGCTGAAATTGTCACCAGCGGGCAGATTGACCGGAGCGCGTACATTCACGGTGCTGGTATTGCCGGTGGCCGCCGCGCCTTGCCCGTATTCCAGCGCCAGGCTGGCGGTACCGGAACCGTTCAGCGCGGTGTTGATGTTGATGTTGTTGTGCGCGTTCAGGGTCAGTTTGTGGGCCGACCAGCTGACGCTGTCGTTGACGTTGATGTCGCCATTGGTGCCGCCGTGCGTGCCGGCTGAGCTCAGGATCGTGATGTTGGACGTGGCGAGATTGGTGCCGAGCTGGGCGCCGGTGATGTCGCCGCCGGACGCGGCGATGGTGTAATCGACCGGGTCGATCAGCCAGATGCCGGTCTGCCCGTTCGCGGCAACCGTGGTGATGCGCGCATCGGGTGCAATCGCGACATGCGCGGCCGAGGTTTCAACAAATCCGGCGTGGCCGCCATCCGGCGCGCCGGCATCCAGCGTGCCGGCCACGTGCGTGGTGCCGGCGGCCATGCCGCCCAGCAGCACGATCTTGCCGGCGCGGTTTTCCACCGTCCGCGCCTGGAGGGTGCCGCTGTTGTTGACCACGCTGGCCAGCAGCGAATCCCTGGCCCCGGCACTCATCAGCACCTGGCCGCCATCGGCCACGATCAGCTGCCGGTTGTCGGCCAGCGCATTCAGCGTGCTTTGGTCCACCTGCAGGCTGAGCAGGCGGTTGCTGTCGAAACTGAGCGTAACCGCGTTGCCGCCGACCAGCGCCACGGTGCCGCCGGGCGCATTGAGCGTGCCCCGATTGGTCACTTGCGGACCCAATAGGGCAACATAGCCACCCTTCGCGGCGTTGATCGTGCCCCGGTTGACGACGCTGCCGCGGCCGCTGTCGGCACCGCTGAAGTGGCGCGTGCCGCTGGCCAGTTCGCTGTCGCTGAGGTTCAAGGTGGAAGCGACCAGCCCACCGACATTCACCTGCGCGCCCGACCCGAACAGCACGCCGTTGGGGTTGATCAGGAACACCTGGCCGTTCGCGTTCAAGCGGCCGAGGATCACGCTGCCGTTGGCGTCGGCAATGCGGTTGACCGCAATGGACTGCGCGTCGGGTTGCACGAAATTGACCGTGCTGTCCGCGCCGATGTTGAAGCTGTACCAGTTCAGCGACAGGTGCTGGCTGTGCTGATTGATGGTGGTGGTGAGCCCACTCTGGCTGATGTTGCCGCTGCCGGCGGTGACTCGGCCGCCGCCGGGATTGGTCGTGCTGCTGATGACGGGTGTCGCAACGGGCGGGCTGGGCAACACTATCCGTGGCGCCAGCATCGCGCCGCTGATGTCTACCGACGCGGCCGCCATGCCCAGCGCGGGCACAAGACTCAGTGGCAACGCCGCCAACCATGCCAGCCGGCGCGCGCGGACGGTGCGCCCGACTTTGCCACGTGTGCGGGAAATCTCCGAGGCAACCACAAACAGTCGGCGTGCCCGGTTCCAGACCAGGCGGTAACAACGATTCATGGTGATCCCCTCAGGATTTGTCGTGGATGATTTCGATGCGGCAGCCGGCTCGGTCCGGCTGTCGCTGTACCTTGAGCCGGTACATCAACATCCCCTCGCCGCGCGACAGCATAAGTTTAGCGGAGCACGAATCGTGCCGTGGTGCAAAAGCGCGACGGAAGGAGCAACGCCTTTTGCGCGGCCGCCTTCGCCGACACGACATCACCGCGGACTGGCCCACGCAAGCGGAAGCCGTTGGTGAGGCCGGAGCGGGAGTGCTCGAGGATGCCGTCGCGGTGTTTCTTGATGGTGATGGCGAGCCGCCTGAACGGCGCCAGTCGCAGCGTCTGGTCCAGCCACCGCGGCATCCAACAGCGCGCCGACCTGCGTGATATCCGGGCCATTGGGGAACACCGTGCGCAGCGCCTGCTTGAGTCGGAAGCCGCGTGCGGTCCCCGGGTCAGTGCGCTGCAGCCCGTGCATCTGGTCGATCTGCTTGCCTGTCAACTTTTCGGCGCCCTTGGATGTGCCTCAGCCGATGCCGCGCAGCTCGGCGCGGTCTTGACTTCCGCCCGCCGCGCATGGTCGAGCGCCGGTCGGCAGTCGGGGGCACTGACTGGCGTCAGCCACACCGCGTCTGCCCTTTGGCAGTCGACTCCTATGCATGTGATCCGCGCGCCCATGCGTCGCATATCAGGGCAGCTGCCCCGGCCCCACCGCTATCATGGTTGACACGCGGCCATCGACACATGCACGGCACGGTCGACCCGCGCCTCTCAGGCAGATAGGGGACGCAGCCCATGCACGGCGAATACAAGATGCCCGGTGGCAAGCTGGTGGTCATCGACCTTGATGTACACGCCGGCCAGCTCGCCAACGTACAGTTGAGCGGCGACTTTTTTCTGGAACCGGACAGTGCATTGATCGCCATCAATGCCGCGCTGGAAGGTCGCCCCGCCGGCATGTCGCAGGCGGCGCTGATCGGTGCCATCAGCACCGCGCTGCCCGCGGCGGCGATGCTGTACGGCATTTCGCCGGAAGCCATTGCCGTGGCGGTGCAACGTGCACTGGACGCGGAGCAGGAAGCATGAGCCGCACCGACTGGCACGACCACGATTGGCAACTGATCCACACCGGCGCCCAGCCGCCGACCCTGCACATGGCGCTGGACGACGTGCTGACCCGCGAGGTCGGTGCCGGCCGGCGCAAGCCGACGTTGCGCATCTGGGAATGGGCGGCGCCGGCGGTGGTGATCGGCCGCTTCCAGTCGCTGCGCAACGAGGTCGATGCCGCAGCTGCGCACCGCCACGAGATCGAGGTGGTGCGGCGCATCAGCGGTGGCGGGGCGATGTTCATCGAACCGGGCAATACCATCACTTATTCCATCTACGCCCCGCTGTCACTGATCAACGGCTTGTCGTTTCGCGCGGCGTACGCGTTCATGGACGAATGGGTACTCGCCGCACTTGCCGAGCTCGGCATCAAGGCGTGGTATCAACCGCTGAACGACATCACCTCCGCGGGCGGCAAGATTGCCGGCGCGGCACAAGTGCATCGCGCCGGCGCGGTGCTGCACCACGTCACCATGGCCTACGATATCGACGCCGCGAAAATGCTCGACGTGTTGCGCATCGGTCGCGAGAAACTGTCGGACAAGGGCACGCTGAGCGCAGCCAAGCGCGTCGATCCGTTGCGCAGCCAGACCGGGTTGCCGCGCGCGGCCGTGATCGACCGCATGATCGCTACGTTCCGCCGTCTGCACGGCTTGCATGATGACGTGCTGCGTCCGCAGGAAGTGGCCGACGCCAGGGCGCTGGCGGCCAGCAAGTTTTCCACCGCGGCGTGGACCGCCGACGTCCCCTGACGTTCGGCCTGCCGCGCTACAGGCGCGTTACCGACCACGACTGCATGTGGCCGTCGCGATACGGCATCACGCCGTGAAACGGCCGCGGATCGGCGTCGAACACCAGGGGGAGGAAGTGCCGGTCGCCATCCCACATCGGCAGCTCGTGCAGGCGGTCGCGGGCAACCCACTCCAGCGTACCCTCGTGGTTGCCGCGCAACGGCGTACCGCGATACTGCTCGATCAGGAACAGGAAGCCCAGCCAATCCTCGCCGTGCTGGCCAAAGCCTGGCCAGTTGAGCGTACCGCGCAGGTGCATGGACAGACATTCAATACCGGCCTCTTCCATGATTTCGCGGCGCATGCAGGCGGCAATGTCCTCGCCTGGCTCCATCTTGCCGCCCAAGCCGTTGTACTTGCCCAGATGCTGGTCATCCGGGCGGGTGTTGCGATTGATCATCAACACCTCGCGCCGATCCGGCGACAACACGTAGCCCAACGTGGCCACAATCGGCGTGTACGGCATGGGTCAGCTCACCAACAGGAAAGCACCAGTTTAACGGCAGCGCCGTGCGGACGCCGGCATGCTCACCATGCACGGGCAGCGCGCTTGCGTCTGCGTGCGCGGGAAGCGACCATCGACGCATGATCCGATCCGGCTTTTACCTCGTCCGGCACCACGCCCGGAATTTCTCGGCGTGCTGGTTGCTGGCGCTGTTGGCGTTGGCCAGCGTGTCGGGTTGCACGCGCAGCGCGCATGCCCTGGACAGCAGCGAGGTCACGTTTGCCGGGCAGAATTATCGCGTCGTCAAGATCGACCTGCGGCACGAAACCCTGTCACTGCACTGGCGCAATCCGGACACCGGCCAGGCGTTCGGCAGCATTGAATCCCTGCGCCAGTGGGGCGACGCGCATGCCCGGCATCTGTTGTTCGCGGCCAATGCCGGCATCTACGACAAGCAGTCCGCCCCGCTCGGGCTGCATGTGGAAAACGGCAAGACGCTGGTGCCACTGAACCTTGCGCACGGCAACCCGGCGGCGGGCAACTTCTCGCTGCTGCCCAATGGGGTGTTTGCAATCTACGCCAACGGACACGCCGCGGTGCGTACCAGTGCCGACTTCAAGACGGACGGAAAAAAGGCGTTGTGGGCGACGCAATCCGGACCGATGCTGGTGATCGACGGTCAGCTCAACGAGCAGTTCCTGGACGATTCCGGCAGCCTGAAATGGCGTAGCGGGGTGTGCGCCAAAACCCCGACCCAGGTGATATTCGCCGCCAGCGAGGCGCCGGTGAACTTCCATACGTTTGCGCGCCTGTTCCGCGATCAGCTCGACTGTCGCGATGCGCTGTACCTGGACGGCAGCATTTCCCGGTTGTACGTCGACGGTCAGGACTATGCCGGCGCGCCAAACTTCATGGTCAAACCGTACGCGGGCATTTTTGCGGTATTCGCCAAGCCATGAGCGCCCGCCGCTGGCAGCTGGTGCGCCGTCTGCTGATCGCGCTGGCGATGGTGCTGCTCGCCGGCATCGCCACGCTGCTCTGGCTGCTGGCCGCCGGCCGCGCACGCCTCGACGGCACGCGCACGCTGCACGGCCTGCAGGCCAGCGTCAGCATCCAGCGTGACGCCCTCGGCACCGTCACCATCGGCGGTCGCGAGCGCAGCGACATCAGCTATGCGCTGGGCTACGTGCACGCCCAGGAGCGCTTCTTCGAAATGGATCTGATGCGGCGCATGGCCGCCGGTGAACTGGCCGCGCTGGTGGGGCCGGCCGCACTCGACGCGGACCTGGATCACCGTCGCCACCGCCTGCGCGCCACCGCGCGGGCTGCCTATGCGCAACTGCCGCCGCCGCAACAACGAGAACTGCAAAAGTACCGCGACGGCGTGAACGCCGGTCTGGCCGACCTGCGCGTACGTCCATGGGCATACCTGCTGCTGCACGCCAAGCCGCAACCATGGCGTACCGACGACAGCCTGCTGATGATCGCCGCGATGTATCTGCAACTGAACGGCTACGGCAACAACGCCCGCGAACTGGATCTGGCCCGGATGCACGCCGTGCTGCCCGCGCCGCTGGTGAATTTCCTGCTGGCGCCGGATCCCGACTGGGAAGCGCCATTGCGCGGTGCCTTGTCGCCGCCCCCCGTATTGCCCGGTGCCGCGGTAATGGATCTGCGCGCGGAGCCGGCACGAGGCATCAGCGCCGATCTGGCGGTCGCGCTGAACCCGGCCACGCAGGCGCAATACCCGGGCAGCAACAGCTTTGCGGTCAGCGGTGCGCTCACCACCAGCGGCGCGGCCATGCTGGCCAACGACATGCACCTTGGCCTCGGCGTACCCAACATCTGGTTGCGCACGCGCCTGCGTTACCCCGACCCCACGGCGCCGCACGGCTTGCGCGAGGTCAACGGTGTCAGCCTGCCCGGCACGCCGGCCATGGTGGTCGGCACCAATGGCCAAGTCGCGTGGGGCTTCACCAACAGTTACGGCGACTGGCTGGACTGGGTGCGCGTGCGGCGCGACCCGGCGGATCCGTCGCGCTACCGGGTGCCCGCAGGCTGGGCGCGGATTGAACATCACGCCGAGCGCATCCAGGTCAAGGGCCAGCGCGATACGGTGCTGGACGTGGCGCAAACGCGCTGGGGCCCGATCATGGGCATCGATACCGACGGCACGCCGCTCGCATTGGCCTGGACCGGCGCGCAACCGCGCAGCTACAACCTCGAGCTGCTGCGCATGGAGCGCAGCCCCAGCGTGGGCGCGGCGCTGGAGCTGGGGCCGCAACTGGGCATCCCGGTACAAAACCTGCTGGTTGCCGACAGTGTCGGGCACATCGGCTGGACGCTCGCCGGCAACAGCATTCCGCTGCGCAGCAATGCAAATGCGTTGCTGCCTGCCGACTGGTCCGGCAGCGACAGCGGCTGGCATGGCTGGGCCACGCCCGCACAATACCCACGCATTGAGGATCCGGCCGATGGCCGCCTGTGGACGGCCAACAATCGCACCGTGGACGGCGCCGCACTGGCGTTGCTCGGCGACGGTGGCCACGACCTTGGCGCGCGTGCCCAGCAAATCCGCGACGACCTGCGCGCACGCGGCAACTTCACCCCCGGCAACCTGCTCGATATCCAGCTCGACGACCGCGCCGCGTTCCTGGCCCGCTGGCAGCGCCTGCTGCAGGACACGCTGGCCGACACCACTGACCCGACGCTGCAGCAGCTGCGCCAACTCACCGCTGCGTGGCGTGGCCGCGCCGCGATTGACAGCGCCGACTACCGACTGGTCCGCGCCTTCCGCACGCAAGTCACCACGGCCGTATTGGCGCCGTTCGTGGCGCTGGTGAAACAGCGTTATCCCGACTTCGCGTGGCCGCGCGACAGCAACGCCGAAGCTGCCGTATGGATGTTGATTCATGCGCAACCGGCCTACCTGCTCGATCCGCAATACGCAAACTGGCACGCGCTGCTCGTCGCCAGCGCCAGACGCGTGGTGGCCACGCTGGGCGCGCAACCGGGCGGACTTGCCGCGCGCACCTGGGGCGAGCGCAACCGCAGCGCCATCCACCACCCGCTGGCGGCAGCGCTGCCACCCTGGCTGGCGCATTTCATCGACATGCCCGGACAGCCACTGGCCGGCGATCACGACATGCCCCGCGTCGCCGCCCCTGCCTTTGGCGCCTCCGAACGACTCGCCGTTGCGCCGGGTGACGAGGCGCACGGCACATTGAGCATGCCCGGCGGCCAAAGCGACAACCCGCTGTCGCCTTATTTCGGCGCCGGCCACGCCGATTGGGTCGCCGGTCACCCCACGCCGTTGCTGCCCGGCAAGACGTTGCACACGCTGGTGCTGAAACCGGCCGCACGCTGAGCCGCCCACGAAATCACATACTCACTGCACGCTGCGGGATCGCGGAAACGCCCACCGCGCACGGCTGCCGCACCCCGCCTTTCGAGCCGGCCCCGGTGACGCAGGTGTGCACCCGGATGAGATATCCGCAACGGCGGTTCCCATCGCGAGCGCTGGGGACAACCGGCCATGCCGCAACACTTGCGCAAGACAACGGCACATGACGCACGCACACGATCCCCACTTTGTGCACGATAACCGCTACCGAGCCGCTGCTACGCTTGTGCAACGATGAGCCACGATGACGAATACCGCCTGAATCGCATGCTGGATCGCCTGGAGCGGCAATTGCCGGCCTGGATTGGCCGTCCATTGCGTTGGCTGCGTGCACCGGGACTGCGCTGGCTGCGGATACCCCTGGGCGTCTTGTTGATCGTGGGCGGCGTGCTGGCCATTCTCCCCGTGCTCGGGCTGTGGATGCTGCCAGTGGGCCTGTTGCTGCTGGCGCAGGACATCCCGTTTCTGCGACGCCCGACGCGGCGCGGCATGCTCTGCCTGGAACGCCGTTATGTACGGCACAAACGGACTCGCCGCGCAAGCCGGCCGTAGCGCTCGCGACGGTATGCAGCTGCGGGCGAGCGCGCCGGATCCGCGGTGTGCCACGGCGTCCGCGGCAGATGTCGCCTCTTCTTCATGGGCATGCGCAGGCAAGCGTTGCCACCGCTGTGTGCCGGGTTTTTGGGGTACGCTTGCGCTCCATTGCCGCGAGGGAACAGCCATGTGCCATCGCCGCTGCACATTCATCACGTTGGCCGCTGGCGCGCTGCTCATCACGCTGGCTGCGCACGCTGCCCCCGCCGCGCCCGCAACCGCCAGCTCCCAATTGCAGGCTGCCGTGAACGGCGATTGGCGTTCGGCCGGACACCAGGCGCGTGACCGGTACCGGCACCCCATCGAGACGCTGCAGTTCTTCGGCATGCAGCCCAACATGACCGTCGTGGAACTGTCACCCGGCGGTGGCTGGTACACGGAAATCCTCGCGCCGTATCTGCATGATCATGGTCACCTGGTCGAGGCGACATCCCCTTCCAGAACTTTTGCCGCGAAGCTCAAGGCCAATCCACAGGTGTACGGCAACATCACCGGCAGCGTGCCATTTGCACCGCCGTTCAAGGTGCACCTGGGCGCGGACAATTCCGCGGACATGGTGGTCAGCTTCCGCAACACGCACGACTGGCTCAACCACGACCCGGCCACGCTGGCGGCGGTATTCGCGGCCGCGTTCAAGGTGCTCAAACCCGGTGGCGTGTTCGGCTTGACCGAGCATCGGGCCAAGCCATTTTCCGACGCGGTGGAAAGTGCCAAAACCCTGCATCGCGTGCCTGAGGACTACCTGATCGAAGCCGGACTCAAGGCGGGTTTCCGACTTGCCGGCGTGGCCCAGATCAACGCCAACCCGAAGGATCCGGAAGACATCAACGTGCACCGGCTGCCACCGGATCTCGCCGGCCCGGACAGCGAACACGCGGCGATGCAAGCCATCGGCGAATCCGACCGCATGACGCTGCGCTTTGTGAAACCTTGAGCTGGCCTGCGC
>DAITPL010000082.1:0-10990 GCA_036833615.1 Rhodanobacter sp.
ATGATTTCTGGCACGTCGGGCTGCAACCGGGCATGGCAGTGACGATCGAGCCGGGACTGTATTTCATCGACATGTGCTGGCCGAGCTGCGCGCCAAACCCTTCGCCAGCGATCTCGACGGGGTGCGCATCGAGCACTTCCGCCAATTTGGCGGCATCCGCATCGAGGACGATGTGGTGTGTACCGAGGGCGACCCCGAAAACCTCACGCGGGATGCGTTTGCCCTGGCATAGCCAGGCAGCAGCACCTCCGACAGGCTGCCGGGACATTCGTCCACATCGCTGCAACATTCATGCGGCGTATGCTGATGGGCAGGTAGTGCACGGATTCGTCGCATGTCCAGTCCCGCGGTTTTCAACGCTGCGCTCGCCAGCCTTCGCAGACCGCGCCGACCATTGCGTCGACTGACAATTGAGCTGTTTGTCGCCATCGCGTTGAAAATGGCGTTGTTGCTGTTGCTCTGGTGGCTGTTGTTCGCGCCGCAGCCAAAACCGGACGTCAGCCCGGCGGCGATTTCGCGGCTGTTCGCACCCACGCCCGTCGCGCTGCCGGAAGCCCGCCCGTGATCGTCATCGACGCCGATGTGGTCACCCTCTCGCGTCTGCAGTTCGCGCTGACTGCGCTGTACCACTTCCTGTTCGTGCCGCTGACGCTTGGGCTGGTGTGGCTCCTGGCCATCATGGAAAGCGTCTACGTGATGACCGGGCGCGAGGTGTGGAAGCGCATGGTGCAGTTCTGGGGCGTGCTGTTCGGCATCAACTTCGCCATGGGCGTGGCCACCGGGGTGACGATGGAGTTCCAGTTCGGCATGAACTGGGCGTATTACTCGCACTACGTCGGCGACATCTTCGGCGCGCCGCTGGCGATCGAAGGGCTGATGGCGTTCTTCCTGGAAGCCACGCTGATCGGCGTGTTCTTTCTTGGCTGGCAGCGCATTTCGCGCGTCAAGCATCTGCTGGTCACGTGGTTCCTGGCGCTGGCCACCAGCTTGTCGGCGGTGTGGATCCTCATCGCCAATGCGTGGATGCAGAACCCGGTGGGCGCGCAGTTCAATCCGGCGACCATGCGCATGGAGGTAACATCATTTTCCGAGGTGTTCTTCAACACCGTGGCGCAGGAGAAGTTCGTCCACACCGTGAGCGCCGGCTACGTGCTGGGTGCGATGTTCGTGTTGTCGATCAGCGCGTGGTACCTGCTGCGCGGGCGCAACGTGGATTTCGCCAAGCGCTCGATGACGGTGGCGGCGAGCTTCGGCCTGGCGGCGGCATTGTCAGTGGTGGTGCTCGGCGATGCCTCCGGCTACACCGTATCGCTCAACCAGAAAATGAAACTGGCGGCGATCGAGGCAATGTGGCACACCGAGCCGGCGCCGGCGGCGTTCACGCTGGTGGGGCTGCCGAACACGCGCGAACGGCGCACCGATTACGCCCTGCGCATCCCCTGGGTGATGGGCTTGATCGGCACCCGTTCGATCGACCAGACCATGCCCGGCATCAGTGAGCTGGTGGACACTGCCAAAGGCCGCATCGCCACCGGCGTGCAGGCTTACGACGCGCTGCTGACGCTGCGTCAGGACAAGAACAACAAGCAGGCGCAAGCCACCCTCGCCACCCACAACAAGGATCTGGGCTACGCGCTGCTGCTGAAGCGCTACGTGGACGATCCGCGCCAGGCGACGCCAGCGCAGATCCAGCAGGCGGCCGACAGCACCATCCCCAACGTGCCAGTGCTGTTCTGGTCATTTCGCATCATGGTGGCGTGTGGTTTCTACTTCATCGCGCTGTTTGCGCTGTCGTTCTGGAAAGCCAGTCGGCGCACGCTGGATCGCCAGCGTTGGTATCTGCGCCTGGTGCTGTGGAGCTTGCCGTTGCCGTGGCTAGCGATTGAACTGGGCTGGATCGTCGCCGAGTACGGACGCCAGCCATGGGCAATCGAAGGCGTGTTGCCCACGGCGCTGGGCGTGTCGTCGGTGAGCGCGAGCCAGGTATGGACCTCGCTGGCCGGCTTCATGCTTTTCTACAGCGTGCTGGCCGTCATCGATGTGGTGCTGATGCTGAAATTCGCGCGCAAGGGCCCGGACGGGCTGGGCATCTGGCCGGCGACACAACCGCAACACGAGGCACCATGAGCGGCGTGCGCACCATCGGCAACACGTTGGCCACGGCCAATTGCGGCGGAGGACGGCATGCCTGACTACGCCACCTTGCGCGTGTTGTGGTGGGCCATCCTGGGTTTCCTGCTGATTGGTTTTGCCATCCTGGACGGTTTCGATTTTGGCGTCGCCGCCCTGCTCAAGCTGCTCGGGCGCAACGACGCCGAGCGCAAGGTGCTGCTCGAAGGCATCGAGTCCAACTGGGAAGGCAACCAGGTGTGGTTCATCGTCGCCGGTGCCTCGACCTTTGCCGCGTGGCCGATGCTCTACGCGGTGTCGTTCTCGGGCATGTACTTTGCCATCGCCCTGGTATTGCTGGCGCTGATCCTGCGCCCGGTGGGTTTCAAGTTTCGCGACAAGGTCGCCGACCCGCGCTGGGTATCGCTGTGGGACTGGGTGCTGGTGGTGTCGGGCGTGACGGTAATGCTGGTGTCGGGCGTCGCCTTCGGGAATCTTTTTCTCGGCGTGCCGTTTGCGTTTGATGCCGACCTGCGTGTGCGCTGGGAAGGCGGCCTGCTCGACCTGCTGCAGCCGTTTGCGTTGCTCACGGGCCTGGTCTCGACCGCCATGCTGCTGGCGCACGGCGCGTGCTGGGCCGCGCTCAAATCCGATCACTTGATCGCCGCGCGCGCGGTGCGCATGGCGCGGGTGATGACGTTGGCCTTCGCCGTGTTGTATGTCGCCGCCGGAGTGTGGGTGGCCTATGCGCTTCCCGGCTACGCGATCGTCGGCCCGGCCGTCACCGATGGCATGTCCAACCCACTGTACAAGCAGGCGGCGGTGGGCGGCAGCTGGTTTGCCAGCTACCTGCGCCACCCGTGGTTCTGGGGCGCACCACTGGCGGCCTTGATCGGCGCGGTGGGCGTGCAAGCGTTGATTGCGCGGCGCGACTTCACCGCCTTCATCGCCAGCAGCATGATGGTCGGCGGCACGATCGCTTCGGCCGGGTTTGCACTGTTTCCCTTTTTGCTGCCGTCCAGCCTCGATCCGCGTTCCAGCCTGACGGTGTGGGACGCGTCTTCGAGTCGTGGCACCCTGCTGCTGATGCTGGTTGCCGTCATCGTGCTGATGCCGATCGTGATTGCCTACACCGCCTGGGTGTACCGCGTCATGCGCGGCCGCATCACGCTGGACCAGGTCAAGCGCGACGAACCAGGCTACTGATCGCACACGACAAGGAGGCGACACAATGTGGTACTTCGCATGGGTACTCGGGCTGGGGCTGGCCTGCGCCTTCGCCATCCTCAACGCCATGTGGTACGAGATCCGCGCGCAGGACAACGCCGGACAGCGCGATGCCGACCCGCTGGATTCGCCCCGGCAAAAGCCTGACGCACCAACGTAGTGCGGGCACTGCCCGCCGCTCCCTCCTTCGAGCTTGAAGCAAAAACCGGCGGGCAATGCCCGCCCTACGCCGGCTGACGTGCTGCCGGTTTGATTTGAAATTACCCGGGCATCTGCGCGCTACGGTCAGCGGGCTGCCAGCAGTGCCTCGATGGCCTGGGGATCCTTCGGCAGCGCGGCGCTCAACACCTCGTTGCCGTCGGCGGTGACGGCCACGTCATCCTCAATGCGGATGCCGATGCCGCGCCAGCGCTCGGCCACGCTGCTGTCGTCGACCGGGATATACAGCCCCGGCTCCACGGTCAGCACCATGCCCGGCTCCAGTACGCGCGACTCCCCGTCCACGCGGTAGTCGCCCACGTCGTGCACATCCAGCCCCAGCCAATGTCCGGTCTTGGCGGGAAAGAAGCGCTGGTAACTGCCTTCGGCCACGACGGCATCCGCACTGCCGGGCAGCAGGCCCAACGCGCACAAGCCTTCGCTGAGCACGCGCACCGCCGTGATGTGCGCCGCGGCAAACGGCCGGCCCGGGCGCACCTCGTCGATGGCCGCCTGCTGTGCGGCCAGCACCACTTCGTACAACGCACGTTGTTCGCGGCGGTAGCGCCCGTCCAGCGGGATCGTCCGGGCGATATCGGACGCATAGCACTCCCACTCGGCACCGGCGTCGATCAACAGCAGCTCGCCACGCCGCAGCACCCCACGATTGGTGCGGTAATGCAGGGTGCAGGCGTTGGCGCCGGACGCGACCGTCGGCGCAAACGACGGCACCGCGCCGCGGTTGCGCATGGCGTGCAGCAGTTCGGCCTCCACCACGTATTCGTGGCTGCCGGCAATTGCCGCGCGCCATGCCGCGCGGTGGGCGTCGACGGCGATGGTCGCCGCTTCGCGCATCAGCCGCAGCTCGGCCGGCGACTTGTACAGGCGCAAGTCGTGCAACAGATGTCCCAGTGCAACGAATTCCTTGGGTACCACCCCGCCGCCACGCAACTGGCGCAAGCGGCGCATCCAGCCCAGCAGGCGCGCATCGAAATCCGGCTCCCGACCGAAATCGCAATACACCCGCGCGCGTCCCTCGATCATGCCCGGCAGGATGTCGTCGATATCGTCGATGGGAAACGCGTCGTCCATGCCGTAGTTCGCGACCGCGCGCTCGGTACCGGACGACGCGCCGTCCCAGCGCTCGCGCGCCGCATCGCGTTCGCGGCAGAACAACACCACTTCCCCATGTGCGCGCCCCGGAAGCAGTGCCAGCACCGCTTCCGGCTCGGGAAAACCACTCAGGTAGTGAAAATCCGAATCCTGGCGATACGGCCATGCGGCGTCGGCATTGCGCATGCGCTCCGGCGCCGCGGCGACCAGCAACACCGCATCCTCGCCCGCCATTTGCATCAGCTGCCGACGGCGCCGGGCAAATTCGTCAGGCGCCACGTTCAATGCACGGTGCCGCTGGCCGGGCGATCCCGGATCGAACATTCCGCATGCAGCAACATGGCGCCGACGCGAATGAATTCCTGCACCTCGATCAGCGCGTCCTCGTCCTCGTTTTCGTCGCCATAGTCAAAGCTGGAACTGGCGATGGCGCCCAGATCGTGCAACATTTCCTGCGCTTCGGCGGTCAGCTTTGCGTGCGTCGAGGCGCCGGTCAAGCCGAAACCACCGAGAAAACCCCGACACCATTCCGCCGTGGCCTCGGCGCGTTCGTCCAGCGGGCGATCATCAGCCGGCAGCATGGGCGTGAAGCCCATTTCCGGATCGGCCAGCGCGGTGGCGCACTGCCGCACCAACTGCTCGAGCAAGGCCTGGTCCGCGGCGGAAGGCGTGCCGCCTTCGCCGTCAAGCTGCAGCTGCGCAAACAACGAATGGCCGGTTGCACTGCCGCCGCCAGCAAGGAAACCACACAACGAGCCATGCAGCTCGCTCGCCGTGGTGCCGAGCCGCAGTTGCCGCACCAGTACGTCAAGCTGCTCGTACTCAATTGCCGTATCGGCATCATTCATCGGCGTGGTGGTCATGGCGCGCTCCACATGGGCATGACGCCAAGTTTAATGCACGCGCCAACCGTGCCCGGCAGCGCATGGGGCCACACCGGTTCGCGCAAACGTGCTGGTATAGTTTCCGCCATGACGACGTCCGATCCGGTGCAACATGAGCTGGCCGCACTCGCCGAACAGGTGGACCGCCTGCTCGGTATCGTGCGCCGCCTGACCGATGAAAACCGCAGCCTGCGGCAAAGCCAGGAGCAGCTCAGCGGTGAGCGCGCCGGCCTGCTGGCGCGCAATGAACAAGCACGCAGCCGCGTCGAGGCGATGATCCAGCGCCTGAAGTCGCTCGAAGGCAACGGCTGAAGTGGTATGGAGCGCGATGCCCACGCATCGTCGCGTACGCCGCAGACTTTCTTCTCCACCCATCGATAACAGCAGCTCCCGACCATGGCCGACAAAGCAGTTGATCCCGTCACCTTGCGCCTGGTTGACCGCGAATTCCTGATCGCGTGCTCGGCCGAGGAGCGCGATGGTCTGCTTGACGCCTCGGTGTACCTGGACCGCAAGATGCGCGAACTGCGCGCCAACGCCAAGGCACCAAGTTTCGAGCGGCTCGCCGTGCTGGCGGCAATCAGCGTCACGCACGAGCTGATGGCACTGCGCAAGTTGCATGAAGGACAGGAACAGCGCGTCGGCGATGGTCTGGCGGCATTGCGCAGCAAGCTGGAAGCCGCCTTGGGCGATACCGCGCGCAAACCCTGAACGGGCGCTTGGCACGCATCGTACTTCGCGTGCAAGTACCGGGGAATGTGGGCAGTAGCGCCAGCGGTTGTGGCCTTCGCCGTGTCCGGCATTTCCCGCGCGCCTTTCGATCCCTGGCACCAGCATGGGGCGGGAAACCGTCGCCTAAACTGCCTCCAAACGGCTTCGCTTCGCCGACTTGGTTTCTACCGTCCACGCACCTAGAATGAACTCGGCGTTTCTGCGATGTGCGCCAGCACACTGTGACATTTGCCTTGTTCCTAAATACGACCCCGGGTCGGTTCAACATCGGTTGTTGTGCATGTCCGCCACGTGCGGAAAGCCTTTGAGACCATGTGGCCCTCCCACCTGATCCTCCTGGATCAAGGTCGTTCGGTGGGCAGCGGCATCGCGGTGACGCCACTCTTCTCGCGCTGCCTGCCCGACCGCGCGCAGCGCTTCCCCCCATGGAGATCTGCGGACGTGGACGCTCGCGCGCAACGGCGTGAACTTCGCCAACAACTGGCCGAGCGTCGCCGCGCACTTTCGCCCCCGGCACGCATGAGTGCAGCGCAGGGCCTGCGGCACACGCTGGAGCAACTCCCCGAATACTTCACCGACCCGCACGTCGCCGGCTACTGGGCATCCCGCGGCGAATTGCCGTTGAACCTGGTCATCCCGCCACTGGCCGCGCGTGGCCAGCAATTCCTGCTGCCGGTGGTCACCGCCGACCGGCAGCTGGTGTTCGCGCCATGGCAAGCTGACGACGCCGTGCAGCCCAACCGCTACGGCATCCCGGAACCGCTTGCGCCGGCAACCTGGCTGGCGCCCGCGCAGGTGGAACTGGTGCTGGTGCCACTGCTTGGGTTCGACCGGCGCGGCCACCGCCTGGGTTACGGCGGCGGCTACTACGATCGCAGCTTCGCGTTTCTCAATGGGCAGACGCGACCCACCGAACCGTTGCTGGTCGGCATCGCCTATGCGTTTCAGGAACTGCCGCAGATCGACGCCGGAACGTGGGACGTCGCACTCGATTTCGTCGCCACCGAACACGAACTGATCGACTGCCACGCCACATCGACCGATCAAGGAGTCCATGCATGACCCACACCGCCGCAGCCTGGCTGATGAAATCCGAGCCCGGGTCGTTCTCCATCGATGACCTCAAGCGCAAACGCCGGGAGCCGTGGGACGGCGTGCGCAACTACCAGGCGCGCAACTTCATGCGCGACGACATGCGCCCGGGCGACCACGTGTTTTTTTACCACTCCAACTGCGCCGTACCGGGCATTGTCGGCATCGCCGAGGTAGCCACCGACGCGTATCCGGATCCCAGCCAATTTGATCCAAAAAGCCAATACTTCGACCCCGGCAGCACGCGTGGCAAGCCGCGCTGGATGCTGGTGGATGTCAAATTCGTGCGCAAACTCAAGCGCACGATCAGCCTGGACGAACTCAAGCAGCACGCCGCACTGGCCGACATGGCGCTGCTGCGCAAGGGCAACCGCCTGTCGGTAATGCCGGTGGACCATACGCACTGGCAGTACATTCTCGGGCTGGAAACGGCGGCCGGCGCCGAGCCCACTCACGCGTCATCATCTTCCACGGAATCGAGTCATGGACCACGTCAACGAAAAACGTCAGGCCGGTGAGGCCGCCATTCGCTACGTCGGGGATGACGCCATCGTCGGCGTGGGCACCGGCTCGACCGTGGCCTTTTTCATCGACGCGCTGGCGGATCTGAAAAGTCGCATTGAAGGCGCGGTCTCCAGCTCCGAGCAGTCTTCCGCGCAGCTGCGCAAGCTTGGCATCCCGGTGCTCGATCTCAATGCGGTGGGACCGCTGACGCTGTACGTCGACGGTGCCGATGAGTGCGATCCTGCCCGGCGCCTGATCAAGGGCGGCGGTGCGGCGCTCACGCGCGAAAAAATCGTCGCTGCGGCGGCCACAAAATTCGTCTGCATCATCGACTCCAGCAAGCGTGTGGAGCACCTCGGCAAGTTCCCCGTGCCCATCGAAGTGATTCCCATGGCCCGCAGCCTGGTCGGCCGCGAGATCGTCAAGCGCGGCGGCAAGCCGGTGTGGCGCGACGGCGTGGTTACCGACAACGGCAACTGGATCATCGACGTTCACGGCTGGCAGATCGCCGATCCGGTGGCGCTGGAAACTGAACTGAACCAGCTTGCCGGCGTGGTCACCGTCGGTCTGTTCGCCCGCCGTCCGGCCGATGTCGTGCTGGTAGGCGCACACGAGCTGTAGCCGCCCAGCCGCGCTGTCAGCGTTGCGGCAACAAGCAGTGCCGCAACGCCCGGCATCGCGCAAACGCGCCCGCGTGCGGCATTGCCCGCGCACAAAAAACCCGCCAACAGGCGGGTTTTTCAGCTGTCGCAACCGGTGGCTACGCGAGTCACCATGCATGTGGCAGCCCCGGATGGATTCGAACCACCGATGCCTGAGTCAGAGTCAGGTGCCTTACCACTTGGCTACGGGGCTAAGAAAGCTTGATCAGCGCTTGGAGAACTGGGTCGCGCGGCGTGCCTTGTGCAAACCGACCTTCTTGCGCTCGACTTCACGGGCGTCACGGGTCACGAAACCGGCCTTGCGCAGCGGCGACTTCAGCGTCTCGTCGTACTCGACCAGCGCGCGGGCGATACCCAGGCGGATCGCCCCGGCCTGGCCGGTGATGCCGCCGCCGGCAACCGTCACGGTGATGTCGAACTTGTCGGTGTTCTCGGTCAGCTCAAGCGGCTGGCGCACGATCATGCACGAGGTCTCGCGGCCGAAAAATGCCTCCAGCGCCTTGCCGTTGACGACGATGTCGCCCTTGCCCTTGCGCAGGAACACGCGGGCAGCGGAGGTCTTGCGACGGCCAGTGCCGTAATTTTGCTGAATCGCCATGAAGGTTGCCTGATTGCCTGTTGATAGTGCGGCCATCGCTGGCCACTTTCACGCGCAGAAACTGCGCTTCAAATTTCCAGCGCCTGCGGCTGCTGCGCGCTATGCGGATGCTCGGCGCCGCCGTAGACCTTGAGCTTGCGATACATCTCGCGGCCCAGCGAATTCTTTGGCAGCATGCCCTTGACCGCGATCTCGATCACGCGCTCCGGGTGGGTGGCCAGCAGCTCCTTCAGGCTCATGGTCTTCAGGTTGCCGACGTAGCCGGTGAAGCGGTGGTACTGCTTGTCATCCAGCTTGGCCCCCGTGACATGCACCTTTTGTGCATTGATCACCACGATATAATCGCCGGTGTCGCAATGCGGGGTGTATTCCGGCTTGTGCTTGCCGCGCAGACGACGGGCGATTTCGGTCGACAGGCGACCGAGCGTCTTGTCCGTAGCGTCAACCACGAACCAGTCGCGCTTGACAGTATCTGCATTGGCGCTGAAGGTTTTCATTTCAAGATACCTGATATGCCGCCGCTGGGCGGTACGCGTATTCGATGGATCAAAGGCGCGAGATGATAACGGAGCCGTCATATACGGCGCAAGCCTGCCGACCGGCCGGCTTGTGGGCTGACAATGATAGCATGCGCCGCCGCAGGCCTGGAAAGTCCGGTGCAATGCGACGCCGGCCGGCCTTCCCACCCAGCTTCGGGAGATTCCATGCACGTGCGCACCCTGTCACCACTTGATCACCTGCTGGCCGGTTGCGAGCGTGCGCTGGAAGCCGTTGCCGGTTCGCCACTGGCCATGCGCCCCTCCCCTGGTGACGGCGTGGCCGAAGTGTCATTGGACGACACCGAGCGGCGCCACGCCGCAGGCCTGATGCGCGTCAACCACACCGGCGAGGTCTGTGCACAGGCGTTGTATCTGGGCCAGGCGGCACTCGCCCGTCACGCCGACAACCGCGCCCACCTGTTGCGCGCAGCCAGCGAGGAGACCGACCACCTCGCCTGGTGCGCGCAGCGCCTCGAGCAACTGCAAAGCCGGCCAAGCCTGCTCAATCCGCTGTGGTACGCCGGCAGCTACGCGATCGGCGCGGTCGCCGCGCTGGCCGGCGACCCGCTGAGCCTCGGCTTCGTGGTCGAAACCGAGCGCCAGGTGGAAGCGCATCTCGCCGAGCATATCGAGCGCCTGCCCGCCCAGGACGAGCGCTCGCGCGCCGTGCTCACGCAGATGCAGGCCGACGAGGTGCGCCACGCGCAAGCGGCGCAACAGCGTGGCGGCATCGACCTGCCGTTCCCGCTGCCGAAACTGATGCACTTCAGCTCGATGGTGATGAAGACGGTGGCCTACCGCATCTAGGAGCGTGGGCGGTAGAGCGCCAGCGGCTGCCGCAGGTGGGTATTGAAAAGCCGGCGGGCAGTGCCCGCCCTACGGAGCGGAGGGTTGGTCGCTGTTGTAGGGGCACTGCCAGCCGCGGGCCTGTTCACATCAAATTGCGGCCGTGGAACAGCTCCTCGATCTCGCGGCTCACCAGTGACTCGATGCGCTGGCGCTCCTTGAACGACAGGTCGTCGGCGTGCGACTCGAACAGGTAAGTGTCCAGGTCGAAGTCCTTGATGTGCATCTTCGTGTGGAACATGTTTTCCTGGTACACGTTGACGTCGAACATCTCGTACTTCTGGCGGATGTGCTTGGCCAGGTAGTCCTGCACCGAGTTGATCTTGTGGTCGATGAAGTGCTTCTTGCCCTTCACGTCGCGGGTGAAGCCGCGCACGCGGTAGTCGCACACCACGATGTCCGACTCGAAGCTGTCGATCAGGTAGTTCAACGCCTTCAGCGGCGAGATCACGCCGCAGGTGGCCACGTCGATGTCGGCGCGGAAGG
>DAITPL010000083.1:0-10956 GCA_036833615.1 Rhodanobacter sp.
TCGCTGGTCAGCAAGGATCTGGTGAAGGATTTTCTGGAAAAGGTGCGCCTGGAATACATCGACGTGCGCGAGCGCCATCGCCACCGTGGCCCCGGCAAGACGCTCGTCTCTCTGCAGCAGGCGCGCACGCGTCGCTTCAGTTGCGATTGGGCGGCTTACGACCCGCCGCAACCGAACCAGCCCGGTGTCACCGTATTCGACAACTACGATCTGGCCACCATCCGCCGCTACATCGACTGGACGCCGTTCTTCCAGGCGTGGGAGCTGTCCGGCCATTACCCGGCAATCCTCACTGACGAAGTCGTCGGCACCCAGGCCAGCGAGCTGTTCCGCGATGCGCAAGCAATGATGGACAAGATCGTCGCGGAGAAATGGCTGACCGCGCGCGCCGTGATCGGCTTCTGGCCGGCAGCGAATATTGGCGATGACGTCGAGGTCTATGCCGATGCCACTCACGGCGCGCCGTTGGCGACCCTGCACAGCCTGCGCCAGCAAGCCGACAAACCGCCCGAGCGCCCCAACCTCTGCCTGGCCGACTACATCGCGCCGAAGGAATTCAACAAGCCCGACTGGATTGGTGGTTTCGCGGTGACGGCGGGGCTCGGCATCGAGCAGCACCTGGCACGGTTCCAGGCCGACTACGACGACTATTCCACGATCATCCTCAAGGCCCTGGCCGACCGTCTCGCCGAAGCCTTCGCCGAGCACATGCACGAACGCGTGCGCAAGGAGTTCTGGGGTTTCGTTCCCGCTGAAAGCCTGAGCAATGACGAACTCATTGCGGAAAAATATCGCGGTATCCGTCCTGCCCCCGGCTACCCGGCCTGCCCCGAACACACCGAAAAGGCCACGTTGTTCAAGCTGCTGGACGTCACCAAAAACACTGGCATTGAACTCACCGAAGGCTTCTCGATGTACCCCGCCGCGGCGGTGTCCGGTTGGTATTACTCGCACCCGGAGAGCCAGTACTTTGTCGTCGGGCGGCTGGGCAAGGAGCAGATCGAGGATTACGCCAAGCGCAAAGGCTGGACGGTGGCCGAAGCCGAGCGCTGGCTCGGTGCCAACCTCGATTACGAGCCGGAATAGATCCACCGCGGGCACCGGATGCGGATTGCCGCGCGGGCGAAAGCCGGCGGGCAGCACCCGCCCTGCACGCAGCACCCATACGGTTTGCGCGAAGTTGCCGTGACACCCACCGGTCTGCACAAGACTTGCCGTAGGGCGGGCACTGGCCACCGGTTTCGGCCTGCGTTGACTCCGGCGCCAACATCCGTTCAGCCAATGCGACCGGTACGTGCTGCGGCCAGGTCTACCGGAAGCTCACAACAACAGCACGAACGGCAGCAATGTTCCGGTCAGTACCAGCGCATTGAGCAGGTGCGGGCGACGACTGATGCGATAGGCACCAACCCGCTGAGCACGGAGGGCGGAAACAAGCCCGCAATCGTCAATGGCAGACCGCGCTAGGATATCCTTGTAAGTCTCAGCCCGGCAAAACTGCACGCGTCCGTGACGCGTACCGCGGTACGTTCGGTGATGCCATGACCAAGCCTCATTTCGCGGATGCATGACACATTGAAGCCCGACCCGCTCAAGAACGTGCTGGATCTCCTGCTCGACGCCATCTGCATCGTGGATACCCAGGATCGTTTCGTTTTCGTCAGCGCCGCCTTCGAACGCATCTTCGGCTACAAGCCTGAGGAAGTCGTGGGCACCAACATGATCGACCTGGTATTCCCCGAGGACCGCGCGAAAACCCTGGCCGTCGTCGCGCAGGTAATGCATGACCAACCGCAACCGCACTTCGAGAATCGTTACGTGCGCAAGGATGGTCGGGTCATCCATATCATGTGGTCGGCGCGATGGTCAGAGGCGGACCAGGTACGTATTGCCGTGGCACGCGATATCACCGAATTGAAACATGCCGAATCCATGCAGTCGGCGCTGCACGCCATTGCCGAGGCGGCGCATTCCACAGCCGACCTGCTGGCGTTGTTCAAGCGTATTCACGCCATCATCGGCGAGTTGCTCCCGGCGCGGAATTTCTTCGTGGCACTGTATGACGCCAAACGGGATGAGCTGAGCTTTCCCTACTTTGTCGACGCTTACGACAAACCGCCAGCCCCACGCAAACTGAACTCCGGGACATTCACGGCGGCGGTAGTGCGCAGTGGCAAGCCGTTGTTGTTCCGGCGCGGCTCGCGGACGCTGCCGCACGGCGTCGGCAGCCACAGCACTGGTCGCGCTTCGGTGGACTGGATCGGCGTGCCGCTCACCACGCAAAAGGGCACGATCGGTGCGCTGGTCGTGCAGAGCTACACAGGTGATGTGCGCTACGGGGAAAAGGACAAGCTGCTCCTGCAGTTCGTTTCCACCCAGGTGGCCACGGCGATCGAACGCAAGCAGGCTGACGCGTGGTTGCACTACATCGCCCGCCACGACCAGCTCACGGACCTGGCCAATCGCGATCTGTTTCACAATCAGCTGGAAACTGCGCTCGACACCATTCAAGGCGAGGACACAAAGCTCGCCATGCTGTACATCGACCTGGACAAATTCAAGCAGGTAAATGACAGCTATGGCCACGACGTCGGCGACCTGCTGTTGCAGGAAGTGGCCCACCGCATCACCCACTGCGTGCGCGAATCGGACATCGCGGCGCGCCTCGGCGGCGATGAATTCGCGGTGCTGCTCCACCGCATTGAACAGACCAGCCATGCGCTCGGCGTCGCGGAAAATATCCGCACGGCACTCAGCCAGCCATTCAAGCTGGCCGGCAATTGCGTAAACATTTCCACCAGCATCGGCATCGCGTTGTATCCCGGGCACGGTGAAGAGTGCAAGTTGCTGATGCGCTGCGCCGACGATGCCATGTATTGTGCCAAGCGACTGGGTGGCAACCGCGTGCAGTTGGCCATGGCATCCACCACCGCGCCGCTCGCAATACCCTACGGATAACGCGTGGCTGCACGTCCGACCACTGCCATCGCGAGGTCACACAACCACGCCACGCGACAACGCATCTGCGGTGATGACGCCGCAAACGCCATGACCACCTTGAGGAAACCGCCATGACGCGTCTGCTGTTGGCTCTGGTACTTGCCGCCACCACCTCGGGCACATTCGCGACGCCCCCTGCGGAAGCACTGCAAAACCTGCCCAACGTCGCGTTTCCAGCACCTGCCCGGATCGCCTCCGGTCGTCTGCAGGCGAGCGACATACCGTCCTTGCAGGCGGCCGGCGTGCGCGAAGTGATCGATCTGAGCACTGACAGCGAAACGCCCGGATTCGACGAAGGTGCCGCGCTGCGCAAGTCCGGCATCACCTATCACAACCTGCCGATTCATGGCGCCAGCGATCTGGACGACACCAACGTCGCGCGCTTCAATCAGTTGCTGGCCGACGCGGGGGACAAGCTCACGCTCGTGCACTGCGCCAGTGGCAATCGCGTTGGCGCCATGATGGCACTGCGCGGCGCCCTGTTCGACGGAAAAACCACAGAAGCCGCGCTGGCCGAGGGGCGGCGCTGGGGCCTGAAAAGCCTGGAACCTGCCGTACGCGAACGTTTGGACCGGCGCCCGAACATCCGGCCAGCGACACCGCGGCACTGACTTCCCGTCCACGCGGATCCAGGCTCAACGCAGCTGACTGTCCTTGCTGCCGCGCCGGTTGTACAAAACGGCGGACCGACCCGCGGCATCGGCCGCCTCCTGACAGGCAACACACAAGCGTACGCCCGGCACGGCCTTGCGCCGTGCCGCAGGAATGGGGGCATCGCACTCCTCGCAACGCTCCAGGCCTGGACCCTGGCGCAATTGCTGGCGCGCGCGCGCCACGGCATCGTCGACCGTCGCGTCAATCTGGTCCTGTACCGCGCCATCGCCTGCCCAACCCGTTGCCATGGCGATCCTCCACTGGCAGCTCAGAAGCTACCGGCGAGCATACCGCGCTTCGGCCGAACGTCAGGCAACCGACGCACCGGCATGCATGAACCAATCGCCAATGCACGAGACGGCGCAGCCCGCGAACCATCGGCCCGTGGAACGTGGCATCCATGCACACATGCCCGGCGTCACGCTGTCGATCGTGACTGCTCTCGCCCGGAAAACGTGACCTCATGGAATTCACCTCACCGACACCACTGACTACGTCCGTAACATCGGCATGCACCGCGCCTCGCCCAACCACCCCAGCTCCTTGCACCGGTCGCTACGGCCATCAGCGCAACCCAGCCGGCCGGCCAACCGCGCCATTCGCACCATCGGGATCTGGCAGCGGAAATGATTGATCCACATCAACACGCGGATCCCGGATCGGCCTAATATTCCGTAACGAGAATCATTCTCACTGGTGATCTGGCAGATCCCGAACGTGTGATCGCTCCGATTTGCTTCTGATTGCCACTCCATTCCCGGCACAGGAAGCATGCTCATGACTGAAGTACAAAACCTCGCCGCCTTCGTACAGGGCGCGCATTACACGCAGATCAGCGCGCCGGCAGTCGGGCAACTCAAGATCCGCATTCTCGACACGTTGGGGGTCGCCATCGGCGCGCTGGACGCACCGCCGCTGCTGGCCATTCGCCAGCTCACCACGGCGCTGGGTGGCAACGGCGCCTCGACCCTGATTGGCGGCGGCAGCTCGGCGCCTGATCGCGCGGCGTTCTACAACATCGGGCTCAGCCGTTACCTCGACTTCATGGACAGCTACCTGGCACCAGGGGAAACCTGCCATCCATCGGACAACATCGGCGCCATCATGGCGGCAGCGGAAAGTGTCGATGCCAGCGGGCAGGATTTCATTACCGCAGTCGCCGTGGCTTACCAGGTGCAAACCCGGTTGTCCGACGTCGCGCCGGTACGCGCCAGGGGTTTTGACCATACCGTGCAGGGCGCATACGCCGTTGCCGCCGGGGTTGCCAAGGTGCTTGGACTGGACGCCGCGCAAACCGCGAATGCCATTGCCATCTCCGGCACGGCGAACAACGCGCTGCGGGTAACGCGCACTGGCAAGCTGTCCAACTGGAAAGGTCTTGCCTACCCGCAAGTGGGCAAGGAAGGCGTACACGCGGCCTTGCTGGCGCAGGTCGGCATCAGCGGCCCGGAACAGGTCTTTGAGGGCAACAAGGGATTGAAGGAGACCATTGCCGGTCCGTTCAGCATTGACTGGTCGCGGGAGAATCTGGAAAGCGTCCTGCGCACCATCATCAAGAAACACAACGCCGAGATTCACTCGCAGTCAGCCATCGACGCTGCCATCACCATCACCGGCCAACCGGCGTTTCACGCCGGCGCCATCAAGGCGGTCCGTATCACCACGTTTCAGGTCGCCTACGACATCATCGGCGGCGGCGAGGAAGGCGACAAGCGGCACATTCGCAGCAAGGAGGAAGCCGACCACTCGCTGCCGTACATGGTGGCCGTGGCGCTGCTCGATGGCGAAGTGCAACCCCCACAGTACGCGTTGCCGCGCATTCTGCGCGCCGACGTGCAGGCGCTGTTGCACAAGGTTTCAGTGGCGCCAGATGCCGAATTCTCCGCCCGCTTTCCGCAGGAGATGCCCAGCAGGGTGGAAGTGGAACTGATCGACGGCACGACGTTGTCCGCCACGGCCGCCGCCTACAAGGGTTTCACTTCACAGCCGCTGGACTGGGCGGCTGCCTGCGAAAAATTCCAGCGACTGGTCACGCCATTCACCGGCGATGCGCTCGGCACACAGATCGCGCGCAGCGTGCATGAGCTCGACCAGCACAGCGTGCGCGCATTGACCGCGTTGCTGGCGAGTGTCCCCCTGCAGCGCCGGATGCGTGCCGCGGCTTGACCGCCAATCCATTCCTTTCACCCCACCAAGGAGGTTCATCATGGCCACCACCAGTTTCGACTTCATTCCCCGTGCTTATCGCCCCGACAAACCCCGCATCTGCGGCCTGACCGAAATCCGTGGGCCGTACTACTCCACCTATGGCACACGCCACCTGGCCGACGTGCTTGAAGTCGCCGGACAATGGATCGACGGCGTCAAGTGGGCGGGCGGTTCGTTTGCGCTGCTGCCACGCGAACAAGTGCGCGCCTTCAGCGACCTCGCGCACAAACACAACGCCTACATTTCCTCGGGCGGCTGGATCGAGACGGTATTGCGCTACGGCCCGGATGCCGTGGCCAAATATCTGCAAGAAGCCAAGGAAGTCGGCTTTGATGTCATCGAGATTTCCACCGGCTTCATCACCGTACCCACGTCCGGGCTGCTGCGGCTGATCGAACAGGTGAAGAGGGCCGGGCTCAAGGCCAAACCCGAGCTGGGTATCCAGTTTGGTTCGGGCGGCGATTCCACCGAAGCCGAACTGGCGGCCGAAGGCAAGAAGGATGTGGGTGACCTGGTCAATCGCGCCAAACGTGCGCTGGACGCTGGTGCCGACATCATCATGATCGAGTCCGAGGGCATCACCGAGAACGTGGTGAACTGGAACACTGCAGCAGCCGCGTCGATCATCAACGGCGTGGGCCTGGAACACGTGATGTTTGAATCGGCCGATCCGTTGGTCTTCGAGTGGTACATCAAGAATTACGGCAATGAGGTCAACTTGTTTGTCGACCACTCGCAGATCCTGCAACTGGAAGGCTTGCGCCAGAACATCTGGGGCAACAAATCCACTTGGGGACGGGTTGCCAATCCGGCGCCATTGCCGGCGGTTGGACAAATTCGCCAGGTAGCCTGAGCCACGGTGACCAACGCGGTACCTGCCGTCGACAGGTGCCGCGCTGATCACGACCAGTGTCCCATTCCAGCGCATCACGCGGGACGATACGCCGACACCTATCTCAAGCCGGATAGCCGGTGATTTGCCGGATCCTGCGGTACAGCGGTCGCAGTTGGCGGTACATGCGCAGATACACCTGCGTGTACAACTGTTGATAAACGCGCTGCGCGTCCGGGTCAGGCTGGAACACATGTCCCACCCGCGTCATCGCGGCAATGGCGGTGGGGAAATCGGCATGCAGGCCAAGCCCGACCGCGCAACAAATTGCCGCGCCCAGGCCGGAAGTCTCATACACCTGCGGGCGTTCAGCCGGCAGGCCAAAGATGTCGGCGGTCAGCTGCATCGCCGCATCGCTTTGGGAGCCACCCCCGGACACACGCAGGCGGGTGACGCGCGTGCCCGAGCGCCGCTCGATTTTTTCCTTGCCCTGACGCAACGCGTAGGCCAACCCTTCGAGGATGGCGCGATAGACGTGTGCCCGCGTATGCACGTCGCCAAACCCGATGATCGCGCCCTTGGCTTCCACCCCCGGATCGCGAATGCCGGGCGACCAGTACGGCTGCAGCGTCAAGCCCATCGAGCCGGGCGGCACGGCACGCACCAGCTCGTCAAACAACGTCTCCGGCTCCACCCCGAGCTCCCGCGCGCGCTGCATTTCGCGCAAGCCGAATTCCTGCTTGAACCAGTTCACCATCCAGAAGCCGCGATAAATCATCACCTCGGTGTTGTAGTGGTCGGGCACCGCCGAGGGATACGGCGGCAACATGCGCACCGTTTCCAGATAACTGCGCCGCGTGGTGTTGATGGTGGCCGTGGTGGCATACGACAGGCAGGCAGTGTCCGGTTCGACGCCGCCGGCGCCGAGCACTTCGCACGCCTTGTCGGCGCCGGCGGCAAACAACGGCAGACCGGCGGGAATCCCGGTATGGCGGCTGGCCTCGGCGGTGATGCAGCCGAGTTGTTCGCCCGGCTTGTACAACTCCGGCAAGTGCTCGCGGCGCACCGGCATGACCTGCCATTTCCAGTCACTGGCCGCGGCCCAGCGCAAGCGCTTGTAGTCAAACGGCAGGTATGCCACGCAACACGCCACGGAATCGACAAACTTGCCGCACAGGCGATGGGTCAGAAAGCCTGACAGCAGCAACACCTTGTGCGTCTGCGCCCAGATCTCCGGCTGCTGTTGCGCCACCCAGTTGACCTCGGCCTGCGCCCGGAAATAGTCCACGATCCCCTGCGCCCCAACCAGCTTGAACAACCAGCCCCACGGCCCCTTGATGCGTCCGCGTACTTCCGCGCGGCGCTGATCCAGCCACAGGATCGCCGGGCGCAGCGGCCGGCCCTCCGCATCGACGTGGATCACCGTGCCGCGTTGCGTGGTCAGCGCCACACCCTTGATCAAGCCGCGATCGATGTCGACCTGCGCCCACAGCCGCGCGCAAGCCTGCCCGACGCTGGCCCAGTAATACTCCGGGTCCTGCTCGGCCCAGCCGGGACGGGTGGAATAATATGCCTGCAACTCGACCTTGCCTTTGCCGAGCAAATGGCCGTCCAGATCAAACAACAACGCCCGCACACTTTGCGTGCCGTTGTCGATGGCCAGCACGTAACCGGGATGGGTCATGGCAAAGTCTCCTGCTGCACGGACGCAGGCAGGCTGTAGCAACGCTGCCAGAGTGCCAGATAATCAGCCTCCTCTTGTTGCCAGCGCGCGTCGCTCCAGCCCAGCCGCGGCTGGCACAACGCGCGAATACGCGGCAACTCGGCCTGCCCGCCGCGGGCGAGCAACAACCCCAGCCGGGTGCGTCGCAACAACAAATCGTCCAGATGCAGCACCAGCTCGTTTTCCGCCGCCCACGCCACCTCGGCCCACAGGGTGCGGGTGGCGCCCACGCAGTCGCCGCCGATGTTTTCCAGCACCTGCAGCACGCCCGCCAACGTCCGGCCATGCCGACCGTGCAGGCGTCGTAGCGCTGGCTTGCTGAGCCACGACGAGGACGGCGGCAGCGGTTCGGCGGTGAATACCGGCGCTTGCCGCCTGTCCATTGGTCGCCCTGCAAACGCGGCGCAGGCGCGCAGCACCTCCAGCGCCAGCGGACGGAACGTTGTCAGCTTGCCACCGGCCAACGTCACGCAACCAGGCTCGACCCACAGCGCATGCTCGCGACTTTCAGCCGAGGGGCGCTTGTGTGACCCGCGCACGCTGACCACGGGCCGCACGCCGGCCCAGGTACTCAACACATCGCTTGCATGGACTTGCGCGCCGGGAAACACCTGGGCGATCGCCGCCAGCAAATAATCCACTTCCGCATTGCTGATGTGTGCCTCCTGCGCCAGCGGCTCGTGGTGATCGAGATCGGTGGTACCCACCACCGTCGCGCCCTCCCACGGGAACACGAATACCAGCCGACCATCCGCGGCGTGCCTGAAGCTGACGGCGTGGGCCACCGGCAAGCGCCATGCGGGCAGCAGCAGGTGACTGCCACGCAGCGGCCGGATGTGTTCGTCCCGCACCTGGTGTGGCAGCTGCTCGGCCCAAACACCGGTTGCCTGCGCCACCGCGCGACTGCGAAAGCGGTGTTGCTGGCCAGTTTCGGTGTCTTCGGCCAGCACGCCGGTGACCCGGCCGCCGGTGCGCAGCAATTCGGTCACGCGCATGCCATTCAGCGCTTCACCGCCATCCGCGCGCGCCGCGCCAAGCACGCGCAAAACCAGCCGAGCGTCGTCGGTGACGGCGTCGAGGAAATGCGTGGCACCCAGCAAGCCTTCGGCGCGCAGGCCGGGCAGCAGATAGCGCAATGTCGATGCCGGGCAATAGCCATGCTGGCGCCGGCCAGCCAGCGCGTCATACACGGTCAACAACCCGCCAAACAGCCGACGGCCGGGAAAGCCGCCACGATAATGCGGCAGCATGAAACTCAACGGCTCGACCAATCCCGGCGCCTCGCGCAGCAGGCGTTGCCGTTCGTGTACCGACGCCCGGGTCACCCCAAACTGACCCTGGGCGATATAGCGCAAACCGCCATGCACCATCTTCGATGAGCGGCTGGACGTGCCCCAGGCAAAATCATGCTGCTCCAGCAACAGGCAACGCCAACCGCGCCGCGCCGCTTCGCGCAGAATGCCGGCGCCGCAGATGCCGCCGCCAATCACCAGCAGATCCCACCCGGTTGCCGCCAGGCCGGGCAGCGCCTGCGTCCGCCATGCCGCATTCCACGCGCTGGCGCTCACGGGCGTTCGATCAGCACGCCGGGCGCCAGCCGCTGCTCCGGATCGAAATGGGCCGACAGCGCCCGCAGCGTCGCCATGCCCAGTTCGCCTTTTTCCACGCCCAGCCAGGCGGCATGATCGCGACCCACACCATGCTGGTGACTGATGGTGCCGCGATGGGTGACGATGGCCTGGCTGGCGGCCTGCTTGAGCTGCCGCCACCGCGCCAAGGCCTCGGCATAGTTCGCACCGGGACGAAATACATACGTGGTGTACAGGCTGCAACCCTCGCCATAGGCATGCGACAGGTGCGTGAACACATGCACGCGTTCGCCGCTGGCTGCCAGCGCCGTGTGCAAGCTGGTTTCCACCTGCTGCAGCAAGTCATCGACATGGCTCCAGTCGGTTGCGGTTTCCAGCGTGTCCACGGCGTACCCGGTGTGCCACAAACTGTCGCGCAGATAGGGAAAACGGAAACGGTGTGCGGCCCACTTGCGCCCCAGCAAGGTGCCGGTGAACACGCCGCCGAAACGCCGCAACCGCGCTTTGGCCTGACTCAGCGAAGCGGCATTTTGCTGCCGATTCCCGGTGATGCCGAACGTGAGCATGCACTTGCCCTCGGCCGCACCGCGCCATGCCAGGTATTTTTCCAGCCACGCCATGGGTCGCGGCTTGCCGGCCAGCAGCAATTGGGTTTGCGTTTCCACCGCGTTGGACAGGCGCAGCATGGACAGCGGTATGCGCGCTTGCACCAGCTCGCGCACGACAGCCATCGCCCGCTTCCAGTCCGGCAGGAATACGGCGTAGAACGATTCCCGCGCGGCGAGCCGGGTGATGCGCACCTTGACTTGCGAAATGACGCCGAAACGCCCTTCCGAACCCAGTACCAGTTCGCGCAGATCCGGCCCGGCCGCGGACGCCGGAAACGTGGGGATCACCAGTGGACCGGCAAACGTCTCCAGCGTGCCGCCGGCAAACAATTGCTCGATGCG
>DAITPL010000084.1:0-10926 GCA_036833615.1 Rhodanobacter sp.
GCATCGCCAGTTTGCGGGCGATTTCCACGTCGAGATAGCTGCGCCCGCTTGCCACTGCATACACCGCCTCGATCAGCGCTTCCGGTGCCGTGCGCTTGGACAGATAGCCGAGCGCGCCGGCCTGCAGCGCCCGTCTTGGATGCGCAGTATCCTCGTGGGCCGAAAGCACAAGCACGCGCGCGGTCTTGTCCTTGGCAACCAACCGTCGTACCGCGTCAATCCCGCTCATGCCGGGCATCGACAGGTCCATGATCACCACGTCCGGTCGGATCTCCGAGTAGCGCTGGTAGGCGACTTCACCACTATCCGCTTCGGCCACGACTTCGATGTCGCCGGTAGCGGCCAGCAACATGCGGAAGCCGACCCGGACCACGGCGTGATCATCGACCAACATGACACGGATTTTCGTCGCCGTCGTCATGGCCTATTTCAGTGGCAGCTGGGCATGCGTACGCACACCGCCCGTGGTGATGTTCTCGACGACGACGTCGCCGCCAAGCGCACGGGCGCGCTCGCGCATGCCACGTATGCCGTAGTGGCCGGGCCGTTGCCAGTCGGGGGGGAGGCCGCGACCGTCATCGCGCACCTCAATGTGCAATGCGTGTGGATCGCTGCCAAGCTCGATATCGATGCGCCGCGCCTGCGCATGGCGCAAGGCGTTGGTGACCGCTTCCTGCACGATGCGATACGCGGCCAACGCATAGCTTTCGCCCAGGTCCGCAGGCAGGTTGACAAGCTTCAGTACGAATTCAGTCTGCGGCTGCTGGCGTCGCCACGCGATCACGCGATCCTCCATCGCTTCGCCCAGTTCCAGGTTGTCCAGCGTTGGTGGACTCAGGCGAGGGATCAAATCGTGCATCGACGCATACAGCTTGCCGGCGGTATCGGCGATCAACTGCGCCGCTTCACGGATTCCGTCATCGCTGCCGCGCAAGGTCAGGGATAGCGCAATACTCTTGATTGCCGTGATGCTCTGTCCGGTTTCGTCGTGCAACTCGCGTGCTATCTGGCGACGCTCGTCCTCGATGCGATCCTGCACCACCGCGGCAAGATCACGGCTTTGCTCCAGGCGCAACTTGGCTTCGGTGGCCTCACGCCGCGCGTCCAGGCTGTCCCCCACGGCCTGCGCCGTACGGTTGAACGCGCGCGCGATGGCGCCGGCCTCTGCACTTTTGAACTCGGGCAGGCGCGTGCGGTATATCCCACCCTGCATGTCCTCGAGACCATGCACGATGGCCTGGAATGGCCGCGTGGCACGCCGCACGAGCCAGAATACCAGCAGATTGCCGAGGATCATCACGATCAAGCCCAACTGCAACAGGTGGACCGTTGCATCCCACCCGTCCAGCACCGCACGCGATGCATTCGCCTCGATGTAGAGCACGCTATCGGCAAGGCGCAGCTCGCTTTGCATCGGCGCCGGCGCGACCAACGCGGAATACCAGCCAGGCGCATTGCGCCCGACCTTGTAAGGCGAGGGCGGAGATCGGTACGCCACGCGACCGCTCGAATCGCGCAGGGTAATTTCGGTCGAGCGTACGCGACCGAGACGATTCAGCGACTGCAATGCAACCCGTTCACTGGCTTCCGCGTAGTTATCCACGAAATAGGTGAGCAGCTTGGTCGCGACCTTGTTCGCGGCTTCGGTTTCGTCGCGCACGCTGGCGCGCGTATCGACGATTTGCAGCGTGAGTACCACTGCGGTAAACACCACGATCAAGCTGGCGACCAGCAGGTTGAGCTGGAGCCGCAAGCTCATGCGGATGTCTCCGCTGCGATCGTCCAGCGCGAGAAGTCACGCTTCGCCGCGAAGGCGTCAGCCGCGCCGCGCATCAGCCGCAGCACCGCCGGATGCGCCGGATCGTGTCCCGCCCGCGCGGCCCAGGCCAGGCGGCTACCGGCACAGGTACGCTGTACGCGCCAGGCATTGCACGGCCGGCAAACCAGGTCGTGCGTGCCGTGCACGAGCGCGAGCGGAATGCCATGCAGCTCGCCAGCCGCACGCAGCACCGCGGCCTCGCCGAGGAAACACCGGCGCGCGAGATAGTGTGCCTGCACGCGATACCTGGCTATCAATCGATGCGCCCGTTCGGTATCCAGCGCCGCCGGCGGCTCGTGTGCGCAAGCCGAACCTTCGAGCCCTTGCTCGTATGCCTGCCACGCCAGCGCAACGCGCAGTGCCTGCTCCGGGTCCGCGTTCACGTTGGCAAAGCAGCGGTCAAGCCAGGTAACCACCCGGCCGCGCCAACGGCGCGGAATCACCGCCATGAAATCCGCATTGAGCTGCGGCACCAGTGCGCCGACACCGTGGAAAAACCAGTCGAGATCGGCGCGGCCGGTGAGGAATATCCCGCGCAGCAGCACCCCGCCAATCCGCTCGCGAAAGCGCGCCGCATACGCCAGCGCAAGCGCGGCGCCCCACGAGCCACCGGTGACGAGCCAGCGCTCGACGCGTAGATGCCGGCGCAAGGCCTCGATATCCTCGATCAGGGCCCCCGTGTGATTGTGCGCAGTCTCGCCCAGTGGCGTGCTGCGCCCACAACCGCGCTGATCGAATTGAATGATGCGAAACCGCGTGGCGTCGAGAAATTCGCGTTGTCGCGGCGTGCTCGACGAGCCTGGTCCACCGTGCAACAACAACACCGGGATACCATCGGCAGCGCCGTGCTGCTCGTAATAAACGGCGTGGCCAGTGCCAACCTCGATCCAGCCGGAGTCCGGCTCAGGGACCGTAACAAATGCAATCGTCGAGGGGCTCGCGGACATGTTTCGATCCTACTGCATCCTCGCGGTGTGGCGAGCCGGATGGCCAAATCATGAAAATCGTTAGCTGGCAGTCAATGCTGTAGCGATGTACTGCGGGCTGCACCAGTGCAACGTGACAGCTGCATGGAAGTTGCCGTGGGGCCGACCAGAGCCTGTGGTTCCATGCCCGCAGGTTCGCAACCGAGGACTTGGCATATGAAATGGGAAACTCCGAAAGCGATGGATTGCCGCTTTGGCTTCGAAATCACGATGTACATCGCGCGACGTTGAAGTCGGTTGTTGCAAACGGCGTGGGTCCGGACACGCAAGCGTCCGGGCACACGTTTGCACTCTCGACCGGGGCTGCCTGACCCATGCGCGTTCACGTGCTCGGTTCCGCCGCTGGCGGCGGCTTCCCCCAGTGGAACTGCAATTGCCGCCTGTGCCACGGTGTCCGCACCGGGACGCTCAATGCCAAGCCACGCACCCAGTCGTCAATCGTCCTGAGTGGCGACCAGACCAACTGGTTACTGTGCAACGCGTCGCCGGACATCCTGGCGCAGTTGCAAGCGTTTCCTGCGCTGCAGCCAGCACGTGCGGTGCGCGACACCGCCATTGGCGCGGTGTTGTTGATGGACGCACAGGTTGATCACACCACCGGGCTGTATATGCTGCGCGAACATCGCCAACCGCTGGACATCTGGTGTACCGAACCGGTACGCGAGGATCTCGAGCATGGCAATCCGCTGTTTCGCCTGCTGGAACACTACTGCGGGGTTCACTGGCACCGCGTCCCGATTGACGGAGGCGCCTTCACGGTCGAAGCCGTTCCCGGCCTACGCTTTACTGCGGTGCCGCTCACCAGCAACGCTCCCCCGTACTCGCCGCACCGCGACCAGCCGGTACCCGGGGACAATGTGGGCGTGCTGGTCGAAGATGACATCAGCGGCAAGCGCTTGTTTTACGCGCCCGGACTCGGCGAGCTGGACGCACGCTCGATCGCAGCCATGCAGCGTGCCGATTGCGTCATGGTCGACGGTACCTGCTGGAGCGATGACGAGATGATCCGGCTGGGGTTGTCGCAGAAACGGGCGCGCGACATGGGTCATCGCGCGCTGGCTGGCGAACACGGCATGCTCGCGCTGCTGGCCGGGTTGCCAGCGCCGACACGCCGGATCCTGATCCACATCAACAACACCAACCCGGTCCTCGACGAGGACAGCCCGGAGCACGCGCAGGTACTTGCCGCCGGGATCGAACTTGCGCACGACGGCATGGATTTTAAGCTATGAACACCAAGGCCTGGAACCGCGAAGAATTCGAGGCGAAGCTCCGCGAAAGAGGCGCCGCCTATCACATCCACCATCCGGTCAACCGGCTGCTCAACGAGGGCCGGGCCACGCCCGAGCAGATTCGCGGCTGGGTCGCAAACCGCTACTACTACCAGATCTCGATCCCGGTGAAGGATGCGGCGATTCTGTCCAATTGTCCTGATCGCGCGACGCGCCGACAGTGGGTGCAGCGGATTCTTGATCACGACGGCCACGGCGACGACCCAGGCGGTATCGAGGCCTGGACCCAGCTCGCCCTGGCGACCGGACTTGCCCGCGACGAACTGGAGGATCTGCGCCACGTTGCGCCGGGCGTGCGCTTTGCAGTCGACGCCTACGTGAACTTCGCCCGCCGCGCACCATGGCAGGAGGCGGTGTGTTCGGCACTGACCGAGCTGTTTGCGCCACAGATCCACAAGGAACGCCTGGCCAATTGGCCGCAGCACTATCCATGGATCGAAAGCAGGGGTCTGCAGTATTTCCGCAACCGTGTATCGCAGGCGCGCCGCGACGTTGAACATGCGCTGGAAGTCACCCTGGGTTATTTCGTCACGCTGGAGCAGCAGCAGCACGCACTCGCCATCCTGCAATTCAAACTTGACGTCCTGTGGGCAATGAACGACGCGATGGCGCTGAAGTACGGAGTGGAGCTGGGAACATGAAAGTAGTGACATTACCGGCCAGCGAAACCCCAAACTTCACATCCGCCAGCGTCCCGCGCGTTGGCCGCGGCTTTCGACTGCAGTGGGAACCGGTACAGAAAGCCCATGTGCTGCTGTACCCGGAAGGCATGGTCAAGCTCAATCCCACGGCCAGCGAAATTCTTGCCCGCTGTGATGGTGTAAAGCCCGTGGCGGCAATCGTCGCCGAACTCGAAAAGCTCTTCGATCAAGCAGGGCTGGAAGCGGACGTGCTCGCTTTCCTCGACCTCGCCTGCACACAACGCTGGGTGGAACGCACATGAATGCGCAAGTGGAACCGCTGACGACTGAAACCACGATCGGGCCGCCGTTCTGGCTGCTGGCCGAACTTACCTATGAGTGCCCGTTGCACTGTCCGTTCTGCTACAACCCGGTCGACTTCGCGAAACAGAAGAGCGAACTTTCGACCGACGACTGGCTGCGCGTATTGCGCGAGGCGCGCGCGATCGGCTCGGTGCAATGCGGCTTCTCCGGCGGTGAGCCGCTGCAGCGCAATGACCTGGAAATACTTGTCGCCGAGGCGCACCGGCTCGGCTATTACACCAACCTGCTCACCTCCGGCGTCGGGCTCAACGAGAAACGCATTGCCGCGCTGAAAAAAGCCGGACTCGATCACATCCAGCTCTCGTTCCAGGACTCGACGCGCGAGGTCAACGACTTCCTCGCCTCGACGCGCACGTTCGACTTGAAGCGCGAGGCGGCCAGGCTGATCAAGAAATACGATTTCGAGATGGTGATGAACTGCGTGATTCACCGCATGAACATCGATCACATTGACGAAATCATCAAGTTTGCAGTGGATATCGACGCCGACTATCTCGAACTCGCCAACGCGCAGTACTACTCATGGGCGCACATCAATATTGAACGGCTGATGCCGACCCGCGAGCAACTCGTGCGCGCCGAGGCGACCACCAACCGCTGGCGTGAAAAGCTCGGCACCCAGATGCGGCTGTTCTTCATCGTGCCCGACTACTACGAGACGCGCCCGAAGAAGTGCATGAACGGTTGGGCCAACGTGTTCCTGACCATCGCCCCGGACGGCGTGGCACTGCCATGTCATACAGCGCGCATGCTGCCCGGTCCACCGTTTCCCAACGTGAACGAGATGGGTGTGCGCGAGATCTGGTATGACTCCGAGGGCTTCAACCGCTACCGCGGCACGAGCTGGATGAAGGAACCCTGCCGCAGTTGTGCGGAACGTTTCACCGATCTGGGTGGTTGCCGCTGCCAGGCGTACATGTTGACCGGCGATCCGACGAATGCCGATCCGGTGTGCGACAAGTCGCCCCATCACGGCGCGGTGCTGGCCGTGGTCGCGACGGCACAACTGCCACAGGATCCAAAAAAGCTGAAGGAGCTGGTTTTCCGTGGTCGCAAGGAATCGGCCAGCGCGGAGAAGCTATTCTAGGACGGACTTTCTTGCAGCCGAGCTCGCGCCAGGGGTCACGCGGGCACGTGCGACGCCGCGCGGCCATGGATCAGGAAGTGGCCCGCTCGGCAAACCCTGCGCCATGGGTGCAGGAGGCGCATCAGGCGGCCGTCTTGGCGGGGCCAACACGATCTGGGCATCAGTTTCGGGGTCAGTGATCAATACCAAAAACCCGCCAGGCCCCAAGCCCGTGTGGCGTCGTCGGGGCTAGGCTGACGTACGGCGTGGCCGATACGTGGATGACGCGATGCCGCCAACCGGGATCGCAGCTTGGCACCCGGAAGCTTTCCGCTTCTCCAAAGGCGGATACAGTTATCGCTGCAAACGTATCAAGGGCCCCGACTCACCACGCTGTGACTTGTCCGCCCGAATTTCCGTGGTACAAACTTCCGCGCGCATGTCTCGATCCACTTTCCATCCGCCATCCGTTGGGGTGACGCCACTGCCGCCGGCGCGACATGGGCTGGCGCGCGTGTTGTCCAAACTGGGCGTGTGTTCGCGCAGCCAGGCCGAGTCGTGGGTGCGCGCTGGACGGGTCAGTGTGGACGGGCGCATCGTCCGCGATCCGTATCAGCCGACGCGGCTTGGGGAGCAGCGGATTGTGGTAGACGGAGCGGCGGTCGAATCGGCCGGGTTTGTGCATGTGATGTTCAACAAGCCGCGTGGACTGATTGTCAGCGCGGCGGACGAGCGCGGACGCGATACGGTTTACAGCACACTTGCGGCGGCTGGCCTGCCGTGGCTGGGACCGGTGGGGCGCCTGGACAAGGCCAGCGAGGGCTTGTTGCTGCTGAGCAACGATACATTGTGGGCGGCGGGCATAACCGATCCGGTGACCCATCTGGACAAGACTTACCACGTGCAGGTTGACTGCATTCCGGACCGCGCGCTACTGGCGCATTTGCTGATCGGCGTCGACGATGACGGCGAACATCTGCGCGCCAAACGTGCTGCGTTGCTGCGCAGCGGTGGGAAAAATGCGTGGTTGGAGATCACGCTGGACGAAGGGCGCAATCGCCATATCCGCCGCTTGCTGGCGGCGCATGACACCCGTGTGCTGCGCCTCGTGCGCGTGGCGATTGGTCCGCTGGCGCTTGGCACGCTGGCCAAGGGCCAATGGCGGTACCTGACTGGGCAGGAGGTACGTTCGCTCGCACCGCACGGTGCCGCCTGACCCGACCCGGGCAACCGCCAGCGGCCGGATGGCTGCGCGAGCGTCGCGTACCGTGAACCAGCTTGCGCGACGCTGGTGGGCGCTCGTCGAGTGGCGTGGCGAGCACGACCCGGGCTTGCGGAGGGAGCGGGGGATCAGTGGATACCGGCCACGCCCAGGGCACGCGCCACTTTCGTGAAGGCGGCAATGGCGTGGTCGAGCTGTGCACGCGTATGTGCGGCACTCATCTGCGTGCGGATGCGTGCCTCGCCTTTGGGCACCACCGGGAAAAAGAAGCCGCTGACGTAGATGCCTTCATCGAGCAGGCCGGCCGCCATGGATTGGGCGAGTTGCGCGTCGTGGGTCATGACCGGCACGATCGGGTGCACGCCAGGTTTGATCTCGAACCCGGCTGCGGTCATCCGCGCGCGGAAGTACTTGGTGTTCTCTTTCAGCTTGTCGCGCAGGTCGCCGGCGCTGCTGAGCATGTCGAACACCTTGATCGCCGCCGCTACCACGTGCGGCGGCAACGAGTTGGAGAACAGATACGGGCGCGAGCGCTGGCGCAGCATCTCGATGATTTCCCGGTGCCCGGTGGTAAAGCCGCCCAACGCGCCGCCGAGCGCCTTGCCCAGCGTACCGGTGAAGATGTCGATCTTGTCCATGACCCCATGCACCTCGGCCGAGCCGCGGCCGGTGGCGCCCAGAAAGCCGGTGCAGTGCGCCTCGTCGATATGCACCATGGCGTGATATTTCTGTGCCAGGGCGGTGATCTGGTCGAGTGGCGCGATATAACCGTCCATCGAGAACGCGCCATCGGTGGTGATCAGCTTGGTGCGTGCGCCGGCAGCATCGGCTGCCTGGAGCTGCGCTTCCAGGTCGGCCATGTCGCGATTGGCATAGCGATAGCGCCGAGCCTTGCTCATGCGCACGCCGTCGATGATGGAGGCGTGGTTGAGCGCGTCGGAAATCACCGCATCCTGTTCGCCCAGCAGCGGTTCGAACAACCCACCGTTGGCATCGAAGCAGGCGGCGTAAAGAATGGCGTCCTCGGTACCAAAGAACGCGGAAATCTTCGCTTCCAGTTGCTTGTGCAGATCCTGCGTGCCGCAGATGAAGCGCACGCTGGCCATGCCAAAGCCGTGGCTGTCGAGCGCGTCCTTCGCGGCCTGGATCACCTCGGCGTTGTCGGCCAGGCCCAGATAGTTGTTGGCACAGAAATTCAGCACCTTGCGGCCGTCCTGCAACGTGATCTCGGCGGACTGTGGTGACGTGATGACCCGTTCGCTCTTGAACAACCCTTGCTGGTGAATGGATTCGAGTTCGTCGGCGTAGCGCGCCTGGTCGGGATAACTCATGTGGGCTGCTTCCATGGATAAAAGTTCATTGTGGGCCTTTGACGCCGGCGAGAAAACCGCCAGGGGCACGGCACGCGCCAGACGCTACAGGTACGAGTGGTGCGATCACGTGTCGCTACCGGCGGCATCCGGTTTTGCCGACGCGGCGCTTCCCGCTGTTTGCCCGGCGCAAGCCGGGATTCCGGCGAGTGCCCGGCCTTTGCGGCGACATCTTTGACGCCCAGGTTCGGGTTGCCGTGCAGACGTTGCACCGTGGGTTGACTTGCAGCAAGCGGACAGCAGGTCGTGGCTGGAATGCTGCTCAATTCCAGTTGCAGACGACCTTGCCGCAGTTGCCCGCATCCATCAGGTCGAAACCTTTCTGGAAGTCGTCGATGCCGACCTGATGGGTCAGGACCTTTTGCAACGGAAAGCCGCTCAGCACCATCTGGGTCATCTTGTACCAGGTTTCGTACATGCGCCGTCCATAGATGCCCTGGACGGTGAGACCCTTGAAGATCACCTTGTCCCAGTCCACGCTGGCGCCGTTGGGCTGGATCCCGAGCATGGCAATCTTGCCACCGTGGTACATGCAGCCAAGCATGTCGTTGAATGCGCGCGGGTTGCCGCTCATCTCCAGGCCGACGTCGAAGCCTTCCATGTGGAGGTCATGCACCACGTCGCTGACGGACTGGTGCGCCACGTTGACGACGCGCGTGGCGCCCATTTCGGCGGCCAGTTTCAGGCGGTAATCGTTGATGTCGGTGACAACGACATTGCGTGCACCAATGTGCTTGCAGATGCCGGCGGCGATCACGCCAATCGGGCCGGCACCGGTGATCAGCACGTCCTCGCCGATGACGTTGAATTCCAGCGCGCAATGCGCAGCGTTGCCGTACGGGTCAAAGAACGCCGCCAGTTCGGACGGGATTTGATCGGGGATCGGCCACAGGTTGGACGCCGGCATATTGATGTATTCGGCGAACGCGCCATTGCGGTTCACCCCGATGCCCGTGGTGTTGGGACACAGGTGCTGGCGTCCGGCGCGGCAATTGCGGCAATGACCGCAGACGATATGACCTTCGGCGGAGACCCGGTCACCCACCTTGTAGCCGGTGACGCCGGGGCCGAGTTTGACGATGTGCCCGACGAATTCGTGGCCGATCGTGAGGCCGGGCTTGATCGTGCGCTGGCTCCATGCATCCCACTTGTAGATGTGCAGGTCGGTGCCGCAGATCGCGGTCTTGCTGACCTTGATCAGCACTTCGTTCGGGCCGATCTCCGGCACCGGCACCTGTTCCATCCAGATACCGGGCTCGGCTTTGCGCTTGACGAGCGCTTTCATCGTTTGTGGCATGGGAATCCATCAGCAAGCCCACGTGGTGGGCGGGAAGACGTTGATTATAGATCGCCGCAGTCGCGATCACGGCACCTGCCCGAGGCTGCGCGGCGTGAGCAGTGGTTGCGCGCTGAACTTTGGGCGCCGATTCGCTTAAGCTTGGCAGATGCCAGTCATCCGCGTGTTGCCTCCCGAACTGATCAACCAGATCGCTGCCGGCGAAGTGATCGAGCGCCCGTCGTCCGTGGTCAAGGAGCTGGTGGAGAACAGCCTCGATGCCGGGGCCACACGCGTCGAAGTGGATATCGAGCTTGGCGGAGCACGCCTGATCCGCGTGCGCGACGACGGTATCGGCATTGCGCTGGATGAATTGCCGCTGGCGGTGGCTTCGCATGCAACCAGCAAGATTGGCAGCTTCGCGGATCTCGAGCACGTTGCCAGCATGGGCTTTCGCGGTGAGGCACTGGCGTCGGTGGCATCGATCTCGCGTTTCGCCATGACGTCGCGGGCGCACGGTCAGGACGCGGCGTTTCGCATCGAGGTCGATGGCGGCAGGCTGCTGGCCGCACGCCCCGCACAGCATCCGGGCGGCACCAGCGTGGAGGTGCGCGACTTGTTCTACAACGTACCGGCGCGGCGGAAATTCATGCGCGCCGAGCGCACCGAGTTTGCCCACATCGATGACTTGCTGAAATCGCTGGCGCTGGCGCGCGACGATGTCGAATTCCGGCTGAGCCACAACGGCAAGCCGGTGCGCACGTGGAAGGCCGCGACCGATGCGCAGGCGGCATTGCAGCGTGTAGCGGGCGTGCTCGGTGAGGATTTCCCCGGGCAGAGTCTGCGCGTCGACCATGCTGCTGCGGGTTTGCAGCTCTCAGGCTGGGTGGG
>DAITPL010000085.1:0-2350 GCA_036833615.1 Rhodanobacter sp.
GATGTTGCAGCCGATGCATTCGCGGATGTCGTCGTTGCGGCCTTCCTCGATCTTCCTTGGCAGGAACGGATCGGCAATCGACGGTCGCGCGCAACCGATCAGATCCAGCACGCCGCGCTTGAGCTGCGACACCATGGTGTCCGGTGAGGTGAATCGGCCCACGCCCACCACCGGCTTGCTGGTGACTTGCTTGACGAAGGCGATGAACGGCTCCTGCGCACCTTCGCCGGCGAAGCGCGAAGGCACGGAATCGTTGTCCCAGGCGGCGAGGTTCACATCCCACAGGTCGGGCAGTTCGGCCAGCATGGCGACGATGTCCCTGGCCTCGTGCAACTCCAGGCCGGAGGGCCCGAGCAATTCTTCCGTGGCGAAGCGCAGCGCAACCGCGCAGGTATCGCCGACGGCATCCTTGGTGTCCTGCAGCACTTCGCGCAACAGGCGCACGCGGTTTTCCAGCGAGCCGCCATATTGATCGTTGCGCTGATTGCGCCGGCGCTGCAGGAAGTGCATCAGCAGCGTCAAGTCGTGTCCGGCATAGACATAGATGATGTCCATACCGGCGCGCTTGCCACGCAGTGCCGCCGCGCGGTGCCAGCGCCGGAACTCGCTGATGTCATGCAGGCTCATTGCCCGGGCCTGCGCGGGATAGCCGTGTTTGGCCGGCTGGGGCGATGGCGCCAGCAGCGTCTCGCGCGAATACAGGTTCGACGCACCGGCACCACCATGCACCAACTGCAATGCGGCCAGCGCGCCATGGGCGTGCACTTTTTCACACATCAACGCCAGCGCCGGGATGTCCTGGTCGTCCCACAGACGCTGCTCGACAAACGGGGTGAGATCACCACTCGGATGGATTTCGCATTCCTCGGTCGAAACCACCGCCCAGCCGCCCTCGGCCTTGGTCTCCCGCATCGCCGCGTGGGCCATGGGCATCGCATGCCCCATGCCATTGCAATGCGGCACCTGATAGAAGCGGTTCTTCGCCGTGACCGGGCCAATCTGCAGCGGTGTAAACAGGATGTCGTAGCGTGGATCTCTCATTCCGGAATGACCTCGACAGGTGGAGCGGTCTTGCGCCGCAGGCGCATCAACGCATACAGCGGCAATCCGGCGGCACACAACCCCAGCGCATACAAAAACGGCTCACGACCAGTGCCGACGAAGACGAAGATCACGAAGACTATCCCCGTGCTGGCGGCGAGCAGCACCGTGTGGCTGGTGCATGTCGGCAGACGTCGCCGCCACAACACCAGGAGCGCGAGCGCGCAACCCAGGTACGCTGGCAGATTGGCCGCAGTCACCACCAGGGTGAGGAAAGTGAACGCCGCCACCAGCGACTGGCTGTGGCTCATCCAGATCATGACCGACGCCAATATCCCGGTGACGGCCAGGGCGGCGACCGGCGCGCCGTGCCGGTTGTTGCGTGCCAGCACTGCCGGCAGTACGCCGCTGCTGGCCATCGTGCGCGTCAGTTCGCCAACCAGCAAGGTCCAGCCATTGAGCGCCCCCAGTCCGCTGATCACCACGAACAACGCGAGCCAACGGCCCGATCCGGCGGCGCCAAAGCGTTCCAGCAGCAAGGCAAACGGTGCGCTGGCAGCACCCAGTTCCCGTTGCCCGAGCAATAGCAGGGGCACCGCCGAGACGATGATGTAGATGACCGCCACCGTGATCGTCCCGGTCATGGTGGCGCGCGGGATGGTGTGGCCAGGGTTGTCGACGCGGGCCGCCGGCACACTCGCCGACTCGATGCCAAGCATTGCATACAGCGCAATCGTCGACGCCACCATCACCCCGCCCAGCGTGACCGGCGTGGTTGGCGGGTGTGCGACATAACTCGCTGGCGAGGTCAGCAATACCCAGCCGCCGAGCACGGCGATCGCCAGCATCGGCAACAGCTTCAGCGCGGTGGTCACGATCTGCACGCGACCGCCGGCCCGTACGCCGAACAGGTTGACGATCACGACCAGCCACAGCAGCAACAGCGGGAACAACGCGGAGTGGGCGCTTTCCAGTGCGGGAAACACCACGATCAGGTAACCGACCACGCCAGTGGCGAGGGCGGCGTTGGTGAGCCACAACGACACCCAATACGCCCACATCGCGGCAAACGCCGGCAACTCGCCCAGCGTATCGAGGATGTAGCCGTAGGGCCCCTCGGCTTGCGGCAAGGCGCGGGCGAGGTACGCGAATACCCGGGCCAGTACCAGGCAGCCCGACGTAACGACAGCCCAGCCGATCAGCGCGTTGAAGCCATACGGCGCGAGCGACGCCGGCAACACGAAGATGCCCATGCCGATGACATTGCCCACGACCAGCGCGGTGCACGTCCAGAAGCCGATCTTGTTGC
>DAITPL010000085.1:2450-10784 GCA_036833615.1 Rhodanobacter sp.
CCGATGACATTGCCCACGACCAGCGCGGTGCACGTCCAGAAGCCGATCTTGTTGCCATCCCGCATGCCGATTCCTGCTTGCGTTCAATCCAGGGAAAACGACCGGGTGGCCTCAGTCATTCCGCGCATGTAACAGGCACGGCCGCGCAAGTTCAGCGAACGGGTCGCATCCCACTGCTTGCCCGTGACCACGGCAACACCCGCTGTGGCCCAATTGGGTGGATGCAAGCCGCCGATCACGCCAGCGCGGCGTCATGCCGACTCGCCTGCAGGCCCGGCATAGGCCGCGCGCAACAGCTGCTGAAAATGCCACACGCCACCCTCGCGGCGTGGACACAGCCGGCCCGGAGCGTAGAAGCCGGACGCCAACCCCTTCTGCACAGACTCGCAGATCGCGATGTCCTCGTTCTGCACTTCGTCGCTGAAGTCCTGGTCGGCCGCGATGCGCGCCTGCGTCTGCGCATCCTGCGCGTAGTAATAGTCGAACACGATCCGGCAACGGTCCGGTCCGAGCGGCAGGATGCGGTTGGTCTGCAAGCGGCCAGGCAGGATGTTGAGCATCACGTTCGGATAGATGAAGTAATAGAACGCACCGCCGTCTCCGTACAACCCCGCGTTGTTGCGCAATGGGGACGACTGCAACGAATACCACCGCGCCAACACGGTGTCGTACGCACGGTAATCGAGCAGCTTGTTCAACCCCGGGTGCACATGCGGCAGGTGATAGCCCTCGACATAGTTGTCGACATACACCTTCCAGTTGCAATTGACGTCGTAGCTGACACTGCGCAGATAACGCATGGCGGCCAGGTCAATGGGCGCGATGTGCTCGCTGATACCCGCATAGACTTCGGCAAACTCCGGCGCGTCCTTGCCCAAGGCGACAAAAACGAGACCTTGCCATTCGTGTACCCGCAGTGGCGGCAGACGAATGTCCTCGACCTTGAACCCCGGCACGTCCTGCATCTCCGGCGCACTGCGCAACTGGCCCTCGAGCGTGTAGGTCCAGCCGTGGTATTTGCACTGCAGCGAGCGCGCGCCCTGGCCATTGCACAGCGCCAGCGGACCGGCGCGGTGACGGCAGACATTGGGAAACGCCCGCAGCACGCCATCCTTCCCGCGCACCAGCAATACCGGCACGCCAGCGATCTCACCGATGACATGGTCGCCCGGCCCCGCCAGCTGTTCGCGATGGGCCAATGGCTGCCAGCTGGGTGCGAACACCGCACGCTGCTCCATCGCCAGCATGTCGACACCGACGTAATAGCGGGCCGGCAGCGCACGTGCATGGTTGAGGTCTTCCTCAGCGCCGTCAGTGTGCATGGCGTCGGGCATGATGAACTCCAGGGTTGGTGGAACAGCGTCGCACGGTTGTCACGGCTCTTACTGTCAGCCAGATCGGTGCCCGCCGCAAGATCGCACGCAGCACGGCGCACGTCGGGAAGCCGGCGCCGGAGGTGGTCGGCAACACTGCAACGGCTGCTGTGCTGTCGCCGGTGGTTGGACGGCACGCGAAGTGCGGAGCATGCCGGCTACCGCCGCCCCAGCCACGACACTGGTACCCAATAATCCGTGACGCGAACCCGTTCGCCAAATCTGAATGCCAACGGCCGCAATCACGTTCGATTGCATCAGCGCGATTGACCGCCCGCCGCGGCACTCCGATCATGGCCGGATGTCTACCTTCATCCGCACCCTCCTGCTGCTGTCGTTGCTGCTTGGCGCCGGCGTCCTGCACGCCCAGACCACCGGACCAGCGCCCGACTCCGCCCCCGTGTTGACGCCGGCACAAACACTGGATCAATTGGGCACGCAACTGGACTCGGTAAAGCACGCACTGAAAGCCAAGCCACAGGACGCGCCTCTGGCCGAGTTGCGCAGCAGCGCGCTGAGCGTGCAGGACCAGTCCCGGCAGCTGGCTACGAGCCTCGCCCCGCAGATGGCCGCGCTGCAGGCCCAACTGGAAGTGCTGGGACCTGCGCCCGAGAAAGGCGCGCCAGCAGAATCAGCGGAGGTCACCGCGCAGCGGCGACAATTGGCCAAAGCCCAGGCTGCGCTGGATGCCCAGATCAAGCAGGCGCAGCTGCTCAATCAAAACGCCCTGCAGCTGGCGGCACAAATTACCGGGCTGCGCAATGACCAGTTCCAGGCTCGGCTCGCCGCGCGCACGGCGACCCCTTTCAGCCGCGCATTCTGGACCGATCCCGTGCGCGCGTTGCCCGATGACATCGTGCGCGTCAAACGTCTCGGCGCACGCTGGCACGAAGCCTGGGACGCTGCCTGGCAGCCACCCAACCGACAGCCATTGCTGTGGTGCCTGGTGGCCGCTGTGGCATTGCTGATTGGTGGCCGCTGGACGCTGGAACAGCTGCTGTTGCGGCTGGCCCGCCGACATTTGCCGGAAGGCCACTTGCGTCGCAGCGCGATGGTCACGGCTGTGGCGTTGACTGCCGTCTTCACCACGGGGCTGGCGGCGCGACTGGCATACGCCGGCCTGAACTGGAACGATCTGCTGGATACCAATCTGGATGCCCTGGCCACGGCCACGGTCCGGCTGGTCTACTTCGCCGCGTTCGTGACCGGGCTGGGTCGCGCCTTGCTGGCGGTAAAACATCCATCGTGGCGCCTGCCGAACCTGTCGGACCTTGCCGCGCGGCGACTGCGACCTTTTCCGTGGTTGTTGGGTGCATCGGTGCTGCTGCTCGGTCTGGTCGAACGCATCAGCCGCACCGTGGGTTCCAGCCTGGCTGCCACGGTAGCCACGCATGGCGTGATCGCGCTGGTCATCAGCGGCCTGATCGGCCTCGCGCTGCTACGCCTGCGGCAAACCCGACGGGAAGCCGTCGCCACCGGCAATACGCCAGCGCAACGCCCATTGTGGGTCGGCCTGCTCGGCGCCGGTGCGTTGGTGGGAGTCTGTATCAGCTGGCTCGGTGTGGCCACCGGGTTTATTGCGCTGGCCTATTTCGTGGCGCTGCAGATGCTCTGGGTCGGTGTCGTCATCGGCTCGCTGTACGTATTGACGCATCTGCTGCAGGACGTATTCGAAACACTGCTGTCGCCGCGCGGGCACAGTGGCAAGCGGTTGCAAACCACGTTTGGCCTGAGCCCCAACATGCTCGATCAAACGATCATCATCCTGTCCGGCGTCAGCCGCGTCGCACTGACGCTGCTGGCACTGGCCACCGTGCTCAAACCGTTTGGTGCCGCCCCCGGAGATTTGTGGTCCAGCGCCATGCAGACCCTCAGCGGAGCCAAGCTGGGGAACCTGCCGATCGAACCGGGCACCATCTTCAAGGGCCTGCTGGTGTTCGTGGTGGGCTTGCTCGTACTGCGTGCGTTCAAGCGCTGGCTCAGTGAACGCCTGCTGCCCAAGACCACCATGCAACCAGGCATGCAGGATTCTCTCGCCACCCTGCTCGGCTACCTGGGGGGCATGCTGGTGTTCGTGCTTACCCTGGCGGCATTCAAGGTCGACCTGAAAAGCATCGCGTGGATTGTCAGCGCACTGTCGGTCGGTATCGGTTTCGGCCTGCAGGCCATCGTGCAGAACTTCATCTCCGGTCTGATTCTGCTGGTCGAACGGCCGGTGAAAGTGGGCGACTGGATCAGCCTCAATGAGGTCGAGGGCGACATCCGCCGCATCAATGTGCGCGCCACGGAAATCCAGATGGCCGACCGCTCCACGATGATCGTGCCGAACTCGCAATTGATCACCGAGAACGTGCGCAACGTGACGCTGGCGAATGCGCAAGGCCGCGTCCTGATCGAACTGCCGATGCCACTGGACACCGACGCCAACAAGGCGCGCACCCTGATCCTGGAAGTGTTGAACGAACATCCTGACACGTTGGCCATGCCCGCCCCGGTGGTACAGCTGGCCGGTCTCGACGCGGGATCCATGTCGTTCAACTGCATCGCCTACGTCAACAGTCCGCGCAAGGTCGGCGGGGTGAAAAGCGACTTGCTGTTCACCATCCTGGAGCGCCTGCGCACTGCCGACCTGCCGTTGGTTCGCGCGCAAAACATGCTGGTGCGCAATTTGCCACCCTTGATCGCCGGGCAGGAAATCCGCGATTGAACGGCGGCGGGCGGCGAACCCAGCCACCCACGGCTGCTGCAGGTTGATCACCGGCGGCACGACCGCAGCACGTCTTGTCGACGGCAACACCGCAAGCTGACCAAGGACCCCGATGCCGCGACGCAATGGACAGTTACGTCCGCGACAGCTGTCCCAACTCGCACTGGCGCGGCTGTGTGTACAGTGCGCCAGGGACCGACAGGCGCTGGTGTACCTGTGCACGACAGACCGACCGCATCGTCACCCACTGACACCGCCAAGACCCAGCCAGACATTTTCCGCGTCCGTCGTGGAACTCCCTCTCCCCCCGACAGCTTCATCGTCGGAGGAGAGGGTTGGGGTGAGGGGCTCTTGTCCTTCCGTAGCGCACCTACGAGCCCCTCTCACCCTGCCCTCTCCCCCGGCTGCACCGGGGGAGAGGGTGACGTTGCGCCGGTAGCGCTGGAGGGGAGAGGGTGACGTTGCCTCCGGCTGCGCCGAAGGAAAAGGGTGGCGTCTCCCCGGCTGCGCCAGGGAGAGAACCCAATCCAAACGGACCGCGTTGCCACCTGCTCCCGGTATCAATCCCGCGTGGCTTGGTACGGTATCAGTCGTCGTGCGCCGCAGGCTGATCGTTCACCGGGGTCAGGCGGAGGTCCTGGAAGTCAAAGCTGAAATCGGTCAGCGGCGACACCGGTTGGATGCGCACTTCACGAATCGCCCCATCCGCATCCAGTGCGTAGGTGACGAATGCATCCGCATTCAACGCGCGATCGTCCCACCGCACGACGAAGGTATCGTGCTGCCACGGCGTCAGCGTGCCGACCAGTTGTGCGGTCTTGCTGAAGCGCATGCGCAACTTGCCCTTGTCGTGGCTGACGACGATGTCGCCGTACCAGGGGTCGCGGTAGGTCCCGGCATAGCGTGCCAGTGGCAACGACGGCTTACTGTGCTTGTCGCGCGCCTGCGCATGTTTGGCGAAACTGTCGTCCGCCTTGGCTTGCGACTTTTTCACGGCCTTGGCGTAAACGGCCACCCAATCGGTTTTCTGCTCCGGGTGCAAATATGCATCGAGCACCCGCCAGGTCACCGCATTGAACGCGGCGCCGGATTCCTGGTTGGTCAGCACCACCACGCCCAGATGCAGCTCCGGCACCAACGTCAAGCGTGACACCATGCCCGGCCAGCCGCCGGTGTGCCACACCAGTTTCCTGCCGCGATAATCGGACAGGAACCACGCCTCGCCATAGCCGTAAAAGTTCGGCGTCAGCGCCGCCAGCTCGGGGATCGACGGCTGGCGGATCGTGATCGGCGTCAGCATGCTCCACATCTGCTGCTGGCTGTCCGCGGAAAACAGCCTCGCCGGCTTGCCATCGGGACCCAATTCCGGCAGCACGCCACCGGCCAACTGCACCTTCATCCATTTCGCCAGATCGTGCACGCTGGCATAAATGCCGCCCGCACCCGGGTCATTCAGCCATGCCATCGGCGGGACGGGTTTGAGATCCTTGAAATCAGCCTTGGCGTGGCCGGTCGCCACATCCATGCCGGGCTTGAGATACGTGCTGTCGATCAATGATTCGTCCATGCCGACGGGCTGGAAGATGTGTTCGCGCACATAGTCGGCATAGCTTTGTCCCGAGGCCTGCTGGATCACCAGCGTGGCGACCGCGAACAGGATGTTGTCGTAGGCGTAGCCACTGCGAAAGCCGTTCTTGATCGGCACATGGCGCAGACGTTCCACCACTTCGCGCGTGGTGTATGAGGTCGGCGGCCAGTACAGCAGATCGCCAGCGCCCAGGCTCAGGCCGCTGCGATGGGCAAGCAGGTCGCGGATACGCATTTCGTGTGTCACATAGGGATCGGACATGCGAAACCACGGCAAATGCTCGATTACCCGGTCATCCATCTGCAACTTGCCGGCTTCGGCCAGTTGCTGCAGCGACGCGGCAGTGAACGCCTTGGTATTGGAGGCGATGGCAAACAACGTGTGCGCATCGACCCGCTCCGGCTTGCCCATTTCGCGCAGGCCGAAACCCTGCTCCAGCACGACACGGCCATCCTTGACGATGGCCACGGCAATGCCCGGTACCTCGAACGTCTTGCGCGCACTGTCCACGTACGCGGCGAAATCCTCCAGTTGCCCGGGCGGTATCGGCTGCACGATGTCGTTGGTATTGATCGGCAACGTGGAACGCGTGGGCGCAGTTGGTACTTGCGCCCACGCCGCAGTGGCAAGCACGAACAACGCAAAACAACCCGCCGCGCGCAGGAGCAGCATTCGCAGAATCATCGTCGACCCCACCGGAACAAGATGCCCAACTATCGTGGCAAACCCCTGGCGGCGCCAGCGCAGGAAGTCATGCCGTCGCACGCAACGCGGTGCGCTGCTCCCGGCTGGCCGGCCAGGGCGAAGCGGACCATGGACGCATTCATCGCCGATACAGTGGCAAGATCAGCCCACCATTCCGTCGGACCACCTCATGCCCGCCTCCACCGCGCACGGCGACCTGTTCGCCACCACAGCCAACGCCCCGGCAATCCGCGTGGGCATCGGCGGCTGGACCTACGCGCCGTGGCGCAACAATTTCTACCCGGCCAAGCTGGTGCAGCGACGCGAGCTGGAATACGCCAGCCGCCAACTGCGCGCGATCGAGATCAACGGGACCTACTACGGCGCGCAGAAAGCGGCGACGTATGCGAAGTGGGCAGCTGCCACCCCAGCCGGTTTCGTGTTCTCGTTGAAGGCGCCGCGCTACATTACCGAAGGCAAGCGGTTGGCCGATGCCGCCAAGGGCGTCAGCAGCTTCGTGCATGGTGGGTTGGCCGAGATGGGTGACCGACTAGGGCCGATCCTGTGGCAGTTGCCCCCATCGCGACCATTCGATGGCGACGACCTCGATGCCTTCCTCGAAACGTTGCCACGTGAATTGAATGGCCAGCCGCTGCGTCATGTGCTGGAAGTGCGCCACCCCAGCTTCCTCGACCCACGCTACGTGGACCTGGCCCGTGCGTACCGCGTGCCGACTGTGTTCACCGACTCGCCCGATTACCCGTCGCTGGCCGACCTTACCGGCGATTTCAGCTACGCCCGGCTGATGCGCAGCGCTGATGAAATGCCCACCGGCTACGCGCCAGCCGAACTCGACCGCTGGGCCGGGCATGCGCGCAACTGGGCCGCAGGCAAGGACATCGCCGCGCTGCCGCACGTCGCCGCGGTGCAGCCGAAAACGTCGCCACGCGACGTCTTCATATTCTTCATCAGCGCCGCCAAGCACCGCAATCCGGCGGCCGCGATGGCCCTGCAATCACGCGTCGACACCGCGGTCCGGTAGGGGCGGCCGTTGGCAACGCCTGCCAGATGCGCAACGCCGTATCATGTGCAGCATCACTCGCCGACTGATCATCATGCACACCCTGGATTTCGAGCTGCAAGGCAATTACGTCGAGCTCAACATGCTGCTCAAGCTGACCGGCTTGTGTGACAGCGGCGGTGCCGGCAAGCGCCTGGTGGCCGGTGGCTCGGTGCAGGTCGATGGCGTTACTGAATTGCGCAAGACCTGCAAGATCCACGCGGGACAGAGGATACGTCCGGACGACACCGAGATTCGCGTGCTGGCCGACCCCGGTGCGGCTGCCAACTGATCCAAACCAACCATCGGCGAGGGGTAATCGCCCCGGCGCAGGGGGCCTGGACTGCGAAGAGCTGAACGTGGCGCCGACCGGAAACCCCGGCCTGCCGGCGGAGTTTACAGTTTGTAAAACTGACCGATGCCCGCCAGCATGACATTGAAGGCAAGGCTGATACGCTCCCCACCCCGCGTGGGCATTTCGTAGCCGTGCAGAATCTGGCTCGGAAACAAATACGCGTAGCCCGTCTCCGACGGATAGGCGACGCGATTTGCCGTGAATAGGGTCTGCTCGCGCGCCGCTATGGCCAGATAGGGCTGGGTATTGATTTCCGGCTTGTCGAACATGAGCGGGGCACTTTGTTTCGGATCGGCCTGCAGATAATAGACGCCGGAAACAATCGAATTTCCATGATAATGCATCCGCTGGTAGCCACCCTCCGCTGCCCGGTTGACCCAGGCATGGATGATCGCGAAATCTTCATACTGGTAACAGTAGACGTTGTCGAGGTAATCCTTTACACAGTCCTTCAGGAAAACTGCCAATGACGCGAATCGCGCTTCTTCAAGGATGTTCCGGCTATTGGGCGTCGTTTCGGTAAGGGAGCTTGAATTCGTTGAAAATTCAAGACCGTCGAGCGAAATG
>DAITPL010000086.1:0-10578 GCA_036833615.1 Rhodanobacter sp.
GAAGATCGAGGAAGGCCGCAACGACGACATCCGCGAATGCATCGGCTGCAACATCTGCGTGTCCGGCGACATGACCATCTCGCCGATCCGTTGCACGCAAAACCCGACCATGGGCGAGGAATGGCGCAAGGGCTGGCATCCGGAACGCATTGCGCCGAAGCGCTCGGCCGCCCGCGTGCTGGTGGTCGGCGCCGGTCCGGCCGGGCTGGAAGCGGCGCGCGCGCTTGGCCAGCGTGGGTACGAGGTGAGTCTGGCCGAGGCACGCAAGGAACTGGGCGGGCGGGTCACGCGCGAGGCGCGTTTGCCGGGGCTGGCCGAATGGGGGCGGGTGCGCGACTGGCGCGTGGGCCAGCTCGGCAAGCTTGCCAACGTGTCCGTCTATCGTGATTCCGCCTTGACTGCCCAGGACGTGCTCGACTTCGGCGCGCAGCACGTGGTGCTTGCCACTGGTTGCCACTGGCGTCGCGACGGCTACGGGCGCAGCAACGGCTTCGGCTTTGCCGACTTCGCGGACAACCCGCGCGTGTTCACGCTGGATGATCTGCTGGATGGCCGGCTGCCCACAGGCCGCGTGGTTGTCTACGACGATGATGGCTTTTATTACGGCAGCGTCGCCGCCGAACTGCTGCGCCGGCAAGGTTGCGCAGTAGTCCACATGACCAGCGACGACACCATCGCGCCCTGGAGTCAGAACACCCTCGGCTACCGCCATATCCGCCAACGCATGGCGGAACTCGGTATCGCAGCGCTCGTGTCGCACAACATCGTCGGCTTTGTCGGCGACACCCTGCTCGCGGAAAACGTCTGGGATGGAACGCGCCGGGAACTGCCCTGCGACGCACTGGTCGTCATCACCGCCCGCGTGCCTGACGACGCGCTGTACCAGGACCTGTTGTTGCGCGAGCCAGCGTGGTCGGCGGCCAACGTGCAATCGGTGACCTGCATCGGCGATGCCGAAGCACCCGGCCTGATCGTGCACGCGGTCTATGCCGGTCATCGCTACGCGCGTGCACTGGAAGAGCCGGCAGCCGACGACGTCCCGTTCAAGCGGCATTTCCACACGGTGCAGGCGACGGATCTGCTGCGTGCGCGAAAAGCAGGGGAGCCGCTGCCCGAGTCTGCCTGAGGCCGGATCCAGCGGTCGCCTGACGACGCCGGCTCGATGCGACTACGCCGCGGTTGACTCTGGACCTTGATCCATGGTCTAGACTGCGTGGCATGGACATGCAACCAACGCTCAACATCGGTGCCGTCGCCAAGCGCGTCGGCGTCACGATTGACACGATTCGCTATTACGAGCGCGAAGGCCTGCTGCCTGCGCCGGTGCGACGCGCATCGGGTTATCGCAGTTATGCCGAGGGCACGCTGGTCCAGTTGCGCTTCATCCGCCGGGCGAAGGATCTGGGCTTCACGCTGGAGGAGATCCGCGAGCTGCTGGCGTTGTCGGCCGATCGCCAGCACGGGGTGAAGGCGGTGAAGCGGCGCGCGCAGCAACGCCTGGCCGCGATCGAGCAGCGCATCGCCGAGCTGCAGCGGTTGCGCGACGGGCTGGCACAGCTGGTCGCCGCTTGCCCGGGGCATGGCCGGCCGGAGGCGTGTCCGATCCTGCGCGCATTGAACGATGCGGAGGTGCAGTCATGAGCGGGCAGGGTTCCTGCGGCGCGGGCAGCGGCCAGCCGGCCGCCAGTGCGGCGATCGATCCGGTGTGCGGGATGACGGTGGATCCGACGACGGCGAAGCACGTCAGCACGCACGCCGGGCAGCCGGTTTATTTCTGCAGCGCGGGTTGCCAGGCAAAGTTCGCTGCGTCGCCAGCGACTTTTCCGATTGCCGGACAGAAGCCTGCGCCGGGAGGCTGCCGTGGTGACCAGCCGGCGGCACACCAACAGATCCATCACGAGCATGCCCATCACCCACAGCCGCAGGCGGTGAAGGACCCGGTGTGCGGCATGACGGTGAATCCGCAGACAGCGAAATACCACGCCGAACATGCTGACCAGACGTACCACTTCTGCTCCGCGCGGTGCCACGAGCGGTTCGTGGCCGCACCATCGGCATTCCTGCAGGATCGCCCGTCGGTACCGCCGACGCCAGCCGGCGCGATCTACACCTGCCCGATGCATCCGCAGATCCAGCAGGTCGGTCCCGGCCATTGCCCGATCTGCGGCATGGCACTGGAGCCGATGCTGCCGACGCTGGACGCGGATGACGGCGGCGAACTGGCGGCAATGACGCGCCGCTTCTGGTGGCTGGTGGCGCTGACGTTGCCGGTGTTCTTGCTGGCGATGGGGCCACACCTGTTTGGCTGGCAGTTGCCGACGCCTTGGGGTGGTATCGCCGGTTGGGTCGAGGCGGGGCTGGCCAGCATCGTGGTGTTGTGGGGCGGCGCGCCGTTTTTCGCGCGTGGCTGGCGCTCGCTGCACCCGTGGCAGCCGAACATGTACACGCTGATTGCGCTGGGTACGGGCGTGGCCTGGTTGTACAGCGCAGTGGCGTTTCTGCTGCCGGGGATTTTCCCGGCCGGCTTCCGCGACATGCATGGTCGCGTTGCGGTGTATTTCGAATCGGCTGCGGTGATCGTCACCCTGGTTACCCTGGGCGATTTCCTGGAATTGCGCGCACGTCGCCGTACTGGCGCGGCGCTGCGGGCGCTGCTCGGATTGGCGCCGAAAACCGCACGGCGGATCGCCACTGACGGCAGCGAAAGCGATGTGGCGCTGGACGAAGTGCATGCCGACGACGTGCTGCGCGTGCGTCCCGGCGAGAAGGTGCCGGTCGACGGGGTGGTCGTCGCGGGCGAAAGCCATGTCGACGAGTCGATGCTCACCGGCGAGCCGATGCCGGTGGTCAAGAGTTTGGGTGACCCGGTCACCGGCGGCACGGTGAACCAGGATGGCGCGCTGACCATGCGCGCCCGGAAGGTCGGCGGCGAGACCATGCTGGCGCAGATCGTGGCGCTGGTGGCGCAAGCCCAGCGCAGCCGGGCGCCGCTGCAGCGCGTGGCCGATCGGGTGGCGGCGTGGTTCGTGCCCGCGGTGGTCGCGGTGGCAGTGCTGGCGTTCGCGGTGTGGGCGATCGTCGGGCCGGAGCCGCGCCTGACCCACGCGCTGATCGCTGCGGTGTCGGTGCTCATCATCGCCTGCCCGTGCGCGCTGGGCCTGGCCACGCCGATCTCGATCATGGTCGCCAGCGGTCGCGGCGCGCAGCATGGCGTGTTGTTCAAGGACGCCACTGCGATTGAAACCATGCGCGACATCGACACGCTGGTAGTGGACAAGACCGGCACGCTGACCGAAGGCAAGCCGGCATTGACCGAGCTGGTGATCCTGGGCGACCAGCCGCGCGAACGGTTGCTGGCGCTGGCCGCCGCACTGGAACGCCCGAGCGAGCATCCGCTGGCGCGGGCGATCGTCACTGCCGCCGACGCCGAGCGCGCAGCGACACTCACGGCAACGGACTTCCGCTCGCTGACCGGCCGCGGCGTCAGCGCGAAGGTGGCTGACAGCGAGGTGGCACTGGGCAACGCGAAGCTGCTGGCCGAGATGCGCGTCGCGATCGGCGACGACGCCGGTGCCCGCGCCGAGCAGTTGCGCGGGCAGGGCGCCACGGTGATGTTCCTGGCTGTCGACGGCACGCTCGCCGCCTTGCTGGCGGTGGCCGACCGGATCAAGCCGGATACGCCACAGGCGATCACCGACCTGCACGCGGCCGGCCTGCGCATCGTGATGCTGACCGGCGACAACGCCACCACCGCACAGTCGGTGGCGCGCGAGCTGGGCATCGACGAAGTGCATGCGGACGTCTCGCCGGCCGACAAGGCTGCGGCGGTGAACGCATTGCGCGCCGAAGGTCGTCGCGTGGCGATGGCCGGCGATGGTATCAACGATGCGCCCGCGCTGGCCGCGTCCGACATTGGCATCGCCATGGGCAGCGGTACCGACGTGGCGATGGAAAGTGCCTCGGTAACCTTGGTCAGGGGCGAGCTGGGTGCCATCGTGCGGGCGCGCCGGTTGTCGCAGGCGACCGTGCGCAACATCCACCAGAATTTGTTCTTTGCCTTCATCTACAACGCAGTCGGCGTGCCACTGGCGGCCGGCGTGCTGTACCCGTGGTTCGGCATCACGCTGTCGCCGATGATTGCCGCGCTGGCGATGAGCCTGAGTTCAGTCTCTGTCGTCAGCAACGCCTTGCGCCTGCGCCGCACCCCACTGTGACGGCGCGCGCGTTGCCGGGGAAATGCGGAAAGCGTGCTCGGCAGCCGTGCAACTCGGCGACAATGGGCGCTTGTCTGCACTGCCTACAAGAAGCCGATCCATGTCCCGCACCCTTGCCGAATGGTTGATCTACCAGGAACGCGTCAACGTCCACAGCATCGAGCTGGGGCTCGATCGCGTGCGGCAGGTGTGGCAGCGCATGGGTGCGGCAGCGCCGGCGCGGCGGGTCATCACGGTCGGCGGCACGAACGGCAAGGGCTCGACCGTGGCCATGCTGGAAGCCATGTTGCTGGCTGCGGGTTTGCATGTGGGTGGTTTCACTTCACCGCATCTGCTGCGCTACAACGAGCGCGTGCGCGTGGACGGGGTGGAGGTGGAAGATGCGGTGTTGATCGCCGCATTCGAGCGCATCGAAGCGGCGCGTGGTGACATCCCGCTGACGTACTTCGAGTTTGGCACGCTGGCCGCACTGGAGGTGTTTGCCCGTGCGCGCAGTGGCATCGAGGCGCTGGATGTCGCCGTGCTGGAGGTGGGGCTGGGTGGGCGCCTGGACGCGGTCAACATCGTGGATGCCGATCTCGCCTTGATCACCACCGTCGACCTGGACCACATGGAATGGCTCGGTCCGGACCGCGACAGCATCGGGCATGAGAAGGCCGGCATTGCACGTGCAGGCCGACCGGCGATCGTGGGGCAACTCGATCCGCCGGACGGGCTGCTGGATACGCTGCATGCCATTGGCGCGAGGGTGCAGCGCGCCGGCGTCGACTTTCAGCTGCAACGCCACGCCACCGGCTGGTCGTGGACGCATCGCGATGGCAGCGCCATGGCCTTGCCCGATCCGGCGCTGGCGGCGCCGGTGCAGTGGGAGAACGCGGCGGCGGCGGTCGCGGCATTGCACGCGTTGTGCGCAGATGGCCACTGGCTCACACCGGCAGCGTTGTTTGCGGCCGCTACCCGTGGTTTGCGGCAGGTGCGGGTAGCGGCGCGGCTGGAAGTGCTGGGTGGCGATCCGGCGTTGATCGTGGACGTCGGGCACAACCCGCAAGCGGCAAGGGCACTGGCGCAATGGCTGGACGCGCAGCCGCCAAGGCGCGTCCACGCGGTCTATGGTGCCATGGCCGACAAGGATGTGGCCGGCGTCATGGCTGCGCTTGGGGCCCGCGTTGCGCATTGGCACCTGGGCGGACTGGAGCGCGAGACGCCCCGCGGCATGGCCATTGCGGCGTTGGCCGCGGTGCTGCACCAGACGCTGCCGCAGGCGGCGTTTGATGCCCATGCGGACATGCCGGGCGCACTGGCCGCCGCGCGAGCGATGGCACAGCCGGGCGAGTGCATCCTGGCGTTTGGCTCGTTTTACGTTGCACGCGCCGTGGTGAATGCCAGATCGGCGAAGCTCTAGGAGTCTGGTGTTCCGGCCAGGGTCGCGATGCCGGCGGTCGAGGCGTGCCGATCCACCGGATTCCGGTTTGTCACGCCGCGTTGCGGCGAGGCTCGCGCCGCCGAGCCGACTGGCTTCGGCACGGCCCGCTCCATTCATGCCGGGTCCGGCCCGCTGAACGCCAGGTGGTGGAGTTGGCGTACACCCGGTGCCAGCCATCCCGCGCAGGTATAATTGCCCGGTTACGCACAGCGTTTGCCGCCCTGGAGCCACGACTTGAAAACACGCCTGTTGGGAGCTGCCGTCCTCATTGCCCTGGCGGTGCTGTTTGTGCCGATGTTCTTTTCCGGCAAGCCACCGGCACCGGGCGATCAGACCGTGAACCTGGCGATCCCGCAGGCGCCGGATCGCGAGTTGCAGACCAGGACCATGAGCCTGAATCCGGATGGCGCAATCAGCCCCTCCGCCTCGACCGCGGTGCAGCCGCCCGCACCGGCGGCGCCCGGTGCGTCCAGCGACCAGTTGGCGACGGTGAATATTGGCTCGCGTCGGCCGCGTGACGTGGAGACCGATCCGCTTGCCGGCAAGCCACCCGTACCGACCACGGTGACCATGGGTTCCGGGGCATCACCGACCCAGCCAGTGATTCCCATGCAAGGTGCTGCCGCGCCCACTCCGCCGGCCACCAGCAAGCTGCCAGCGTCGACCAACGTGGCGCCCGTGGTAGCGAAGACTGCACCCAAGGCGGCACCGGCAACACCGGCCGTCGTGGCCGCGGCCCCCGCGGCTGCGCCGGCGCCGGCCCCGGCCGACCGCGGCAGTTACACACTCAACCTCAGCGCCTATGCGAGCGCTGCCAACGCCACGGCTTTGCAACGCCGGGTGCAGGCGCTTGGCTACAGTGCCAGCAGCCGTCAGCTCAATCAGGCGGGCAAGCAGCTCACCCAGGTGGTTGCGGGCCCGTTTGAAACCCGCACCGCCGCCGAGGCCGCGCGGTTGAAAATTGCCCAGACCGTGCCCGGTGTGCAGCCCCGGGTGGAACAGGATGCAGCTCACGAAACCGCAGCGGCCCCGACCACGCGTACGGCGAGAGCGACCGCGCCAGCCCCGGTGTCGAGCCGGGCGGGCGGTTGGGCCGTCCAGGTGGCGGCACTGGGCAGTCAGGCGGATGCCAATGCATTGCGTGACAAACTGCGCGCCAACGGGTTTGACGGTTACGTCAACCCGGTACAGTCTGCCGGCAGGCAACTGTGGCAGGTGCGCGCCGGTCCGCAGACGCAACGTGCGGATGCGCAGCGCGTACAAAACCAGATCAAGGCGAAACTGGGTATCGATGGTGTCGTGCGTCAGGTGCCATAAGTCGTGCTGGACGTTGCGTGCAGGACGGGTGCGTGAATTGGACTGATTACATCATCATCGGCATCCTCGGCCTGTCCATCATGGTCGGGTTGTGGCGCGGGCTGGTGTCCGAGGTGCTGGCGCTGGTGATCTGGATCGCCGCGTTCTGGGTGGCCTGGTGGTTCGGGCCGACCGTGGCGGCGCGATTCGAACACGTGATCGAGTTGCCCTCGGCGCGCATCATCGTGGCGTACGCGCTGTGCTTCGTGGCGGTCCTGATCGTTGGCGCATTGCTGCGTTTTGTAATCAGCCGGCTGATCGAGGGCACTGGTTTGTCCGGCACCGATCGACTGCTCGGGATGCTGTTTGGCTTTGCGCGTGGTGTGCTGCTGGTGACGCTGCTGGTGTTCCTGCTCGGCTTCACCGCATTTACGCGTGATCCGTGGTGGCAGCAGTCAGTGTTGTTGCCGCATTTTCAACAGGCGGCCGCATGGATCGGCCAGCGGGTGCCTGCCGATGTGGGCAGGTATTTGAATCCACAGCGCGTGCTGGAGCATTTGCCGGACTTGCACGTGCCGACCCGGTACCCGGCATCGGGCGCCACGACGTCTGGGCCGGCGGCATCCGCGTCCAACGTGCCAGTGGCGCCAGCAAGCAGCGCCTCTGCGCGCGGCGGGCACGGGTAGATCATTGGCTACATGCAGTTGCATTGACACTACACCGCGTCTTCCTCGACCACCGAATTTCTGAAACAGGCAACGCACCATGTGTGGAATCATTGGCATTGTCGGCACCACGGACGTGGCACCGGCGTTGTATGACGGGCTGACCGTGCTGCAGCATCGTGGCCAGGACGCGGCGGGTATCGCCACCGTCGATGGCGCGCGTTTGCGCCTGCACAAGGACAACGGCCTGGTGCGGGACGTGTTTCACCAGGATTCCATCAGTGCGTTGCGCGGGCATATCGGCATCGGCCATTGCCGCTATCCCACGGCAGGCACGTCCGGCCCGTCCGAAGCGCAGCCGTTTTACGTGAACTCGCCGTATGGCATTGCGTTTGCGCACAATGGCAACCTGGTCAACACCGGTGCCTTGCGGCGCGAGATGTTTCAGGATGACCGCCGCCATATCAATACCGAGTCCGATTCCGAAGTACTGCTGAATGTGCTGGCGCACGAGCTGCAGATCCAGGAGCGGATGGCGCTGACCCCGGATCACATCTTCAAGGCGGTAGCCGCCTTGCACCGACGCGCGCTTGGCGGCTATGCGTGCATTGCGCTGATTCTCGGCTATGGGCTGGTCGCGTTTCGCGATCCGCATGGCATCCGCCCGCTGGTACTTGGCGAGCGGCTGGTCGGCGACGCGCGTGAATACGCGGTGGCCTCCGAGTCGGTGGCGCTGGATATCCTCGGCTTCAAGCGCATTCGCGATGTGGCGCCGGGCGAAGCCGTCATCATTACCGACGACGCGCAGTTGCATGCGCGACACTGCGCCGAGCGCGTGGCGCATACGCCGTGCATTTTCGAGTACGTCTATCTAGCGCGGCCCGACTCGATGATAGAGGACGTCTCGGTGTACAAGGCACGGCTGCGCATGGGCGAGAAACTCGCGGAGAAAATCCTGCGTGAGCGCCCCGACCACGGCATCGATGCGGTCATTCCCATTCCGGACACGGCGCGCACCGCGGCCAGTGCGCTGGCCGGGGTGCTTGGCGTGCCGTTTCGCGAGGGCTTCGTGAAGAATCGTTACATTGGCCGTACTTTCATCATGCCGGGGCAAGGTGAGCGGGTGAAATCCGTGCGGCGCAAGCTCAATGCGATCGGCCTGGAATTTCGCAACAAGAATGTGTTGCTGGTGGACGACTCGATCGTGCGTGGCACCACGTCCAGGCAGATCATCCAGATGGCGCGCGACGCTGGCGCCAAGAATGTCTATTTCGCCTCTGCTGCGCCGCCGGTGCGCTATCCGAACGTCTACGGCATCGACATGCCGTCCACTACCGAGCTGGTTGCCGCCGGGCGTACCGAAAAAGAGGTGGAGACGGTGCTGGGTGCGGACTGGCTGATCTACCAGGATCTGCCCGACCTGATTCGCGCCGTGCAGGAGGGCAACGAGGAACTCACTGCGTTCGACGCCTCGTGCTTCTCGGGCGAGTACGTTACCGGCCTGGACCCGCATTATCTCGAACAGATCCAGATGCTGCGTTCGGACGCTGCCAAGACCGCGCGCCGCAGCGCGTGAGCTGGTGCTGCCGTTGCAGCTGTGTCGCGAGCGCGTCGCGGGCGCACGGAGCATGTCGTGACTGATTTGCACGCCGCCGCGAAGCAGTGCCTCGACGCCACCGATCCGGCAGAAAAGCTGCGCCTCACCCGCGCAACCTGGGAAGCTTTGCTGGCAGGCAACCTGCGCGCGGACTCCGCGGCGCCACCACCACAACCAATCAGCGCACCCGGTCGCCCGGACAGGCCGGTGCTGGTCAACGCGCGGCAAGTGCCACAGCGCGGGCTGGGCAGCGGCGAAGGGCGCGCCGCGCTGGTGCACGCCATCGCGCACATCGAGTTCAACGCCATCAATCTGGCGTGGGATGCGGTTTATCGCTTTCGTGGCAAGCCTGATGCCTACTATCGCGACTGGGCCAGCTGCGCGAACGACGAGGCGCGGCATTTCGTCATGTTGGCGGGCCGGCTGGAGGAACTGGGCCATGCCTATGGTGATTTCGCCGCGCACGACGGCCTGTGGCAGATGGCGGAAAAAACCGCCGGCAGCGACACGGCCCGGATGGCGCTGGTGCCGCGTGTGCTGGAAGCGCGCGGGCTCGACGTCACGCCCGGGATGATCGAGCGTCTGCGCCAGCTTGGCGACACCCGCACCGTGGCCATTCTGCAAGTGATCCTGCGCGAGGAAGTCGTCCACGTCGCGGCAGGCACACGCTGGTATCGCCATTGCTGCGCGCGCGACGGGCTCGACCCCGTCGACACGTTCTTTGTGTTGCTGCAGGACTACATGGGCGTCAGCCTGCGCGGCCCGTTCAACCTGCCGGCGCGGCGCGAGGCCGGGTTTGCCGAGGCAGAGCTGGAACGGTTGCTGGCGTTGGCAACGACTGGTTCATAGGCAGCACGCACGGCGCTCCAGAGCAGAGGCAACGGCGGGCATGCGCAAGCAGCAACCGTCGAAGCCCGTACCGCGCGCAGCCGCGCGAGCATCCACGCCGCACTAACACGTTCGTGTCGATACTGCCCAAGGCGAAATCGCGCCGCAGGAACCGGATGAGCGCGCACAAGCTTCATCGGATCTGCGTCACGACCGCGTACCTGGCCGCCGTTGGCTGGTGCCGAGAGGGAACCCCTCAAGCGGTCGCGCCCATGATGGTTTCATTGGCAGAGACGCCGTAACAGGCGGTCAGCAATTTGATGGCGGTGGCGCTGCGCAGCGATCGGACACCAACCCCCATTCGTGCGCATCGGCCATCGCTTGCCGCGCCAGCCTGGCGCAATCAACCTGCGCAGTCGGACCGCAGGTAATCCGATGGAGACATGCTATGGACATGTTGACCATGAACATGCCTTGGTGGCTGTTCGTGCTGCGCGCCGTGATGGCGTACGTGGGCGTGTTGATCCTGGTGCGCCTGACCGGCAAGCACAGCCT
>DAITPL010000087.1:0-10479 GCA_036833615.1 Rhodanobacter sp.
GTGCGCTTGACCAGATCCTCGACCAGCGCCTCGAGCTTGGCCCGGGTAAGTTTGATGTTCAGGTGCTTCGGGCCGGACGCATCAGCCGTGACGTACGGCAGGTTCACTTCCGTCTGATGACTGCTGGACAGCTCGATCTTGGCGCGCTCTGCAGCATCCTTCAGGCGCTGCAACGCCAGCGGATCCTTGCGCAGGTCGATACCCTGGTCCTTCTGGAACTCGTCGACCAGATAGTCGATGACGCGCCGGTCGAAATCCTCGCCGCCAAGGAAGGTATCGCCGTTGGTCGCCAGCACTTCAAACTGCTTCTCGCCATCGACCTCGGCAATCTCGATGATGGAGACGTCGAAGGTGCCGCCACCCAGGTCATACACGGCAATCTTGCGATCGCCGCCGTTCTTGTCCATGCCGTAAGCCAGCGCGGCTGCAGTCGGTTCGTTGATGATGCGCTTGACGTCCAGGCCGGCAATCTTGCCAGCGTCCTTGGTCGCCTGGCGCTGGCTGTCGTTGAAGTAGGCCGGCACCGTGATGACCGCTTCGGTGATCGTCTCGCCAAGGTAGTCCTCGGCGGTCTTCTTCATCTTCATCAGCACCTTGGAGGAAATCTCCTGCGGTGCCATCTGCTTGCCGTCGGAAGTCTGCACCCAGGCGTCGCCGTTGCCATGGGCAACGATGCCGTAGGAGACGACGCCAAGGTCCTTTTGCACTTCCGCATCGGCAAATTTGCGCCCGATCAGTCGCTTTACCGCGTAGAACGTGTTTTTCGCGTTGGTCACGCCCTGCCGCTTGGCCGAGGCGCCCACCAGCACTTCGCCGTCCTTGGTAAACGCAACGATGGATGGCGTGGTGCGATCACCCTCGGAATTCTCGATGACCTTCGTCGTCCCGCCGTCCATGACCGCGACGCAGGAATTGGTGGTGCCCAAGTCGATACCGATGATCTTGCCCATGCTATTGCTCCAAATTTCAGCAGCCCTGCGGGCCGCGACTGGTTTTCAAATGGGGTTCCGAGCGGGCGATTCAATGCCGGGCGGATCCCGATTGGATGTTTCTGTCCACCGCCGAAGCGGCTTGCCTGAACCGCGCCGCGCGTCAGTCGCCCTTGGCCACGGCGACCAGCGCCGGGCGCAGCAGGCGGTCATTCAACAGGTAGCCTTTTTGCAGTACGGTCACCACACTGTTTGGCAGGCTGCCGGGCGCATCAACCACGCTCACCGCATGGTGCCGCTCCGGATCCAGCGGCTGACCCAGCGGGTCAACCTGCACCAAACCGTTGTTGCCGGCAATGCGCAGCAATTCCTTCAAGGTCAGGCTGATACCCTCGCGCATTGCCGCGACATCGCCGGTCTCCACGGCCAAGCCGCGCTCGAGACCGTCGTAGACCGGCAACAGCTCGTTCAGCAACTTTTCATTGGCAAACCGGCGCGCCTGCTCCATGTCACGCTGTTGGCGGCGGCGCTGGTTTTCCAGCTCGGCCCGCTCGCGCAACATGGTGTCGCGCAATTCCGCGACACTGGCCTGTGCCGCAGCCAGCTCGGCGCGCAACGCTTCCACCTCGGTCGCAGTCAGCGTCGGTTCGTTGTTCTCCGCGCGCACATCGTCTGGTGTCTGCGGGTCGCTGTCATGCATGAAAAAACTCCATGTGGTTGATCGGGTATGGACTTGTGGCCACCCGGGAATTGCGGATGCGCCGCCATTGGCAGCGGTTATAGGGTCGTCGCGACACGATTCAAGGCATCGCTGAGCAATCCGGCAGTGGCCTGCACGACCGGGATGACGCGTTCGTAGGCCATGCGGGTGGGGCCAATCACGCCCACGGCGCCCAGCACGCGACCTTGCGCACCGTAGCTGGCGGTAACCACACTGCAGCCATCGAGCGCGGTGAACCCCGACTCCTCACCGATGAACAAGCGCACGCCGGGAGCCCGCGCACAGATCTCCATCAACTGCAGCAATTCGCTCTTGTGCTGGAACGCTTCAAACAACTCGCGCAGACGCTGCACGTCTGCCAGATCCGCACAAGCCATCAGATTGGTCTGGCCACTGACCAGCACATCATCGCCGCCGGCTTGTGGCGCAAACGACGCCGTGGCCAGCTCCACCGTAGTTGCCAGCAGCCGGTTGAGCTCACTGCCAGCCTCGCGCAGCTCGGTCAACAAGCGCGCGCGAATGTCATCCACGCGCACGCCGACAAAGTGCTCATTGAGATAATTCGCGGCCTGGGTCAGTTCGCGGCCGCGCAACGGCTTGGCCAATTGCACGACGCGGTTCTGTACCTGGTTGTCGGTGAACACCAGAATCACCAGTACCCGCGCGTCCGGCAGCGGGACAAAATCAATATGTCGCAGCGGAAAGTCCACTTGCCGCGGCACGGTAACCACACCGGCAAAACGCGTCATCGCCGACAGCAGGGTGGACACATTGCCAAGCAGGCCCAGGGTTGTCGTCGAACCGGGGGGCAACTCGCGCTTGAGCCGGGCAAGCTCATCCTGTGGCAACGGCTGCAACTCGATCAGACTATCGACAAACAAGCGCAACCCACGCGGCGTCGGCACCCGCCCGGCGGAGGTGTGCGGCGAAGCAACGAGACCGGCGTCCTCGAGATCGGACATGATGTTGCGGATGGTTGCGGGGCTCACATCCAGTCCGGACGAACGCGACAACGTGCGCGAGCCGACCGGCTCGCCGTCCACCAGATATTGCGAAATCAGCGTACGCAGCAAGCGCCGCGTCCGCGCATCCAGGTCATGGCCGTTGGGGGAAATCATGCGCCGTCGCGTTCCTGCCGTAGCAATCGGTGAGACAACATGGAAATAAGGTCTGTGCCGGCATGTTGCAAGCCGCGTGGCCAGTCTCGCCGCCGTGGACATGCCGCGCTGACGTTACAATCCGGCCATCCACTGCTGCGGTCACCCATGCTTACCTCGCTTTACGTGCGCCATTTTGCCGTCGTCGAGGCCGCCGAAGTCAGCTTCGGCCCTGGCCTGATCGTGGTCAGTGGCGAAACCGGTGCCGGCAAATCGTTGCTGGTGGACGCACTGATGCTGCTCGCCGGCGCGCGCGCCGACAGCACCATGGTACGCGCCGGCAGCACGCGCGCCGAACTGGCGGCGGAGTTTGACCTGGCCGACCTGCCATTGGCCCGCGCATGGCTGCAACGCGAAGAACTGGACGATGACGGAGCCTGTCAGTTGCGTCGGGTCATTCGCGCCGAAGGCAGCTCCAAAGCCTGGATCAACGGCCGCCCGGCCAATGCCAGCCAACTGGGCGAGCTGTCCACGTTGCTGGTGGACATCCATGGCCAGCACGAACACCAGGCCCTGCTGTCGCGCCGGCACCAACTGGATCTGCTCGACGCCTACGCCGGACACGACGCGCTCGTGAACAGCGTACGCGACAGTGCTGTGCAATGGCACGCAGCCGGGGCCCGGGCACGCAAACTGGGCGGCGGCGAAGACCGCACGCAACGCATTGAGTTGCTGCGCCACGAGATCGACGATCTCGAGCAGTGGACCCTGTCAGCCGACGAACTGGTAGAGCTGGAAGCCAGCCACAAACGCCTGGCCAACGCCGAACGGCTGGCCACCGGCGTCGCCGGCATCAGTGAACAGCTGGATGGCGACAGCGAATTCGCGCTGCAGCGGTCACTGGCCCGTGCCCACGACGAACTGGCCAAGCTGGCGGCGCTCGATGACCAGTTGTTGCCCACGCTGGAGTTGCTCGACACCGCCGGCATCCAGCTCGGCGAGGCCACTGACAACCTGGCGCGCTACGCCCAGGATGTGGATCTGGATCCCGAGCGCTACACGCAAGTAGACGACCATCTCTCGCACTTGCATGACTTGTCTCGTCGCCACCGCGTGCCGATCGCCGAGCTGCCCGCGAAGCTGGACGACCTGCGCACCCAACTTGACGCGCTGGAGAACGCCGGCACCGCACTGGAGACCTTGACTGCCCTGCGCGCCCAACTGCGCGAACAGTACCAGGTAGCCGTCGCAAAATTGAGCACCGCGCGCAAGCAGGCCGCCATGCGGTTAGGTGCAGCCACCAGCGCACTGATGGCCGAACTGGGCATGGCTGGTGGCCAACTGCTGGTGCAACTGGAACCGGTTGTGGGTGATGACCCGGATCCACAGGGTCGCGAGCGCTGCGAACTGCTGGTCAGCACCAATCCCGGCCAGCCACCGCGCGCGCTGCGCAAAGTCGCGTCCGGCGGTGAACTGGCGCGCATCAGTCTCGCCATCGAGGTGGCCACACTTGGTGCGGACACCGCCGGCAGTATGGTGTTTGACGAGGTCGACAGCGGCATTGGCGGTGCGGTTGCCGAAGTCGTCGGGCAAAAACTGCGCGCGCTCGGCGCACGCTGTCAGGTGCTGTGTGTCACCCACCTGCCGCAAGTGGCGGCGCAGGGCCACCTGCATCTGCTGGTAAGCAAACACACCGACGGCGAATCCACACACACGCGGATCGAACAGCTGGACGCCGCTGGCCGGCGCGACGAGCTGGCACGCATGCTCGGCGGCGTGGAGATCACCCGGGAAACGCGGGCACACGCCCGGCAAATGCTGGATCGCGCACAGGCCAGTGAAGCCTGATGGCGCGGCGGTAACCCGCCTTCAATCCATCGGTGGCAACAAACCCCGTTCGGTTGCCATGCGATACAAATCCAGCTCCGATCCAGCGCCAAGTTTGCCCATCAGGCTGGCGCGATGAATGTAGATCGTCTTCTGCCCGATACCCAACCTGGCCGCCACCTGCTTGGGCGCCAGCCCACCAGCCAGCAACGTGAACACCTCCCGTTCGCGCGCGGTCAGGCGGCTGATGGGATCGAGACTTCGATCCGGTCGACGCGCCCGGCGTTCGCGCAGGTCCGAGCTGAGGAAACACTCGCCGCACATGACCGCCCGCAAACCGGCAATGAGCTCCTCCGGTCCGGCACCCTTGGTCACGTAACCACTGGCACCACGGCGCAAGGCCTCGGAGACGTATGGTTCGCCGCTGTGCATGCTCAACACGACGACCCGCGTCAGCGGCGACACACTGTGCAGGTGTTCAATCAACGGTAGACCGCTGCCATCCGGCAGGGACAGATCCAGCACCACCAAATCCGGATGTCGACGACCCACTGCATCGACAGCATCGTCGGCGGTGCGACATTCCGCGACCACATCAAGATCGCCCTCTACCTCGATCAGGCGTTTGAAGCCTTCGCGCACGATGGCGTGGTCTTCGATGAGAACGATGCTGTACATGGGCTCAATGTACTCAGTGGTCGCATGATCTTGCAGCGGTCGGCCCTTCGCGGCAACACCGAAACGCGACACCGTGACGCATGTACCATTTGCCCGTGCACTCGAAAGTCCGCCATTCGCCCGCCTTCGGCCCGCTGCTCGGCGCCGGTTACGTCCTCATGTGGCTACTGCTGTGGTCCGCCGTGCAGCCGTACTGGATGCTGCCTTACGGTTTTCGTTTTGGTGCGCTCCTGCTCACGCCAATGCGCTATTGGGGCTGGTTGCTGGGGGCCGAGTTTGCCGTCAGCGCCGGCGTGATCCTGACCAGCGGCCAGCCACCCGACTGGTATGGCGAACTGGCCAGAACACTTTCCGAACCCCTGATAACGGCGGGCGGGCTGTGGGTACTGCGCCGGTTCGACCTGCACCTCAGCCTGCAGCGGCCGCAGGATGTTGCGCGACTGCTGTTGTCGGTGTTGCTGATCGTGGTCGCGACGACCGCAGTGGACACCGCGCTGCTGGCGCTGGTGCGCGCGCCGGGCTCGATGCAACAACTGCTGGGCATGTTCGGCGAAGCATTGCTTGGCCGTTACCTGGGCATCTTGTTGATTGCACCGCTGATGATCTTGTTGGTACGCAGCCGCCCGGATCGCCCGGCCCTGGCCCGCCTGATCATGGACAGCGTCCTCGTCCTGGCGCCCGCCATGGTGGTGCTGCTGTTGCTGTCCGAACAGCCTGCACCGCAACCACAGCTGGCACGCGTGCTGTCGCTCGCACCGGTGTTGTTCTTTGCGTTCCGCCACGGCTGGCGTGGTGCGTGCCTGGCCATGATCATTACCAACCTGGGCATGACGCTGCAGGATCAGCGTCTGGCCAATGCAGCTTCGGGTGCAGTCGCGTATCTGTTCCTGGCAGTCGCGGGTACCGGCGCGCTGCTGCTGGGTGCGGCTACCGACGCCCTTCGTCACAGCACCGAAAAAGTCAGCGAACAAAACGCCTATCTGGCCACGATCAACCGCCGGCTTGATCAGCTCGCGCAGCAACTACGCCGCGCCGCGCGGGGCAACCTGCGCAGTGATGAGGATCAGCGCAGGTATCTCGCTACAGAGTTGCACGACGAACTCGGGCAAAACATCACGGCCATCCAGACTCACCTGAAACTGGCCCAATCCCGCTTGCACGCCGCAGGAATGGAGGACGTCACCACTTCCCTCAACGCGATCCTTGCCCACATGCGACTCGCGCTGCACCGCTTGCTGGATAACCTGCGGCCAGCGGTACTGGACGAGTTCGGGTTGCTGCGCGCGCTGGATGAGGGGCCGATCCGCGATCTGCTCAACGCCGCCGGCATCACCTACCGCACGGCACTGTACGGTAACCCGCGGCTGCTGGACGACGACACCCGCACCGCGATCTATCGCCTGGCCCAGGAAAGTGCCACCAACGCGGTGAAGCATGCCCAGGCCAGCGAGTTTTCACTGCGTTTGCGCATCGGCAAGCGTCACGGCGTGATCCTGGCCATGCTGGATCTGCGGGACAATGGTGTGGGACTGCGACCCGGGCTGCCGCGCACCGGGCGCGGCTTGCAAGGCATGCGTGACCGGGTCACGTCGCTGGGCGGACAGTTCCGTCTGCGAAACGATGCCGGCGTACACCTGCGCATCCTGTTGCACAGCAACGACGGACTCGTCGACGCCACGCACGGCATCAAGACGGGCGCCTACCCGGAATGAGGGAGCTGCGGCCCCCCCGGTTCCGCCAGGTTTGGGCCGGTCGTTCCACAAGCCGCCAACGTCCCGCATCGCGATCGTCTCCCAGTCCGAAAACCGGGTGGAAAGGCAGACCCCGGATCCATCATCGGCTCACCAGTTTCCGACCGCCAAAGCCCGCGGCAGACAGGCAGGTTCCTAGGAATTATTCCCATATACCCGGATGGAATATGTCGTTACGCTCCAACCATCGGTGTGGGGGAACACCACCGCAAGGTGGTGGATCAGGGTTGTCGTGGGGACGACAGCCCTGGGCGACGACAGGATGTCGTCCCGTAGCAGTCTGGCATTGCACGTGTTCGAGCTGACGTCGGCTCGATCGACGGCACAGACATCGCGATAGCCGCGAGTGGACAGGAGTCCTTCTCGCGACTTTTTTGCCTCGACTTCTGGCCGTGCCGCGGACCAGCAGCCCGCGCGGGGCGACGTGCGCCGGCTCAGGCCTTGCGTGCGCGCGGCTTGGGTCTGACGTACAACACCAGGCTGTGTGCCTCGATCACGTAGCCATGCTTGGCCGCAATTTCGTGCTGCAGGCGCTCAATCTCGTCGCTGACGAACTCCACGACCTTGCCGCTGTCCAGATCAATCATGTGATCGTGATGCTTGCCGCGATCCAGCTCATAGACAGCCTGGCCGCCCTCGAAGTTGTGCTTGACGATGATGCCCGCAGCCTCGAACTGGGTCAGCACGCGGTACACCGTCGCCAAACCGATGTCTTCCTGATGCGCCAGCAGCTTCTTGTAAACGTCCTCGGCGGTGACGTGCTGCACACCGGGCTGGTCGAATATCTGCAGGATGCGCATGCGCGGATGCGTCACCTTCAAACCAACCCTGCGCAGTTCTTTGGTTTCCTGTTCCATGAGCACTTCACCCACGCGGCGCCAGCAAGGCCGTAGTGTATCATCCGCTACCTTATCGACCCCGGAAGCGACACGCATGCAAAAGCTGATCACGCTGCTGGTTTTCGCCGTGTTGGCGGTTTCTGTCAGCGGTTGCCACATGGTCTACACACCCGACGTGCAGCAAGGCAACTTGCTGGACAAGGCCACGGTCGACCAGCTCAAACCCGGCATGACCAAGCGCCAGACGTTGGTGCTGATGGGCACACCGTCGGTCAGCACGCCGTTCGAGCAAAACCGCTGGGACTACGTGTCCACGATGTCCCGGCGCGGCAGTCCGCCCCAGGTGCGCACGTTCACCCTGACCTTCAACAACGACACCCTGGTCCGCACCGATGGTGACTTCTTTGCGCTGGACGCCGAAGAACTGGTCAGGGACAGCAAGAAGTATCACTCCAGCTACCCGGTGGACAGTGCAAGGAGTGACAAGAACGAGGGGCCTGAGGAAAAGAAAGGCGGCGACCAGGACGACTCGACGAACCCCGGCCACTGATCCCGACCGCTACCCCAGCGTCAACCCTCGCGTGCACGGCGGCGTCGCGCCTCCATCGGATCGAGCTGCAATGGTCGGTAAATTTCCACGCGATCACCGGAATGCAGCACCTGTTGCGCCGATACGCGTTGCGCAAAGATGCCCAGCCGCTGCGGGTCATATGCCCCGGGCGGCAACAGCTCAAGCAGACCGGAAGCCTCGACCGCCTGCAATACCGTGCTGCCGGCACGCAATTCCAGCGTACGCGTGATGCGTTCGACGCCGGCATACACCACTTCCACGGTGATGTTCGGCTCAGGCATAAACGCGCGCTGCCTCACGGCAGAAGTCGTCGACCATGCGATTGGCCAGACTCTGGAACCCAAGTTTCAACGCCCCGCCGCCGAAGCGTCCCGCGTAGTCGAAATCCAGCGCGAAGGCGACCTTGCAGCCGGCATCGCCCAATGCGATGAAATCCCACACCCCCTCCAGACTGCGGAATGGGCCTTCGACCAGCGACATCTGCAAACGCTGCGGCGGTGCCACCGTGTTGCGCGTGGTGAAGCTGTGGCGCAGGCCGGCAAACTTGAGGTCCAGACGCGCCACCAGCGTCTGCGCGCCGCGCTCGATGATCGTCGCGCCGGTACACCAGGGAAAACGCTTTGGGTATGCTTCAACATCATTGACCAGGTCGAACATCTGCGCGGGTGACCAACGCACCAACGCGCTGCGACGGATTTCAATCACGGCAACATCTTCCCATCACGCAAGGTTTGCGCAGCAGCATTGTCGCGCAATGCGCGCGAACCAACCGCTGCCCGGCAGCGTTGGAGTTTAACGGACATGACCAAGGCGAAGGACAAGGGCACCAAGAATGGCGGCACGATCGCGCTGAACAAGCGCGCGCGTTTCGAGTATCACATTGACGAACGCTACGAAGCCGGCGTTGCGCTGCAAGGCTGGGAGTTGAAAGCGCTGCGCGCCGGACGTATCAATTTCGGCGACAGCTATGCGCTCACCAAGAACGGCGAAGTCTTCCTGATCGGCGCATCCATCCCGCCACTGATCAGCGCGTCCACCCACGTCGTCGCCGAAGACCGGCGCACGCGAAAATTGCTGCTGCACCGAAAGGAAATCGATCAACTGCTGGGCGCTGTCGAGCGCAAGGGGTACACCCTGGTGCCCACCGCGATGTACTGGAAAGGCAACAAGGTGAAAGTGGAAATCGGTCTCGCCCGCGGCAAACAGGAACACGACAAGCGCGATACCGAGAAGCAACGCGACTGGCAGATCGAAAAACAGCGCACCATGCGCTCGCACAATCGCAGTGCCTGAAACAGTCAACTTGGGTTCAAGGAGTCGTCACGACACCGGTTGCCCGGGTCTCATCGGATAGCAGGACATCCAGCGCTTCGGCAGGTCATGCACAACACTGCATGGGAGTCGCGAGGAACGCGGGAACCTTTTCGCCTGGGTCAACCCATCCCAACCTTGGGTTTCGCCAAACGGAGCAAGTGTCGATGAACATCGAAATCCACCAACATGACGACGTTGCCGTGATCTGCGTCGTCGGCAGCGTGAATGGGGTGACTGCGCCGATGCTGATGGCCGAATTCCACACTTGCGTGGCATCGGGCAACGTGCACCTCGTGGTCGATCTTGCCGGTGTCGACTACACCAGCAGCGTCGGCCTGGGAGCGCTGCTGGCCACGGCGAAGGAGGCCCGCGTGCAAGGCGGCGACCTGCGCCTGAGCAACGTCACGCCGCATGTGTTGAAGATACTGGAGATGAGCGGCTTCACGAGCATCATGAAGTTGTATGACGACGTCGAGTCAGCGGTCGACAGTTACGTGGTTTGACGATCCGGGCGTTTCCACTGGCAGCGCCACTCACGCTACCCGCTGCTTGGCGTGCCTGCACGTAACGACTTCAAGGCCTCTGGCGGCTCGCTCGCTGCCGGGGCCTTCGCAACCACGTTCGTCCGGATCGACACCAGGGGCCAGTAGCCTGCAGGCCGAATCGCGTTTCTCACGAGCTCCGGCCCGATCAGCCCCAGGTTCAAGTCGCCCACCATCGAACAGACGCTGATTTCTCCGAGTTGTCTTGCC
>DAITPL010000088.1:0-10250 GCA_036833615.1 Rhodanobacter sp.
CCCAGTGCCAGCAACACAAACCACAGCGGGCTGGCGAGCAACGCCTCGCGCGTGTCCGCCTGCAGCGTAAGCAGCACCACCACGAACGCGAAGAACGCCAGGCACACGTAGCACATCACGACCCCGCCCGGCATCTTGTACTTCGATGCCCGATGCAGCTGCGGTCGCTGGCGCCGATAAGCGATGTATGCAGCCAGGATCAGCGACCAGACAAACATGAACAGCACGGCGGCCAGCGTGGTCACCAGGGTAAACGCCGTGATGACGTTGGGTGTCAGATACACCAGCAACGCACCGAGCAACAGGCAGCCGCACGAAAACAGCAAGCCGCGCGAGGGCACTGCCGCCTTCGACAAGCGCGCGAACGCACCCGGTGCATGCTTTTCCTGCGCCAACCCGTACAACATGCGGCTGGTGGAAAAGATGCCGCTGTTGGCCGACGACGTGGCCGAGGTCAGCACCACGAAATTGATCAGGCTGGCGGCAGCCGGGATACCGGCCAGCACGAACAATTCCACAAACGGGCTCTTGCCCGCCTCCACCAGCCGCCACGGCGTCACCGCCATGATGGCAACCAGCGACAGCACGTAGAAGATGATGATCCGCACCGGAATCGAGTTGATCGCGCGCGGCAGGTTGCGCTCGGGGTCCGCCGTCTCCGCCGCGGTGGTGCCGACCAGTTCAATGCCGACAAAGGCAAACACCGCAATTTGGAAGCCGGCGAAGAAACCGCCCAGCCCGGTCGGAAACATGCCGCCGTCGTTCCACAGGTTGGCCAGCGTTGCCGGGTGTCCTGCCGGCGAGCGAAAGCCCCACGCCACCAATGCCAGGCCGGTCACGATCAGCGCACAGATCGCCACGATCTTGATCAAGGCAAACCAGAACTCCAGCTCGCCGAACAACCTGACCGTCACCAGGTTCAGGCCGAGCAGCAACAGCACGCACAGCACGGCCGGAATCCAGGCGGCCAACCCCGGAAACCAGAACTGCGCATACGCGGAGATCGCAATCACGTCGGCGATTGCGGTGATGATCCAGCAAAACCAGTAGGTCCAGCCACAGAAGAACCCGGCCCACGGCCCGAGCAGGTCGGTGGAAAAGTCGATGAAGGACTTGTACGCGAGATTCGACAGCAGCAATTCGCCCATCGCGCGCATCACGAAAAACAGCATCACGCCGATGATCAGGTACACCAGCACGATGGACGGCCCGGCCAGACTGATGGTCTTGCCCGAGCCCATGAACAAGCCGGTGCCGATCGCGCCGCCGATGGCGATCAATTGCAAATGTCGGTTCGAAAGGCTGCGGCGCAGATGATCGGACTGTTCCAGCGATGCAGTCATGCGGCGCGCCTTGGCTCGGGGATGCGCCAACATAAAAGAAACGCGACCGAACCGCCAACAGGTTTTTTTTCCGGTCACGGTACCCGCAGTCATGGACCGCGCCGACGCGCCACATCGGTTGCCGCGCCCGGCAGGACCGACGACATGCTACCGGCATGCCCGCCACCTCGCCCGAACACGGCAGGATGAGCAGCATTGCGCCAGCCAACCGGTGGCGCACCGGGCAGCGCGCCGTGATGTCGCGGCACCGCAGCGATAGCTCAGGCGGTGGCCGCGCGATGCACGGCAAGCATGGTCATGTCGTCGAAGCGGTCCGCCGCGCCGGCGTGCGCAACCACGGCGGCCTGCACCGCCTCGACCATCGCCGCTGCCGACTCGGCGCCAGACGCCAGCAGTGCCAGCAGACGCTCCTCGGCAAACGACTCGGCCTGCAGGTTGCGCGCATCGGTGACGCCGTCGGTGTAGATCAACAAGGTTTCCCCGGGCTCGATTGCCTGCCGGGCCACGCGAAACACCATGTCCGGCAGCATGCCGACGGCCGGTCCAGTGGGCACCAGCCGTGCGCGCACACCGCTTTTCCCGCTGATGGCCGGCGCCTCGTGCCCACCATTGACGTAGAGAAGGGCACCGTCAGCTGGATCAAGGATGGCAAAAAACAGCGTGGCAAACATGCTGGTGCGGCCGTGCGTGCGCGCGATATAACTGTTCACGTGCGTGACCAGCTCGCGGGCCTGCCCGGTCGCATCCGCACCGAGAAAATCCATGCGCTCGGCAAATGCACGCACCAGGCTGCGCACCAGGGCCATGAACAATGCCGCGCCCACGCCCTTGTCGCACACATCAGCCACGACCACGCCGATGCGCTGCCCGTCGTGCAACTTGAAGGCGTCGTAGAAATCGCCCCCGACTCGGCGCGCAGGCTCGAAGCACGCGGCCAGATCCCAGCCTGCGATGACCGGCAGGTGATCGGGCAGGAACCCGGCCTGGATGTCGCGCGCGATGTCCATCTCGCGCTCCAGACTGCGCGCATACAACTGTTCGCAATCGCGCAAGTGCTTTCTGGCCAGGCTGGCGTTGACGCGCGCCCGCAGGATGTGCGGATTGAACGGCTTGGGCAGATAGTCGTCGGCCCCCAGCGAGAGACCTTTCACCACGCTGTCAGTGTCGTCGAGTGCAGAAATGAGCATGACCGGGACATGTCGCAGCGCTTCATCGGCCTTGAGGTGCGCCAACACCTGGTACCCGTCCATGCCGGGCATCATGATATCCAGCAAGACCAGATCGAACGCGCCGCCGTTGAGCCTGGCCAGGGCATCGACGCCATCCACCGCCAGCTCCACTCGATGACCTTCGCGCTGCAGCCGGCGCGCCAGCAGATCCCGGTTCATCTCGTTGTCGTCCACCACCAGCACGCGTGCGGGTTCCCCGGTTGTCCGCCCGGACGGCGCGCCGGGGGCGACATGCGCATTGCCGGCGGAAACCGCCGCTAGCGTCGACGGGTCAAGCCAATCGGACACTGGGGGCCTCCAACTCCTGACGTATGTGGTCCAGTTCCTCTTCCATGGCACGCTCGCCGCACTCGATCACATGCGGGAACTGGTCCGTGTCGAACAACCTGATTTCCCGACCGAAATCGGGCAGGATCGGAACGATCTCGGCGTGATGCGCAAGATTGTGAAACGAATAATTGGCGCGCAGCAGATTGTTGGTATAAATGCTGTTGACCTGGAACGCATAGCGCATGGCCGAACGAATCCGTCGTGGATACGGACTCTCGAAACCCATGGCCAGGATGATGTCAGCGCCTTCGCGGATGGCCACATCCACCGGCAACGGATCATTCAGGCAGCCGTCCAGCAGCCAGCGCCCGTCGATGCACCACGGTTTCCATATATACGGGATGGAAATGCTCGCCCGCACGGCGTCGGCGACATTGCCCTGGTTCAACACCACTTTCTGGCCATCGGCAAGATCGGTGGCAACGATATGCAGCGGTACCTTGGCATCCGCAAACCGGTAACCACCAAACGGGGTCTCCAGCGCGCGCCGCAATGGCTCGTCGCTGATCATGCCAAAGCTGCCCTTGAACCCGAACAATCCGGGGAACAGCGCGCTGAGTATCGAGCGCGTATCGCGGCGCCGGGTGATACCCGGCGTCCACAATTCCCGGGTGAGGCGCTCACATGTGGCCACGTCGTAGCCCAGCGCCATCACCGCGGCATAAATGCTGCCGCCACTGCAGCCCACCAGCATGTCGAGTTTGATGCCGGCACGCTCCAGCACCTTCCACAGGCCCAATGCAGCCGCGCACTTCACGCTGCCGGAGCCAATCACCAGTGCCACTTTCTTGCGCTGAGTACTCATGCGTCCATCCCCATCCTGTGGAACTGCAGCGCGACGTGGCCCGCCGGCACCGCGCCGCGAGCCGGCTCTTGGCACCTGTCGTCAAACGGCGTAACTGGCCACCGCAGCGTCGATGTCGTCATACAGCTTCATGATGCTGGTGAAGCCACTCAACTCCAGAACCTTCAACACGTGCGGCGTGACATTGCTCAGGCGCAGATCACCGCCTTGCACCCGGGTTTCCTTCATGGTTGCCAGCAATGCCCGCAAGCCGGCGCTGCTGGTGTAGTCCACACCGCGCAGGTCAGCCACCAGGCGGACGCTGCCAGCCGTCACACAAGCATGAAACTCGGCCAACAGCGCTGGTGCGGTCAAACCGTCCACACTGCCGATGATGGCAATGACGGTGGTAGCGTCGTGCTGATGAATTTCAATGTTCACTGGGCGTATTCCTGGTAGTCGGCAAGGCCGTATGCGGCAAGCATTTGATCAGGGTGAACAGATTGCCTCCTGCAGCGCCCGGCGCCCACTCGACCCGGTCCATGACCTCACGCACGAAATGCCAGCCCCAGCCACCCACCGTGCGTTGCTCCAGCGGCGTGTCCGGATCGGGTGCAGCGACGGTGCCCGGATCAAACAATGGTGCGGCATCTGCAAGGGTAATGCGCAACCGCTCGGGTTGTGCCTCGATGTGCACCGTGACTGGCCCGGGTTCACCGTGATAACCATATTGCAGAATGTTGGTGAATACCTCTTCGACCGCCAGCCGCACCGAGAACAACGCATCACCATCGGCTCCGGCGCGCTGGCACGCCTGCTCGACCCCGACCATCAAGGCGGTGAGGTCGTGCATGCACGACACGCTGAATTCGGTATGTGCAACCGGCGATTGCGTCACGGCGGCGCGCCGGCAGTACAGGCTGCATCCAGCAGCGCCTGCATCTTTCCGAGCAGTCGCTCGAGATCAACCGGCTTGGTGTCGAAATCATCGCAACCGGCAGCCAGTGCGCGTTCGCGATCCGCAGCCATGGCATGTGCGGTCAACGCGATGACCGGGACCGTCCGGGTACGCGCGTCTGCTTTCAGGCGACGCGCGACTTCCCAGCCGTCGATCACCGGCAGGCTCATGTCCAGCAGCACCAGGTCCGGTGCCGCGCTGGCGACCAGGTCCAGCGCGGCCTGGCCATCCAGCGCCGTCGCGACGGTATAGCCGCGACGCGACAGGCGTCGCGACAGCATGTCGCGATTCATGTCGTTGTCTTCCACCAGCAGGATCTTCATGGCCGGTCTCACTGCCATTGCGGTTTCAGCGCGCGCCGTACTTCCTGTTCCAGCTGGCTGCCAGTGTAGCTGCCCTTTTGCATGACTTTGTGGGCGAAGCCGGCGAGGATCTCGCGCTCCCCGCGCGTCAGCTCCTTGGCGGTAAGCACCACCACCGGCAGTGCAATATCCAGCAGATGACGATCGTTGAGCACGGCGAGAAACGCGAAGCCGTCCATTTCCGGCATCATCAGGTCCAGCAGCACCAGCGACGGTTTGGCCTCATCCACGCGCGCCAGTCCCTCGACACCGTTGGCCGCCTCCACCACCTTCCAGCCCTGGCGCTCCAGCAGCCGCCGCAACATGCTGCGCGTCGTCGCATCGTCATCGACCACGAGGATGGGATGGTCAGAGCTGAGCCCGAGGTATTTCTCCACGGTGCGCATCAAGCTTTCCCGGTCCACCGGCTTGACCAGGTAGTCGGCGGCGCCGACGGCGAAACCCAGCGCCTTTTCGCTGGTGACGGAGATCATCACTACCGGAATGTCCGCCAGCAGCGGATCCGCCTTCAACTGCGACAACACCGCCCAGCCATCTGCGCTCGGCATCAGCACATCCAGCAGGATGAGATCCGGACGCAACTCGCGCGCCAGCCGCAGGCCCTCTTCGCCACTCGCTGCAGGTACCGCGCGGAAGCCCTCGCCAGCCAGCATCCGGCCGACCAGCTCGGTGCCCGCGGCGTCGTCATCCACGATCAGGATGGTGCCCGCAAACGCCGCCACGGCTGGCGCCGGCGCAGCAGTCTGGCGTGGCGCAACCTGCGCCGCGGCCTTCGGCAGCGTCGCGCTCGCTGGCACCCGCACGGTAAACGTGGTGCCCTGGCCGGCCGTACTCTGCAGCTGAATGTCGCCGCCAAGCAATTCGGCGAAGCGCCGGCTCAACGCCAGACCCAGGCCGGTCCCGCCATACTTTTGCTGGGTCGATGCTTCGGCCTGGGCGAATGGTTCGAACAACCTGGCCTGCTGTGCCGGAGTAATGCCGATACCGGTGTCTTCAACCGCAAACGCCATCCAGTCGCGTGAGCCCAGGCGCTCGCGGCGCACGCGCAAATGAATGCTGCCGTTTGCCGTGAACTTGCTGGCGTTGCTCAGCAGGTTGAACAGGATCTGCCGCAGCTTGGTGACATCGGTATGCATGGTGCCCGGGTTCGCGGCCTCCAGCACCAGCCGGTTGCCGTTCTTGTGCACCAGCGGTTCGGTGGTATTGACCACACCCTCGAGCAGCGAGCTCACCTGGACCGTCTCCAGGTTCAGCTCCATCTTGCCCGCCTCGATCTTGGACAAATCCAGCACGTCGTTGATCAACCCCAGCAAATGCTTGCCGGCGACATGGATCTTTTCCAGGTCCGGGATCAGTTCAACGTGACCGCTGTCCCCCGCCTCCTCGGCCAGCAGCTCGCTGTAACCGATGATCGCGTTCAGCGGCGTGCGCAGCTCGTGGCTCATGTTGGCCAGAAATACGCTCTTGGAGTGATTGGCGGCATCCGCCGCTTCCCTGGCCTGTTCCAGCTCCGCACTTTTGCCCTCAAGCGTCAGCTTTTGCGCCAACAGCAGCTTGCGGCCTGCGATAAAGCGCCTGCTCTGGATGTACGCGTGCGAAGCGAACAGCGAGCCGAGTGCAAAGATGCCGACGATGCTTGCTGCCGTGGGCATTGCAGGTGACGCCAGCTGTACCTGAAAGCCGGTGAGCAGACCCGCGCCGACCACACCAACCGCAATGCCCGCCAGGCCCTTGAGGAACAGTCGCGTACCGCCGACGCCAATGTTGGAAAGGTTCACTGCCGAAAGCAGCATGACACTCGGCCACAAGCTGAAATACATGACCGCGGTCCAGGCACCGATCAACACGGAATCAATGACCATGTTGCGATGTTCCCGCCGCTTGCCGTCAGGTCCGCGCGCCGCAAAGTACGCTATCTGCGGCCAGCTCAAGGCCCACAGCAAAAGTGCCCCGGCGACCCACCAGGTGCCACGACCGGTGGCATCGAGCATGGCGTACCCGACCACGGCCCCCAGCGGAATGAACGCAAGGCGCACACGGTAATCAAGCCGGACGATCGGGTGTACAACCTGGGTGGACATGGACGCTCCCGGACAAGGCATGCAGCGCCCGGTCATCAACGTCGCCACGGCTACCCCGCAGTCGCGTCAATGCCTGACGACCCCACACAACAGCGAGCCCCTCGGCCCACGGCACCCTGGTCCCGATCTTAGTCAGCGCCACGCAGGCCCGCAAGCCGGATCGACCGGATGCGGCAGCACCCCGAAAACACGCGACCAACCCTGTATCGATGCTCGTCATCCCGATTGAAGAGCGCATGACCGGGCACCGGTCCGCAGACGAACGTGTGTGCATACCGCGCGCCAAACCCAGGCATGTACGCGTCACGTATCGAGCGCCACAATGCCCGCGAGGGCGCGGCCACTGAACCGCGGTTGCCGGCAAACCGGCCGGGCCGACTCACGCCGACCACATCGCCGGGTATGCGGCTTACAATGAACAGTCAATCTGATGGAGACATGTTCTTGGCCAAGCCCAACTACGCATACGAAAAACGGCAACGCGAGATTGCCAAGAAGAAGCAGCAGGACGCCAAGGATGCGCGCAAGCGCGAAGAGCGCGAGGCGGCCAAAGCCGCCCAGGCGGCGACCGGCAATGCCGAGGAGCACGACGCCGCTTCCCGCTAGGAGTCTGCCGGGCTTTGGTGGTCGAAGCGGGAATTCGGCCGTGTGCGGACAGATTTTCGACGATGCGCCGGTCCAGCGTGGTGCCATGGACCAAGCCGCGGAAATATGGACCACACAGGCGGATTCGCAGACCGGCCAGCAAAGCCCGACAGACTCCTGGCAGTGCCCTGCCGCACGCGCCGATGGTGACGATGCGCCGGAACACCGCGGCGCCGGGACCACGCGGGCGCTGGCGATCGTCAGGCCGCCGCGTCACGCCGCGGCAGTTTCCAGCCGGGGCGAACGAAGTGACAGGTATAGCCCTCCGGATAGCGCTCGAGATAATCCTGGTGCTCGGGCTCGGCTTCCCAGAACTCGCCCGCCGGCACCACTTCTGTCACCACTTTGCCCGGCCACAGGCCTGAGGCATCGACATCGGCAATGGTGTCCTGCGCGATTTGTTGTTGCTCCGGCGAGACGTAGAAGATTGCCGAACGATAGGAAGCGCCGCGATCATTTCCCTGCCGGTTGCGCGTGGACGGATCGTGGATCTGGAAGAAAAACTCCAGCAGGGTACGAAAGCTCAGCCGCGACGGGTCAAAGATGATCTCAATCGCCTCGGCATGGCCGTCGTGATGACGATAGGTCGCATGGGGCACCTCGCCGCCGGTATAGCCGACGCGGGTGGAGACGACCCCGACGTAGCTGCGCAACAGGTCCTGCATGCCCCAGAAGCAACCGCCTGCCAACACTGCGCGCTCAGTGCTCATGACACGTCCTCCACCTGGTCCAGATATGCACCGTAGCCCGCCGCCTGCATGTCGGCACGGGGCACGAAGCGCAGGGAAGCGGAGTTGATGCAATAGCGCAGCCCGCCGCGCTCCGCCGGACCATCGGGAAAGACATGCCCGAGATGGCTGTCAGCATGCTTTGAGCGTACTTCGGTGCGTAGCATGCCGTGCGTCGCGTCGCCCAGTTCACGCACATTTGCCGGCTCGATCGGCCGGGTGAAACTTGGCCAGCCGCAGGCCGAATGAAACTTGTCCGAGGAGGCGAACAACGGCTCACCGGACACCACATCGACATAGATGCCCGGCGCCGTGTTGTGCAGATATTCTCCGCTACCCGGACGTTCGGTGGCGCTTTGCTGGGTCACCCGGAATTGCTCCGGCGAAAGTTTCGCGATGGCATCGGGATTCTTGCTGTACGTGGCCATGGTTTCTCCTGTGCTGCCTTCCGCCCACGCCGAGCCGGCGCGGGGCGGTAAAGTTGCGCTGCATGCACTGCTTGCATGGTGACCGGACGCGCGGACGCAAGTTCCACCGGCGCCACCAGCGTGCGTCCGGCATTGGCCTCCGGGCGCACAGCCGAGTGCGGTGACCTGGAACGCCGCAGCTTGCGTGCGATCATTCCGCCGCTCCGCGCAAGCGAGAAACGGCGCATGACTCCCGCGTGATCAACCCCGGCCGCGATGACGTGACCGCCATCAATAACCGGAAAATTCCTCGGTCCGGATGTTGTCTTCGTTGGCGCCAGCCGTCACCAGCATCTGGCGCATGGCCTTCACCATGCCGGCGGGACCAGACAGATAATAAATGGGCGCGGCGATGTCCGGCACATACTTCTTGAGCATTGCCGCGTCGATGAAACCACGCTCACCGGCCCATTCGGCTGCGGACGCATCAGCATAGACGGGCACAAACTTGAAATTCCTGTTCTTCGCTGCAAGGGCTGTAAAATCGTCAGTAAATGCGGCGTCCGCGGCTGTCTTGTTGGCGTACAACAGGGTAATGCTGTGCGGCAACTTGTCCTGCGTTGCCTGCGTAATGATGCTGCGCACCGGCGTAATACCAATACCGCCAATCAGGAATACCGCCGGCGTGGTGCTGGTCTTGTGCAGTTTGAAATCACCATATGGGGCATCGAGCTTCACCGTGCTGCCAATCGGCAGATTCCGCAAAACACGTTTGAAAGCCGTATCGCGCATGCGGGTGGCAATCTTCAGGTTATCTTCGCTTGGCGCGGTGACAAACGAGAAGCCACGTACATTGCCTTCCTCATCCGTTTCCGGCGGGTTGACCAGAGTCATGTCGCAAAACTGGCCGGGGATATATTCAAAGCCGTCGGGCTTTTCCCACTCAAATGCCATCGTGCCATTGGCTATCGTTTCTTTCCCGAGCAGCTTGATCGTATAAATCGTCATGCGTTTCTCCGATAAATCCCCATTGTTGGCTGGCGGTCGAGCGTTGCCGCGACAGCCACACGAATTTCATCATACCCTGTTGTCGATTGAGTTTTGGCGACCCAAGGCTGGTCCGACGACTGCCAGCGCGGCACGGCGCGACCTGGCGCGCGTGGCGTTGTAGCTGGATCGCCCCCACCTTCGGAGGGTAACGATGGATCCGGAATTCTGGCTGCAGCGCTGGCGTGACCAGCGCATCGGTTTTCACCGCGAAGGCACCATGCCCTTGCTGGAAAAACATTGGCCAACTTTGGCCATGCCGATCGGCAGCCGCGTGCTGGTGCCGCTGGCGGGCAAGTCGCTGGACCTGTTGTGGCTGGCGGCGCAAGGCTACCG